>JAJDND010000025.1 GCA_022340885.1 Desulfobacterales bacterium | reverse complement strand
CCATTCCTTTAACCGGAAGATCTCTGAAATCATCGGCCCGAACATTCCCTGACATCAAAATGAGCAAAAACAAACTTATCAATAATGGAAAACGAATCATCAATCGTCGTGTTTTCACAAAAGTAGCTCCTTATACACGGCATGAGCCGGGGTTGTTTGCAGCAACTTTATTTAAGGCTTCTTACTCACAAACAGACTTGATTGCCGCTTTGACTTTCCGGATATCATCTATTTTCAAATTAAAATCCTTATTTTTTTCAATTCCCAGATCCGTCAAAACCAGGTAGTTTTTTGTCGGAATATCCGCATGCTCTAAAATCGCTTTGGCACAGCCCACCTCACAGCCGTCAATGGCGACCATGCCAGGAACATCTTTAGCAGATCGAACAAACCCGCCCAAATGACCACCGATACCCGCCAGGCAAAACATCTTTCCAAATCCTTCTTGGGTCAGTTCAATGGCGGCCTGGTTACTCAGTTGACCGACATTTGATCCCCCCGAACAGGAAAGGATCATGATATTTCCTCCGGATGTACAGCATTCTTTCGCCATTTTCTTTGCCTCCGATTCTATCCTGTTTTTTTATTGTTGGATCCAGGTTTTGATTTCGTCTTTAGTCGGTATCTTGCCGACGCTTTTAACTTCGCCATCGATGACAACCGAAGGAGTTCCGAAAACGCCGTACTCGGCAATCTCCATGACATCGGTGACCTTTTCAACCGTAGCGTCGACGCCGGTTTCAGAAACAACATCTTTTACATTCTTTTCGGTCTGCTTGCATTTCGGGCATCCAGGGCCCAGCACTTTAATGTCCATATCTTTCTCCTTTCAGGTTTCGCCAAATCTTTAAATGGGGAACTCGCTGAATTGTTCCTTTGGCGCTTAGAATATATCATGTTTAACGTTGAGTCGCCTCAATTAACCATTCTTTAAGTTTGTTTTTTGACGGAACAGAGCCTACGGCCTTTACCTCTCCATTGATGATCAACGCCGGTGAACCCATAACGCCGTAGCTGGCGATTTCTATGGGGTCCCGAACATGTTCGAGTCCGGCGGCAATATTGAGCTCAGCCATCATCGCCATGAGATCCTGTTCGAGTTTTTCACATCGGGGACATCCCACTCCTAAAACTTTAATCTCCAGCCCGCCGTCATCGGCGTCTTCAAAAGGTTCTCCGACGAACTTATTGTATTCTCTTAAAAATGCCTGACCATACAAATCCCTGGTTCTGCTGCTAATATAATTTTTTTTTGACAACCGATTTAAAAGTTCGGCCTTGATTTCATCCTCGGTTCTACCTTTAAACTCTATAGCAATTTGTTCTAAAATCGGTTTCAAGCCGATGATTCCCGTCGCTTGTCCACCGACGTTGATCCGTGTTATTTTATCTTCCTGCATAATCGTTTCCTTCTCCGAGGTGATGAATTAATTCATATTGTCCGAATCTATGCATAAAAATGCCCGAAGATCATTCCGCTGATGGTGGCCATGATGATGACTAAAGAAACAAAAGCAACGGTCTTTTTGGTTCCCATCACGCTTCGTATCACCAGCATGTTCGGCAGACTCAGCGCCGGACCGGCAAGAAGCAGCGCCAGTGCCGGGCCTTGGCCCATGCCCGATCCGAGAAGTCCCTGCAAAATCGGAACTTCGGTCAGCGTGGCAAAGTACATGAATGCACCGGAAACAGAAGCAAACAGGTTTGCCCAGATGGAGTTTCCGCCCACCAGGCTACTCACCCATTTCGACGAGATGAGTCCTTCTGAACCTGGTCTTCCCAAAAGCAGTCCCGCAACCAGCACGCCGGCAAAAAGCAGCGGCATGATTTGCTTGGTGAAATCCCAGGTAGACAAAAACCAGTTTTCGGTCTCTCCGCGGGTGGTGGTGATCATCCATACCAGCCCGATAATGCCGGTTGAAAAAGCGATGAGGGGCTCGTTCGGGAAAAGAAGGGCCAGAACCAAAACAGATACCCCGGCTAAAGCGACTTTATAGGCTTTAACTTTGAACCAAATTACAAGAAGTGCGCCCAGGATCAGTGCAAAAAAACCGGTCATCACCCACTTCATGCCGTAAATGGCATGCCAAAGGCCCGTGGGTTCGGCGGATTTGCCCCAAGTGGCCGAAATAAGAATAAACACCATGACGGCAAAATAAATCACATTTTGCCACAAAGGACGCTGGACTTCCGGCGCGGGCATATGCAATGCTGCCTGGGCTTTGGCTGCTTCTTCTTTTCGAAACAGAAAATGCATGATCAGGCCGATGATAATACTAAAGGATATGGCACCTACCGCCCGAGCGATGCCGATGGGAAGCCCGAGAACCCGGGCGGTCAGCACAATGGCCAGAATATTGATGGCCGGGCCGGAATAGAGAAATGCAATGGCCGGTCCGAGCCCTGCGCCCCGCTTCCAGATGCTTGCAAAAAGCGGCAAGATCGTGCAGGAACAGACCGCCAGGATGGACCCGGATACGGATGCAACGCCATAGGCCAGGACCTTTTTGGCGCCGGCACCCAGGTATTTCATGACCGCGGCCTGGGACACGAAACAGGCAATGGCGCCGGCAATGAAAAAGGCCGGCACCAGGCAGAGGATCACGTGTTCCTGGGCATACCACTTTGCAAGGGCCAGCGACTCGATGACGGCCCCGTTGAAACGGCTGCTGCCCACGGGGAGCCAGAAAAAGATAATAAACACGCCGACGATGACGCTCAGCGGTTTCCAAATGGCTTTCCAGTCTATTAGACTCGGTTCGACTTCGTTTTCAATGCTTTCGGATTTTTTCACCGCTGCCGGTGTTTTTTGGGCCAGGGTTGCGTTACCCATTTTTCATTCTCCTTCTGAATAGGGCGTTCGTCTGAAACAAATTCAAGCGATTTAAAGTTGTTAATAAATATTTATATGCATATTTAGCTATATGAAAAGATTAAAAAAAATTACGTCTTACAGATTTCTGTCCGATTTAAAGACGGTGCCTGTTTGATCAGGTCAGCCACTTGGGGGTCATCGTTCAACCAGTGCCTAATGTTCCCCATCATGCTGGCCGCATAGGGACTTTGTCGGCCATCGGAAAGATAATAGTTCACCCATAGGCCATCTTTATAATAATCAACCAGTCCGGCCTCTTCGAGTATTTTCAGATGCTTGGAGACGCTCGGCTGTGAAATGTTCAAGGCGGCCTGAAGCTCGCAAACGCACATGGTCTTTTGCTGCAGCAGCTTTATGATTTTCACCCTGTTGGGATCGGAAAGGGCTTTCATGACTTTTAAGAACTCTTTCACGGGATCCTCCATATCACTTTATTGGAATATAGTACTATACATCGAACCTGTCAAGAGGAAAATCTTATCAATGAAAATAAACGTTTTCATATCAGACTGTTATAATTGTATCAGGAGAAGATCAATTTTTGCAGTTTCAGCAAGAAATTATTGCTCGTTTTTCATTAAGCAAAAAATCCAATGAAATCAAGAGAAAATATTGGAAACGGTATGAAGTCCGGATGGGGGGTACCTATCGCGCGCGGAGCGCAGAAGGCAGACGACGACGGAGGACGGGAGGTAAACCGATGGAAGAGGGAAGACCGCTGCGCTGGAAGGAGGGACGAATAAAGGCGGAAATGCGAAAAGCAAGAGATTGAAAGGCAAACCGATGGACAACTCCGGTTAAATTCGTCCCGGTTAAACAAATGCAGCCAAGTTTAGCGGGATAAACTGATCTCGTCTTCTTCGAAGAATTTAACGGGGGCAAGCGGAGGACCCTGGTTAAAGCTGTTACGCCTTTGTTAAATTACGCTTTGCTGCCATAATCATGTGGACATCGGGACATCCCATAAAAAGCAAACAAATCATATTTAAGATGACAGTCAGTTACTTATATTTTATCGTGCAGTTGCCGGTTTCTTTCTCCAATGCACGTACAGAGCGGGAATAAGGTTGGTGCTGAGCAGTGCGCTCCAGAATATGCCGCCCATGATGACCACGGCCAGGCCCTGTTCGGGTGCCGCTCCCTGTCCCCATCCCAATGCTGTCGGCAACATGCCGAGGATGGCCGTGAGTGTGGTGAGGAATATGGGCCGGAAACGTACCTCCACGGCTTCCCGGACCGCCGCTTCCGGGGCCATCCCCTCCGCCTCGTTGCGCCGGGCCCGGTAGAGAAGCACGATGCCATGGTTCAGCCCGATACCCACCAGGGTGAGAAAAGCCACCAAGCCGGTTGCGTTCAGTCCCACTCCGCTGATAATCAATGCCGCCGCCCCTCCGGTGAAGGCAAGCGGAATCTGCAACAGCAGCAGGCCGGGAACAAGCCGGCCTTCGAACTGTAACACCAAAATCCCGACCATGAGAAGAAATGCAGCTATTGCGGCTATCCCGAGGTCGACAGCGGCCTTCTCGAGTTCGGCGTACAGCCCTCCGAAGTTGATACGATAGCCTGAAGGCAGGGTCAACCCGGCCAGTGCACGCTTTGACGCGGTAATTGTTGAGCCGAACGACCCGGTGGGCGTAGCCAGGATTTCCAGTGCACGGGCGCCGTCAATATGGCGGATCTGGTTTGGCGTTGCAACCAGCTTGAGGTTGGCAATCTCTCCCAGCGGTGTCCATCCCGCGGTCCGGATAGGCAGGGCTTTAAGTGCCCGTAAGGAAAGATCGGGGGCGCCGGCAAGGCGCACGTAGAGATCGAGCGGATAGTTGCCCTCAGGCACTTCGGCCACCACCTTGCCTGACAGCAGGGGATCAAGTTGATCATATAATTGAGCCGGTGTCAATCCGTAGGCGGTGAGCGCCGCAGGTTTGGGCAGAATCTGCAATTGCGTGACCGGATAGGCGTCATTGTTGAAAATATCGGAGAGGGAAGGCACCGTGCGCAGCCGCCCGACAACCTTCTCAGAGAGTTGGCGCAATGTCTCTATCCGACTGCCGAAAATCCGGATCACAAAGGGTTGCGGCAGGCCGGAAAGGCTTTCACCCACCCGTTCGATTGTCGGCGTATCAATGGAAAGCTGGACGCCGGTTGTGCGGCTTTTCCGGATCAGCCTTCGTCTGATTTGATCCAGGCTGTCAACCGCGATACCCGGCTTGAGTACTATCTGGATTTCCCCGGCATAGGCCGGCTCGGTATAGGCACTTCCGGCAGGTGAGCCGATACGGGCGAATGTATGGGAGACGGCCGGATCGTCGCGCAGCCGCCGGGTTATGTCTTTTACCGTGGCTTCCGTATCGGCCAGGGAAGTGCCGGGCGGCAGCGTAAAACTCTCCAGCATCACTCCCTCGTTGGGCAGCGGCAGGAAGTTGACGGGCACCAGCACCAGCCCGACCAGGCTGGCGATCAGGAGCCCGGCGCAGACGATCAGGCTCAGCCGCGGGGAGTGCATTGCCCGGTCAAGAAGGTGCGTGTTCAGACGATAGAGCCGTTTCAGAGCCTGTCCGGCGGCGGTGGACCCTGCACTGGGCCGCGCATTGATGAATCCGAGCCCCAGCGGTATCAGGGTCAAGGAAACCAGGAGCGAGGCCAACAGAGCGGTTGCCATGGCAAGAGCGAACGGAATGAAGAAAAGCCCCGCCAGACCTCCTACAAACAGAAGCGGAACGAATACCGACACCGTGGTGAGGGTGCCGGTGATGTCGGGACCGGCAACGTCCTTGAGTCCCAGCCGGATCCCTTCCCAACGTCCTTCGCCCTGCTCCCATCGGTGATAGATGCTCTCAAGCACGATAATGGCGTCGTCGGCCAGTAACCCTACGGCAACGGTCAATGCACCAAGAGTCAACAGGTTGAGGCTTCGGCCGAAGGCGTACAACCCGGCAACAGACATCAGCAACGAGAGAGGAATGCTCAGCGCCAGCGCCCAGATGCCGCGTCCGGCCCCGAGGATCCAGAACAGCGCTGCCACTGCAAGTCCGGCGCCGATCAGCAGATTGCGACCCAGGTCGGCGCCGATGCGGTGCACAAGATGTCCCTGGTTGTAGGTCCGTACCCATCGTACTCCGGCGGGAAGCTGACCCAGTGTTTCCTTAAGCGTCTTCTCTATGGTCCGGGTAACCGGCACGGTTGATGCACCGGGCTGTTTGAAGACGGTGAGCGCGATGCTCGGGCGTCCATCGAGAGCGACAGCGTTGTGCGTAGGCACGGGCGCCCGCACGATGCGCGCCAGGGCACGCAGTGGAACCGGGCCGGATGGACTTTTCACCGGCGTCTGTTTCAGCGCGGCGACGCGGACGGGAAGGCTGCGGGCTTCGATGAGAATGTCCTGATGCCCCTGGGTCAGGTAACCGCCCGGCCTGAGCAGTACGTGGTTCTTGACTGCCCGTGTGATGGCCGTGACCGGCACCTGGTAGCGCTGCATGGCATCCAGGTCGGGCTGGACCCAGATCGCCTCGTCGCCACTGCCGTAGACCACGACCCGTTGGACGCCCGGCAGTGCCCGCAGTGCCGGCTCGACTGTCGTGACAACCGCCCGCTGAACCCTCATCGGCGCCACCGTTGCGGGAATCTCGACAGTGTAGTCGGCAACCTCGTTGATGGCATTACCCATTATTTCGGCGTAGGGGTTTGCAGAAGCGGGCAGCTGGCCGCGGGCCCGGTCTATGGCGCTGTTGACGGCCTGCAGATCCTGCTGGGGATCTGTGCCTTGCACAAATCTGATGTCGATCTCCACGGTACCGTGACCCATGGTCGAGCGTACGCTGACAAGGTTCGGCAGGGTCAGGATCTGACCTTCCAGAGGACGTGTGATAAGGGATTCCAGCTCGCTCGCAGTTGCCCCGGGCTGATGGGTGATCACGCTAACCTGGGGAAAATTGAACCGCGGCATAACTTCCACGGGGATGTGCAACAAGGCGTATGCGCCGTAGACGATAAGGCCGCCGTAGATCAATCCCCAGAGGAGCGGCCGCATGAAGAGACGCTTTAAGGCATCGAATCCATTCATTTATCTCTAGTCCGGCGGCTGGTAGTGTTTGGAAAATTCCCGATGGAATTCAAGATAGGCGTTCTCAACCACAACTTCGATACCCGGCTTGAGGCCATGCTCGATCAGCGTCGAGTCGCCTCGGCTCGGACCGGGGATGACCTCCTGACGCCGTTTGCCGCGGCTCGTGTGCACCAGCACCCACCAGCGGCCCCGGTCAAGGATCAGAGCACTTGTCGGCACTGCCGTAAGGATTCGCTTTGGCCCTTCGAGCATTACCGTGCCGGTTTCTCCGTTGCGCCATAACGGCGCCGGAGCCATCGCGACCATTCCAATCGACAAAGCGCCTCCGGGCTGAACCGCACCGATGATGGTGCGAACCATGACAGGGATTGCGGTAGAACCGTAGACGGGGGAAAATACCCCTTTCATCCCCACATGAACCGACGCTGCTTCGGACCCGTAAACAAAGCCCTTCAACCAGAGTACTCCGGACGGTTGCATCGTCAGAATGGTCTGCCCCTTCCGCACCAATTCTCCTTCGGCCAGATCGATCGTGAGTATGCTTGCAGTTACTGGCGATTTCAGGATAGTTTCGTTCCGCGCGGCCTGCAGGCGGGAACGGGCGTTTTCCAGAAGCGCCCGCTTTTCAGCCAGGTTTGCTTCAGCCAGATAGACCTGTTTCTTGGTGCTGAGCTGTTCCGCCTCTTTCCGGCGTTCGATGGCCAGGGATTTCCTCGCCGCGATCTCCACTGCTTCCGCCCCGTTGACTGCGCTCCGGAGATCCGCCAGCAAGTTCTCAATTTCCGGGCCTTCGAGCCTTGCGATTATGGAACCGGCTTGAATAGTCTCGCCCGGCAGGACCTTGAGTCCGCTTACAACGCCGGTCAGGGCTGCCTTCAGTCTGAGGATGGCTACCGGCTCGACGCGGGCATAGGCTTCCAGGCGGCTGGTGAATGTAATTGCGCTCGACTTTACCGTTTTGGAGTCTGCATGGGCGGAAATGAAAAACAGCATCAATCCGCATGCCGCAAAAAATGTGATGAAAAAGGGGGTTTTTGTTTTGAATAAGCGCATGAAATATTCCGCCTCAAGACACTCCCGGATGAAATCGCCCTGTCGAAGGAAAAGCTCTTAATTGAACCATTCACGGCAAATTGATAAGAATTCGCTTATTGAGTGCGAGCAGTTTTAAAATTGATATTTGTCTAGAAGTGGTTTCAAAACCTTCAATCGGGCTCAAGGTCAAGGCGGACTGAAACGGCCAACCGCAGGAATATCGGGAATATTTCGAGGATTGGACGTCTCAGTCCAACACAGAGATTGAGCCCGAGAGGGGATTTTGAAACCTTTTCTATAAAGTTAATACATACCGCAATAAATAACAACCCAACGTTTAATTTTTGTGGACTGCTACTTATGTCTGATGGGAACACGATTTGTATGTTCATGATATAGAGATATTGTTTATTTTTTCCTTTTCGGTGAGACGCCAAGGGTTTTTGATTTGCCGGTATCTCCCGGCAAGTTAGACCTAAGTTGAGCGATTTTTAAGTTTGCTGCATATACAAGGAAGATGTCGTTTCGCTATCGTCGACTATGCGGAACGGCATCTGACGCAGTAGATTCGGTGAAATTGGAAATCCCGCAGGGTTTCAAATTATTGAAATTCGAAATGTCAGAATATCTTAATAATTTTGTTAAAAGTACCATTTCAAAAATTTGAAACGCTCAGCTTAGGTTAGATATTATACTCTCTGTGTCCTCTGCCTGCCCTGTTAAATTCGAAGATCATTTAATCGGGGTGTCTCAAGCGAAGTCCCGCGGAGCGGGACAAGCGGGCGGTGAAAAAAAGCTCTTGTGAAAAGGGCCCGAAACGATCAGCTCAGGTTTAAGACTTTTGCCCCCCGTATTTTTCTTTCTTTGAGTTCCAGCAGAGCTTTGTTGGCCGATTCCAAAGGGTATTGCTCGATTTCGGGTATGATGGGGATTTTGGCGGCCAGCTCAATGAATTCGCTGACGTCTTTTCTGGCGACGTTGGCCACGCTTTTGATTTCTTTTTCCATCCAGAGATGCTCGTGGTAATTCAGCTTTAAAAGATAATCCTTGTCCTTGTCTTCCTTGCGGATGGCATTGATCACCAGTCTTCCGCCGGGTTTCAAATGTTTCATGGCTTCGACAACCGGCTTCCAGACCGGCGTGGTATCGATGACGGCATCCAATTGTTCCGGCGGCTGGTCTTCGGTATTGCCGGCCCAGACCGCGCCGAGCTCTTTGGCAAACTCCCGTTCCCTTTGGCTTCTGGCAAACACGAAGACCTTTATATCCCTGAGTTTATAGTTGACCATTTTAAGGACCAGATGGGCCGATGCCCCGAAACCGGTGAGTCCCAGGTTCCGGCCGTCCTTTATGTTGGTGAGCCTGAGGGACCGGTAGCCGATAGCGCCGGCGCATAAAAGGGGTGCGGCCTGGGCATCTGAAAAGATATCCGGAATGGGGTAGGCAAAATCTTCGGGCACGGTCATATATTCCGCATAGCCGCCGTAAGTATCCCGGCCCGTGGCCCTGAAGTTTTCACAAACATTTTCTTCACCCTGTCTGCAAAATTCGCAAGAGCCACAGGCCGAATAAATCCAGGCCACCCCTACCCTGTCGCCGGTGTTATACCGCCCGGCACCCGCTCCGGTCTCTTCGACCCGTCCCACTACCTGGTGGCCCAGGACCATGGGAAACCGAGACGGCGGGGTTCTTCCCTCGATCTCGTCGAGTTCGGTATGGCAGACACCGCAGACCGACACTTTCAGCAGCAGTTCTTTTTCCCCGGAGATTGGCTTGGGAAGATCTTGTAATTGAAGCGGATGTTTGTTTTTTGCAAGATCGCAGATCTCGTTTAATACCATGGCTTTCATTTCTAAAACTCCATAATAAAGGAATCTTCACCGCAAAGTCGCAGGGTTTGTTATTTTTCTATCCAATCGCTGAGAGGGCGATTGGATAAAACCACTGCCCTTTGGGCTTATTAACCTGAATCATTGCTATTTGTGTGTAGCATATCAGAAAATTTATGCACTAGAATATAGTTTTAGCGAAAAACCTGTCATTAAATGGCAGATGGTTTTTGATTTGCCGTCCTATCAACGGCAAATCAAATGTTTATTCCCTCAGTGTCCTTTGCGTCTCCAATGAGCGAAGCGAATGGCCGGTGAAAAACCCATCAGGTCGATATTTTTGAAAAATCGGCGAACTGGCCGAACAGATCCGAGATCATCGCCAGCAGAGACAATCTGTTGTTGCGTATTTTTTTGTCCTTGCTCATGACCATGACGCCATCGAAAAAAGCATCCACGGGATCGCGCAGTTTGGCAATCTCCCGAAACGCCTGATCGAAACGTCCCTTGTCAAGATGGCCCGATACTTTTCCTTGAAGGTCCTTATAAGCCAAATACAGTGCTTTTTCAGATGCGTGTTCAAAGAGTATTTCATCGACTGTTTTGCGGACCGGAAGATCTGCCTTTTTGATGATATTGACCACCCGTTTGAACGCAACCGCCAAAGGTTCGAAATCCGCGGCAGCTTTCAGATCCTGAATCGCTCGCACGCGATGCCACACATTGGGCACATTATCCGCATCGGTATCGGCAACTGCCGCAATGACGTCTTTGGAAAACCCTTCCTCCACCAACTGATAGGTCATGCGGTTTTGGATGAAGGTATAAATCGGGTCGGCGATCTCTTTGACTTTTTTTGTGCCTTTGATGCCGTAAATGCCCAGGCTCTTTTCAATCATTTTTTTTAAGGAAAACGAAAAGCCCCGGTCATTCATGATCTGGATAATGCCGATGCCCTGCCGGCGAAGCGCATAAGGATCTGACGCGCCGGTGGGGACCAGTCCCACGGAAAAGAATCCACAGATGGAATCGATCTTGTCGGCAATACTGAGAAGCCCGCCGATTGCCGTTTCCGGCAACGGGCCGCCGGAATAGGTGGGCCGGTAATGTTCTTCGACGGCGGCGGCAACGGCCTTGGGTTCCTTTTTGACGTCCGCGTAAATTCTTCCCATGACGCCCTGCAGATTCGGAAATTCGTTCACCACCTGGCTGACCAGGTCGGCCTTGCACAGCCAGGCCGCCCGCATTACCTGTTTTTTGGCGGTGGGTTTCTGGCCGGTGGCGTCCGCCAGGTATGCTGCGATTTTTTGAACCCGTTGAACCTTTTCGTACATGCTTCCCAGTTTGGCCTGGAAGAGAACGCCCTTGAGCCGCTCCACCCAGTCGTCCATGGATTCTTGGACATCACTTTTATAAAAGAACTGGGCATCCGCAAGCCGGGCTCTCAATACCCTTTGATGCCCGGTAGCCACCAGATTCATATCCTTGGTTCGGGTGTTGTTCACGGCGATAAAGCTGGACATGAGACTGCCTTTGTCATCCACCACGGCAAAATATTTTTGATGGTGGCGCATGGCGGTGATCAGGATTTCGGCGGGGATTTCCAGAAATTCGTCATCGAACTTACCTGCCGTGGCAATGGGATATTCCACCAGGTTCTTGTTGATATCGATGAGCTCTTCATCGGGCAGTACTTTTCCGCCGACGCCTTTTGCCGCTTTGTTGATTTCAGTTTCAACGAGCTTCCGCCGTTCTTCAAAATCGATGACCACTTGAGCGTCTTTTAAAGTTTTGACATAATCTTCCGGCGAAGCGATCTTCACTTTCGACGGCTGCATAAAATAATGGCCGAAAGAATACCGACCGCTCTTTGTGTCTCCCAGTTCAAATGGAATGGTCTGGTTTCCCAAAAGGGCCACGATATAGTGGATGGGCCTTGCAAAGAAGATGTTCAATTGGGCCCATTTCATTGTTTTTGGAAACGGTGTAGCCAGAATTACTTCCGGCAGCATGGCTTTAAGAAGGGTGCGCGTTGCCAGTCCCCGCTCGGAAACCATTGCGCATACATAACGACCCTTGTTCGTCTCTTTAACGGTCAAGGCATTTAAGGAAACACCGACCTTCTCGGCGAATTTTACGGCAGCCGTTGTCGGTTTGCCGGTGCCGTCGAAACCGACTTTCTCCGGAGGCCCCATCATTTCGGAGGTCAGGGATTTCTGTTTGTCCGCCACATCTTTAACTTCCACCGCGAGCCGCCTCGGGGTGCCAAAAACCTGAGCCTGGCCGTGTTCGATACGGGCATCGGTCATTTTTTGCAGCAGCGTCGACGACAGGGATTGAAGTGCCGGTTCAATATAACCCGCCGGGATTTCTTCTGTTCCGATCTCAAGCAGTAAAGTTTTCATAGTCACCTCTGTCTTCTCAATGCATCGATATGGATTGTATTCAGCACAGCTCAATACGGCCAATCATCAATCGTCAAAAACCAAAGTCTATAATCATGAGATAGAAAAGAGGAAAGAAGTCATCTATTTTCTAATTTCTATCTTCTATTTTCTAAACAGAATCCTTTGAATCCGGATTCTTTACACTTACTATTTAGTATTCAACAAAGGATACCCCATGGCCTCTCTTTGCTTCAGGTATCCTTCCGCGCATGCTCTGGCAAGATTTCTTATCCGTCCGATATAACCGGTTCTTTCGGCAACGCTGATGGCGCCTCTCGCATCCAGAAGGTTGAACGTATGGGAACATTTCAGGCAGTATTCATAGGCCGGAAGTACCAATTCTTCTTTAATCATCCGAGCGGATTCCGCCTCGTACTGGTTGAAAAATTCCAGAAGCATTTTGACGTTGGCCTTTTCGAAATTATACGTCGACTGTTCGACTTCCTGCTGGTGGTGCACATGGCCATACGTTACCGTATCCGTCCATTTCAGATCGTACACACTGTCCACCTTTTGAAGATACATGGCGATACGTTCCAGCCCGTAAGTGAGTTCTACGGATATAGGGGACAATTCAACGCTGCCGCAGAGTTGAAAATAGGTGAACTGGGTAATTTCCATGCCGTCGAGCCATACCTCCCATCCGAGACCGGCGGCACCCAGGGTAGGAGATTCCCAATCGTCTTCCACGAATCTGATGTCGTGCTCCAAGGGATCGATACCCAGCACCTTCAAGCTCTGAAGATACTGCTGCTGAACATCATAGGGAGAAGGCTTCAAAATCACCTGATACTGGTAGTAATGCTGAAGCCTGTTCGGGTTTTCTCCGTACCGGCCGTCGGTGGGCCGCCTGGACGGCTGAACGTAAGCGACGTTCCAAGGTTCAGGCCCCAGTGCCTTTAAAAGCGTGGTGGGATGAAATGTACCGGCGCCGACCTCCATATCGTAGGGCTGGGCCACCACGCATCCCTTTTGCGCCCAAAATTTCTCCAACGACATAATCACATCCTGAAAGTTCATTTTTCCTTCCTCATTGATATTTGTGGGTTATTTCTAAAGGCTCTTCACTCATACAAAAGGCCTTGTGAATCGATCTTCAGATCGAGGATGCCTGCGTCTTTTCTTTTGGATAGGATCGACTCCCAATGACCTTTTAATCTGTCAATGTCTTCGACTTTTCCCAGCGCCCAGATACACCCGCCGCCGCCCGCACCGGTAAACCGGGCGCTGCAATGATTTCCCCTGGCAGACGCCACCAGCGCATCGCCCATCTCATCGAAAACCTCCGGAGTCATTTCCTTTCTGACGTCGACCTCTTTATTCATGGCAAGACAGGCACCTTTAATATTTCCCGCTCTTAGGGCTGTGGCAAATTTTTGCGTATATACTACAATTTCAGCCCAGTGTCCATGGTACTTTCCGGAAAGAAACTGCTCGACCCATTTTCCGTTGACATTCTTTGACTCATGGGGAACGCCACAGTAAGCCAATAAGAGATGCCGTTCAAGTCTGTTCAGGTCATTTTTTTTGACCAGGGCTTTTTTCCGAAACATGGGCCCCAGGCAGTCTCCGGGCCAGCACCATGCATTCACACCGCCAAAGGCTGCCGCCAACTGATCCTGGAGGCCGCAGGGAACGCCCGCCACACTGGCTTCGAGGTAGTGCCCGATCAGGGCGGTTTGCCGTCTGGAAATCGACGGCTGCCCCATTTCCCACAGCATTCTGGAAAATGCTGCTATCAGTGCCACCGCCGCTGCGGAAGATCCCCCTAAGGCACTTCGCGGCGGAGAAGATGACGCAATATCGATATGGACCCCTTCAATCCCAAAATACGCCGCAATGGCGAACATCAATCCCAGGGGGTGATGAAAAGGTACTTCTTCAAGGGGATATTCGTCACTTTGAAATCCCTTTGAAGAGATCTTTACGATACCCGGATCATATGGGAAAATCCGCACGACGGTTCTTAAATTAACGGCCATGTTAACGGTCAGAGGAGAAAGATGCCTGAGCGGATAATAAAACGTGCTGATATCCAGGGTGCCGCCCATATCGATCCTGCATGGCGCCGATGCACGGACCGGATGCGATTCGAGGATGTCTTTAACGGTCCGTCTCGACCCTTTTTTGTTGCGGGTTGTGCGTTTTTTGTCCATGACTCATTTTCTGATTTGCCGCAGAAATTTCAAGCTCCGAAGATCTTTTCCCAAATGAAAGGGAACAAACGCCTCCAGCAATTCTTCTCCGACTTTTATCGCCTCGGAATCAAGCCTGATCCTTGCAGCCTGTTCCAAATTTTCCTTCTCGATCCACAATAGCTGTTTGACGATTCCTTTTGTCAAAACAAATTTCCGCCCGCTTTCCACGGCACATCGATTGCAGATAATTCCTCCCTTTGCCAGGTTGAACATCACTGTTGTTTCTTTGATGTTTTCCATATCCATTCTGCAGGTACCGCATCTTCGCAAATTCGGTGCAAGACCGAACATCTTCATAAATCTCATTTGAAACAGAATGGAAAGTGCACCTCCAGAAGATGCGCCGGCATCGAGTTCTTTAAGAACGTGATAAAACAATTGGTAAAGCAGAGCTTCGATCTGGCCGTCTTCCATCCATTCGTTGATAAGCTCGGTCCAGTAACTGGCGTAAGCCGTCTTTAACACGCTCGCCCTGATGCTTGGAAAAGGGTGTTTTAAGACAGCCTCCTGTAAGACCGGAAGACTTTTTCTCCGGCCGGTGCCGTATACCACGTCCAATGCCGAAAAGAGTTCCAGTACTCCCCCAAATCGTTTCGTGCTTTTTTTGGCTGATTTTGCAATGACGGTTATCTTGCCTTCCTTGAGGGTAAAAAGCGTAATGATTAAATCATAATCACCGAAATCCGTCTTACGCAGCATAATCGCAGGCGTAGAATAACTCGACATTGTTTCATGGTCCGAAAATTATTGGATGGTTCGAATAACAGCTTGTTGTCGCATGCTTTGGATCCATTCACTGTATTTTTCATCAATCAGTTTATTATAAATGATATTTTCAATCTCCGATGAAACGTCTTTCAAAGGTTTTCCGGCGGTCTTGACGATCTTCTGAAGATAAAAAATTTGAAACCCCTGGTCCGTATCGAGTACCGGCGTGAACCCACCGGGCTTTATTTTTTTGATAGCCTGTTGAAGCTTCGGCGACAGAGAATCAAATTCGAAAAGGCCGAGATCCCCGCCGTCGGACGCTGCCGGTGATTGTGAATATTTTTTTGCCAGGGCTTCAAAAGATTGTCCGGCTTTCAATTTTTGCAAAATTCCTTCCATTTTCTCTCTAATCTCGAGCCGACCATCCGAATCCGAAATCTCTGGTACTCTCATGATAATATTGCGAAGATGATATTTTTCTTTACCCCCGTACTGATCGATATGTTTTTCATAATACGCCTTGATGTCTTCTTTGGTAATCACGATTTTAGATTTGACATTTTGACTGATAAGTCTTGCTCTGGCGAGCTGGTCTTTGATCTGCCTCCGGTATTCCTTCATGGTTATATCTTGTGAAGCCAGTCCCGCCCTTAGATCTTCATCCGTGTAATAGTGTGTCTCTTTGACCCGCTCAATGGCCTCGTCGATTTGGTGATCGGAAATCTCAATTTTTTCGCGCTTTATCTCTTGATCTTCAATTTTTTCATCAATAAGACGATCGAGCACACTTTTTCTCACCTTGAAAATCATCTGTTTCTCTTTTTCCGGCAAATATCCCAACGTTCGAATCTGCTGGATGTAAGGTTTAAGCGCTTTGTTCAATTCATTGAGTGTAATGACATCATCATTCACCACGGCCACGATGCGATCGACGGTTTCAGTGCTTTTCGCATTTGTCATAAAGGGCTGAACCCATAAACAGAAAAAAGCCGTAAAGATGATGAAAAACATTGATTTTGTTCGCAGGGTCCCTATGTCTTTGCATCTCATTCTCATAAATCCGTATATGCGTTTTCTCAGGAAGCCAAATGTTTGCGTATTTGCTTCAAATCCGTCATTTTCTTCAACTGTACTTCATTTATTTCAACGGTGTACTTTTTTTTAAGCGCTTCTATCCAGGGTGTATATGCTTTTTCTATCTTCTCCCGGCGCAACATTTTCACGACATTATCATGTCTGGCTTTTTCCGCCGCTTCCGCATCTGCTTCCATGGCTTTTCCAGCAGGAGATTTGGATGCCGTTTCTTTTTTAGGACCCGTTGTCACGGAAAACTCTTCCGGATGCGCGTTTTCATATTCCGACACGTCCTCGGGCGTGACATGGATCTCATCTCCCAAGTCTTTCGCGATCACCTTGTTCATGAGCAAGCGCCGCTTCAATGCTTGCTTCCAGGATGTATACGGAACGGCATTCTCAATCAGCGAATTTTGAAACTCGTGATCCGGATAATCTCTTTTGATATCCTCTGCGACCTTTTCGACCTCCGACGCCGTTACCGTGACGCCGATCTCTTTAGCTCTTTTCAAAAGTATCATCTCTTCGGTCATTTGTTTGATCAGGCTCAACATCGCCTCTCTAATCTCCTCGGGTCTTTGCAGCATATCATAGGAATAAGCCGCTTTTGCGATTTCAAAAGCCTTGTTGAAATCACCGACGGTCATTATTTTGTCCCCGACTTTAATAAGATATTTCTGTTGCTGCTTATGTTCCCGGTCGGCGCAACCTGTTACAGACCATCCAACCCCCAATAAACAGATCAATAAAATGAATTTAATAAAATATCTTATGATCAATACTCGCTGCATTTTTCTGGGAACACCGCACACAACGAAACCCATAACTCATTTAAATTTTTAGCTGTTAACATGTTGCATAATTTCTTTCAAGATGTTTTTGGTTTGGGCGATAAGACGGGTCGCATCTCCTTTTTTCAGCCGGGCTTTCAGCAACTGATCCGGCGTAAATTCGAATCGACCCGGGTCGGAAAGAATCATATCCATGATGCCCGAGGGATTCTTCTGGTGCTCGAGTGAAAAAGAAAACGACAACTGGCTGTCTTTAAGGTCGATTCGTTTGACGCCGGCTTTGATCGCCAATACCCTGAGCATGATTTTTAAAAGAAGATTTGCCGCTTCGTCGGTCAATGCACCGAATCTGTCGATCAATTCTGCTTTGAAATCCGCAATGTCTTTGAGTTCGGTCATCTTTGCAAGTCGGCGATAGGCCGTAAGACGCTGGTCAATATCCGGCATGTAGGACTCGGGAATCAAAGCCGGCATGTTGATATTGATTTCCGGATCGAGGCGTTCCTGAATCTTTTCCCCCTTCAGGGTCGCCATGGAATTTTCCATCAATTTGAGAAACATGTCGTAACCCACAGCGGCAATATGCCCCGATTGCGAAGCGCCTAAAATCGTTCCGCCGCCTCTGATCTTTAAATCGCTCATGGCGATCTGAAAACCCGATCCGAGATCGCTGTGTTCCATTAAAACCTTCAACCGTTTTTGCGCATCTTTACCCAAGGTGCTTTCCTTGGGGATAAACAGATAGGCATAGGCCTGTTCATCCAGGCGTCCGACCCGGCCGCGCAACTGATAAATCTGAGCAAGCCCGAATTTGTCCGCCCGGTTGATCAAAATGGTATTGGCGGATGAAATATCGAGTCCCGATTCGATGATCGTGGTACAAAGCAAAAGGTCCGTCTCCTTGTTCACGAAACGCAGCATGGCCAGTTCCAACGCCTCCTCATCCATGCGGCCGTGAGCTATATCGAGCCTGGCTTCGGGGACCAGGTCCTTAAGGTGCTTTGCCATTTTCTCTATGGTATGAATATTATTGTGAACAAAAAAGATCTGACCGTTTCTATCGATCTCTTGATGGATGGCATCGGAAATGACGGCGTCATTAAATTCACAGATATACGTGACGATGGACTTTCGATGCTCGGGCGGGGTCGAGATGATACTGATATCCCTGACGCCCATCAGCGACATATGAAGGGTTCGGGGTATCGGGGTGGCGGTCAATGCAAGGACATCGACGATTCGCTTGAACTTTTTCAGCTTTTCCTTGTGCTTGACGCCGAAGCGCTGTTCTTCATCCAGGACCAAAAGCCCCAAATCTTTGAATACTACGTCCTTTTGTATCAGCCGGTGGGTTCCGATAACGATATCGATCTTCCCGGTTTTGAGGTCATTGATAATCTTTCGCTGTTCCCGCATTGAGCGAAACCGGCTCAGGCATGCGATATTGATGGGATATCCGTCATAACGTTCCTTGAATGTGGCGAAATGCTGTTCCGCAAGCACCGTTGTGGGCACAAATACGGCAACCTGCTTGCCGTCATTGACGCACAATAGCGACGCGCGCAGGGCCACTTCTGTTTTTCCATAACCGACGTCACCGCATACCAGTCGATCCATAGGCGCTTCCGATCTCATATCTTCGATCACGTCCTCGATGGCCTTTAGCTGGTCAGCGGTCTCTTCATACGGGAAACCCAATTCAAAATTTTTGAAATCACTGTCCAAGGTCGTAAAGGCATGGCCTTTTCTGACTTTTCGCTCGGCATAGAGTTTCAAAAGCTCGCCGGCAATTTTTTCCGTCGATTTTTTAACCCGTTCCTTGACCCGTTCCCATGATTTACCACCCATCTTATCGAGCACCGGCGTGATGCCGTCCACACCCATATATTTTTGCACCATGTCCATACGATCCACGGGCAAATAGAGTTTATCCTCATCTTTATAGACAATCAGCAGAAAATCATTGCTCGATCCATTCAAGGTCAGTTCAACCAAACCGTCATATCGTCCGATGCCGTGATCGACATGGACAACCAAATCCCCTTTTTTTAAATCTTCATAGGCCAAAAACTGGGCGGGTGCTTTGGTCCCCGGCCTTATTTTAGCCCGACGTCTGGATCCGAATATCTCTTCCTCCGTGATGATGGCCAGGGATTCCGACGGCCATACAAAACCCGAAGAAATCCTGCCCAGGCAGACAAATGCCTGCCCGCTCACCTGATGGACATCGGAAAATCGATCGATTCGTCTCAAAGAGACGCCATATGGGATCATCAACGAAATCAACCGCTTTCCCTGGGCTTGGGATCTGCAGACCACACATGTTTTAAACCCCGTCAGCCGATGCTGATTGATCCAGCCCGCCAACGGCGTCAAAAGATCCTTGTCCCGGCGGTGCTTCAGGTCAAGCGTGATATCGGCATTATCCTTGACGGAAAAGTAAACGGATTCACCAGACGCGCTGTCGGACGAAATTTCATCGGATACATGAAGTTTTTTAAGGGCAAGCGTCTTTTTCTTTTTCAATATCTCTTTTATGTCCTTCCATGACAGGAAAAGCCGCTCGGGTTCGACACAGAGCCGTCCTTCCTTTTGCGCCGCCTCAAAACTTTTGGTTGCCAGGCGTAAGGTTTGGTCCGTCGCTTTTTCGAGTTCGGCCGGTTCCATGAAAACAAAAATCGCATCTTCAGGCACATAGTTGAAAAAGGAATCCGGATCGGCATAAATCAAAGGAATCAATCCTTCGATACCGGAAAACACCCCGGCTTTTTTGATTCGATGGATCAACGCCCGAACCCGCGTAACCGGTATCTCCAGTCTTGCTGCCTGGGATCGGATTCGATTGCTGACGGGGCTCATTTCGGATGCGATGAGAATGGCTTCTCTGGCCGGCAAAATGACGGCTTCGGAAATATTCTTTACGGTTCGCTGAGACACCGCCGAAAAGAACCTTAAGGACTCTACCGTATCACCGAAAAGCTCTATCCGGAACGGATCCGGATAGACCGGTGAGAAAATATCTATGATGCCGCCTCTGATGCTGAAATCTCCGGGTTCTTCAACAATGGCCGATCGTTCATAACCGCCGGATATCAGCTTTTCGACCAGTCTTTCCCGATCCAGATCTTCACCTGCCATCACCAATTCGGCATAATTAATGATTTCCCTTTTAGGGATAATTTTCTGCATGACGGCCGGCATGGTCGTCACTAC
>JAJDND010000013.1 GCA_022340885.1 Desulfobacterales bacterium | reverse complement strand
TGTTTTCCGCATCATGAAAACGAGATCGCCCAATCCGAAAGCGCCACCCAAAAACCGTTTGTCAGATACTGGATACACAACGGATTTGTGAACATCAATCATGAAAAGATGTCAAAATCTCTGGGCAATTTTTTAATGATCAAAGATGTGCTGAAGACCTATCACCCCGAAGTGGTTCGACTTTTTCTTCTCTCCAATCATTACCGCAGCCCCATTGATTTTACGGAAAAAATCATGGAAGAAGCCCGAGCGGGACTCGACAAAATGTATGCGCTGCTGTTGCGTGCGGGCAATGAAATCGGATTTGAACGGCATCCGGAGATTACCCCCGGTGACTGGTTTCGACAATTTTGTGAGGCAATGAACGACGACTTCAACACTGCCCGGGGCATCGGCATCATTTTTGAAGCAGTCCGAACGATCAATCGGCTGCTGGACCGGCATGAAAACAATCTGTCCGGTCAAATCAGGCAAACTATTGCGTCCGGACTGGCGGATGTCTTGAGAATTGGAAACATATTGGGAATCCTTCTCGATTCGCCTGCCGTATATTTTGATAAAAAACAAAAGAAGATCCTTGAACAAAAAGCCGTCGACCCTGCCATGATTGAAAAATTGGTTGAAAAAAGAGACGCGGCAAGAAAAGCAAAGGATTGGGCAACAGCCGATCAGATTCGAGACCAACTCGCCGAAATGGACGTTGCCATAGAGGACCGTCCCGATGGGACGGTTTGGAAGATCAACACTTAGTCGTACACTATGCCTGCCTTTAAGATAGTTTCGGATTTTTCACCCAGGGGTGATCAAACCAATGCCATTGGTGCGTTAAGCAAAAGAATCGAATCCGGCAAAAAACAAAATGTGTTGTTAGGCGTTACCGGGTCCGGGAAAACCTTTACCATGGCGCATGTCATTGCAAACATCGGGAAACCGACCCTGGTCATCGCCCCCAATAAAACCCTTGCCGCTCAACTTTTCAACGAATTCAGATTTCTCTTTCCTGAAAATGCAGTGGAATATTTTGTCAGCTACTATGACTATTACCAACCCGAGGCATACATTCCTTCGAGCGACACCTACATTCAAAAGGATTCTTCTATCAATGAGATGATCGACAAACTTCGTCATTCCGCAACACGATCGGTATTGTCCAGGCCGGATGTCATCGTCGTCGCGAGCGTATCCTGCATATTCGGTTTGGGCGCGCCTGAAGAATATCTGGCCATGCGCGTTGATCTGAAAAAGAACATGACCCTGGAGCGCGATAGGCTCCTTGCAGACCTCGTGGCCATGCATTATGAACGAAACGACGTCGATTTTTATCGGGGGGTTTTCCGGGTGAGAGGAGACCGGGTCGAAATTTTCCCCTCATATGAAGAAGACAAGGCCATTCGGATCGAATTTTTCGGCGACGAGTTGGAATCGATTGCCGAAATCGACCCGCTCAGGGGGATGGTTAAAAAAGCGTTGAGCACCGTCACCATATATCCCGCCAGCCATTATGTCACTCAAACAAATATACTCAAAAAAGCAATAGATACCATTACCGATGAACTCAAACAACGGGTCGACTATTTCCGGGATGAAAATAAACTTCTCGAAGCCCAGAGAATCGAAGAAAGGACGAATTTTGACCTCGAAATGATGCAGGAACTGGGATACTGTAATGGCATTGAAAATTATTCGCGCCATTTGACCCAGAGAGCGCCCGGAGAACCGCCGCCCACACTGTTGGATTATTTCCCGGATGATTTTTTAATGTTTATCGATGAGAGCCATATCGCAATCCCTCAAATTCAAGCCATGTACAAAGGGGACAGGTCGCGTAAAGGGACCCTTGTGGAATATGGATTCAGACTCCCGTCGGCTTTGGACAACCGGCCTTTGCAGTTTGAAGAATTCAATGCCAGAATATCGCAGGTGGTGTATGTTTCCGCCACGCCTTCAGACTATGAAATCACAAAGGCCGAAAACGAGCTCGTCGAACAAATTGTCAGGCCCACCGGATTGATCGATCCGGTCATCGATGTGAGACAGGCGAAAAACCAGGTGGATGATCTATTGGAAGAAATTCAAAAACGCGAAGAAAAGGGGGAAAGGGTGTTGGTCACCACATTGACCAAGCGTATGGCTGAAGATCTTACGGAATATTATTCGGATATGGGATTAAAGGTTCAGTATCTCCATTCGGATATCAACACTTTGGAACGTATGGATATTATTCATGATTTGAGAATGGGTAAATTCGACGTACTCATCGGCATCAATCTTCTCCGGGAAGGACTCGATATCCCGGAAGTTTCCCTTGTCGCCATCCTCGATGCGGACAAAGAGGGCTTTTTACGTTCAGCACGGTCATTGATCCAGACCTGCGGACGCGCTTCCCGCAATGTTAACGGCCGGGTGATCATGTATGCCGATGCCGTGACTCGATCCATGCAGCATGCCATGGATGAAACCAACCGGCGCCGGAAAATTCAAGAACAATACAACAAGAAACACTCGATTACACCTGCGAGCATCGAAAAGAAGATTGCCCCGGTGTTCGAGGAGTTCGCCGGGATGAACGAGACGCCGGCGGATACGGTGGCTGAGACGCTTTCGCAATATGAGTCCATGGATGACATCGACACCATTATTGGAAATCTCGAAAAAGAAATGAAAGAAGCAGCCAAGGAACTGGCTTTCGAAAGGGCCGCCGTATTGAGGGATCGAATCCAGGCCATGAAGAAGCTGATTGTTTTTGAAATTTGATAGGGCTTCCCCCTTATTGGAATAATGGAATGGTGGAAAGATGGGTTAAGGGATAATGTAGTGATAATATCCTGTTCTTTCTTTACGAGCCCTTGCCGCAAGTTCATGCGGTTTAAAAAAAAGTTTATCCATGGAGCGGCTGTTCGGGAGACACCCCGACGCCTCAATTACTTATAGAATCTTCAAGAAGTTAAGCTAATGACAGAAAATGAAGCAAACCCCGATCATCCGAGCCCCGGCATCAGGGATAAGCTGAGCAAGGTTTCATCCAGGCCCGGGGTTTATCTCATGAAGGATCCGAACGGCAAGGTGATATATGTCGGCAAAGCCGGATGTTTAAAAAAGCGCCTGGCGTCATACTTTTTTCGAAACGGGACCGGCGCATGGTCAATGGACATGAAAACACTGACCCTGATTCGCAACATATCGGATATCGATACGATCATCACCAACAGCGAAAAAGAAGCCCTGATTCTAGAATCGAACCTGATCAAACGGTACAGACCGCGCTACAACGTCATCTTAAAAGACGGCAAGAGATACCCGTCCTTGCGGTTGGACATCAAGAATCCGTATCCCAATCTCACCATTGTCAGAAAAACGCAAAAGAACAACGGTCTGTATTTTGGGCCGTTTGCATCTTCTGCATCCGTTCGAAAGACGCTCCAGATTATCCATAAAACGTTCAAACTGAGAAAATGTAAAACAAAGGATTTCAATCGCCGCTCAAGGCCATGTCTCAACTATCAAATGTCATTATGCCTGGCGCCGTGCTGCCTCGATGTCGACCCCAAAATATATGACGATATCGTAAAAGAAGTGGTTTTATTCCTAAAAGGCAAGACCCCCGATCTGATCCAAAAAATAAAGCAGGAGATGATGTCGGCATCGGATTCCCAGGATTACGAAAAGGCAGCCATGCTAAGGGACAAAATGTTCGCGATGGAGCAAACCTTGGAAAAACAGGTGGCGGTTTCCAATGATTTTATTGACCGTGACGTGTTCGGGCTGGCGCGGTCCGGCGACAACTCTCTTTTTACGATTCTGTTTATCCGCAGCGGATTTCTCATCGGGACCCGGGATTTTAAGTTTTCTGAAATCATGTCCACGGATGCAGAAATGACCGGCACATTTATTCGCCAATATTATGATGAAACACGGTTTATCCCGAAAGAAATTCTTGTGCCGGCATCACTTGAAGACGCCCTGTTGATGGAAGAACTCCTTGGTAAAATCAAAGGGGAAAAAGTCCGGATCCTGTCTCCCAAGCGCGGCGAAAAAGTTCGACTCGTTAAGATGGCTTACCAGAATGCCGAAAACAACCTGCGGGAACTTTTAGCCGAGGTCTCGAAAGATACCCAGTTGTTGACTCGCCTGCGGAAACGATTGAGAATGGATAAAATGCCATGGCGAATCGAATGTTTTGATAATTCCAGTATTTCAGGAACAGACGCTGTTTCCGGTATGGTGCTCTTTGAAAAAGGTAGACCGAACAAATCTTTATATCGAAAGTTTCGTCTCAAATCCGAATTGGCCCAGGATGACTGCGCCTGTATGGCTGAAGTCCTTCGGAGACGATACGGCAAAGGCAGGGCATCCGAACCGTATCCGGATATATTGATGGTCGACGGCGGCAAAGGACAGTTGAATACGGCATTTTCGGTGATTCAGTCTTTGGGGCTGGATAAACATATCCAACTCATCAGCATCGCCAAGAAAGATGATCAGAAAGGGGAAACCCAGGACAAAATCTATAAGGTCGGTCAAGTCAATCCCGTTAATTTCGGCAGGGAAGGGGACCTTCTTCTCTTTCTGGAAAGAATAAGGGATGAAGCCCATCGTTTTGCCGTTTCATTTCACCGAAGGCGTCGAAGCAAAACAATGCTGCGGTCTTCGTTTGATTCGCTTCCCGGGATTGGAGAGAAAAGGAAAAAAATGCTCTTAAACCATTTTAAAAGTATTAAAAGAATCCGGGAGGCGTCATCGAGAGAATTGAGCGCCCTGCCTGGAATCAGCGAGAAACTGGCGGAAACGATCAAGAAGGGACTATCAAGTAAGGACAGATGACAGACGACGGATGACGGACAACAGAAGATGGACGATCGCTGTGCTCGGAAGATGGACGATAAAAAGTCTGCGGCGGCGTTGGGTTTGAGGCAAAAACGTTAGAGCCCTTGACTTTCGTTTGTCATCCCTCTTCCATCGTCATAGCGAAGCGGTTGTCCATCGCCCTTTGTCCTTTGCCCTTGCCTCCAACCTCAAGGAAACGGCGTTCCCGGTCCTCCAACGGCCGGAGGCCCTGCCTCTTCCATCTTCCGAGCGCAGCGGTCGTCCATCTTCCGAGCGAAGCGGTCTTCCCTCGTCCATCGGGCTTTTTTACCTCAACAGGAGCACCGAAGATTGGCTCCCTTGAATGAGCTTGTCCACTTTGCCCCTGGGAAACATTTTGGTGAATATGGATTGGCCTCCCATCCACAATGCCATCATCGATCGCTGGGCTTCCTGGGAGATGAAGGATTCCAGAGACGCGGTTTCCACCAGTTTAATCCATGCCTTGATTTGGCGGGCATTGTAATATTTTAAAATGGCTTCCAAATTTTTTTCAACCTTGGGTTTCAGCGCTGCCTTGTCCGTCAACCCCACAATCTCCAATTCCGTCTGATACATCGTCACCATCTGGTTGATCATCTCGATCGATTTTTGGCTGATGTTCTCCTGATCCAGGCAGCAGACGATTTTGCGAATTTGTTTTTCTTGTTTTACCACGAGAACCGAGCAGGTTGCACTATTGGCAACTTTTTGGGGAAGATTCATCGCGCCTTCCCATTGACAACCTCCCCCTTTGGAACAGCCCATGGCAACCAAATCGCTGTCGTCTTCCTGGGTTTGGGCCAATATTTCTTTGACCGGATTGCCTGGCCTTAATACGGTCCTTAGATCTTTTCTGGCTCCGCGGCAGATGTACAGCTCCTCCCATATGCCTCTTTTAACTTCGATGAACTCATAGCTGCACGATTGCTTTTCATAAGGAGATTCTTCTTTTTCAAAATGGTCCAAAAAGTTTCGGCGATATTTTTTCAATTTTTCGGCAAGCGGGTGTTTTATTCCGCCACGGCTCGATGACCGCCCGATATCCGTTTCTTTGGGGCCCACCCCAAGCAAGGTAACGTCCGCCCAGGTATTAGCGGCCAGTTTGGCCACATCTTTGACAACATGTGCACTGTATGGATGTTGATCAACCGCAACAAGAATTCTCATAATGACCTCTTTTCTCCAAAACATGGAACATTGGAATGTTGGAAT
>JAJDND010000222.1 GCA_022340885.1 Desulfobacterales bacterium | reverse complement strand
GGCAGAGAACAGAGCGCGTTTCCCAGTTATGCCACGAGTATTGAAGAACCGACAATAATCTGTGCCAGCTGTTCAATGGAGCACGTCCTGCGTCTTGTTATCAGGGCCGCTCCAACAGAATGGCCGGTTCTCATCATCGGTGAGACCGGAACAGGTAAGGAACTTGTAGCACGCAGGCTGCATAGCGCCAGCACGAGGAATAAGAAACCCCTAATAACAATTAATTGTGCAGCTCTTGCAGAAACGATTTTGGATAGTGAATTATTTGGTCACGTTAAAGGGGCGTTCACGGGTGCCGACCGAGATCGTCCGGGGCGTATTGAGGAGGCTGACTGCGGTACAATCTTCCTTGATGAAGTTGCCGACATGAGCTCAGGATGCCAAGCTAAGCTATTGCGAACATTAGATTATGGTGAAATAACACCGGTAGGAAGCAATGAAATACGTAAGGTCGACGTCAGAGTGATTGCCGCAACCAACCGCGAACTGGAGGATTGTGTCGCCAAGGGGAATTTTCGGGCTGATCTCTATTATCGGCTGCGTGGTATTCAAATCAATTTACCACCGCTCAGGGAGCGTGAAGGTGAAGTCGAGTTATTTTCAGATTATTTCCTGAGACGGGTTAATGAAAAAAAATCTTTCAAAATAAAAGGATTTTCCTTAGAAGCACTGGAAATGATGAAAGCCTATAGTTGGCCAGGTAATGTCCGGGAACTCAAGCAGGCGGTTGAACACGCAGCGACCTTCGCAGAGGGGAGTTTAATCCAGGTTGAGGATTTACCGGCCTCCATACAGAAGGTGAGTCCACTCGCTATATCTTCCAAAGGTGACCTTTTTGAAAGGGTTGTTGTCAGCCATGACCACACTAAAAGCCGGGAACGGGCAAAGATCCTCGAGGTATTAACAACCACGGCCTATCCAGGAACAGGGCGTTGGAACATAGCACGTGCCGCACGAACACTTGATATGCCTCGCAAGACTCTTGAATACAAAGTTCGAAAGATCTATCAACTCAAACCTGAATTGCGATAAGGTTTAACAAGCCTGACTTTCGTGACGTAATTTATTGACAATTGCACAGGAATTTTCTATAATATTCTTAAAATAGACTGATCGAAAGGGCAAACCCGTTGAAAAGCGGGGACGCAAAGCCACGGGTCTAAAGCTAAAAAGCTAAGACAGCCGGGTTGCCGAAGTTGCTTATTCCAGCCTTTGGGAGCGTTTGCCCAAAGGTTTTTTTGTTTTGCGATGCTTTCTATATAGATGAGAATAAGTATAATTGAAAGTTATGGAAGAAACTATTCTGATTGATACTATTGAAGTAATAAAGCTTTTTAATTTTTCTCTTGAATCTTTAAGAAAATATAAGACTCTCGGGTTGCTTAAGGCATGTACAAAAATCTGGGGTAAAGACCTTTTCGACAAGGGAGATATATTAATAAGAAAAAAAATTATAGAGTCATGCAAGAAAAACGGCATGGGTCTTGATCGAATCGTAAAATACATAAAAGCATATGAAATGGATAAGAATATCCAATTCGATTTTAAGGATTTCACAGAAGCAAAGACATTATTAATAATAGAAGATGATGAGTCGGTATGTGGATTTTTAAAAAAATATTTGTTGCGTATTTTTTCTGTAAATGAATTAATAATTTTCTGTGCAACAGATGGTAAATCTGGAATAAGAATTGCCCAAGAAACGCCGCAAGACATCATAATAATAGATATGGTTTTAGACGCAGGATTGGATGGCTTGGCGGTTTACAAAAAACTAATAAATGATCCACGGACTAACCAGTCAAAGTTTATCTTTATTTCAGGTAATTTTGAATTCAAATCCAAGAAGGGAATATTTTTTAAAAAACCCATAGACATGAAAGAATTCGTAGATAAAATAAAAGAATTGATCGAGTTAAAGAAAAATTAACCATAAAAGTTTCCCGTAGATAAAAATTCTATCTCATAGAGAATGTAGGGCGAAAAGACCGGATTTTTCTATTGCAGTTCAAACCGCTAATATTTTAAGTTCTTCATTACGATTTTTCTTTCCTGCCCGTGACGGACATCTCGCATTCATATCGAAATGTCAAGTTTGAATAAGATATAGAATTGGCTGCCCGCGCTTCCTCTTCCCTACCGCATTTACTATAGACGCCGGTTACATCGAGGTGCGCGGTGGAGATATATAACGTTCGTGCAGAACGTGCGCAAACTATTATAAAATCCACGCTATGTGAGCGTGGATTTAAAAATTATATAGTATGGATAGGATTCACCCCATTAAGCCCGCTTAGCTCCCTTTTCGCAGAAAAGTCTTCACCAGCACATCCCATGGAATCTTAGGGAAATGCCCGAAGATATCATCGATCGGCTGTGCACCTGTAGCCGCCAGTCGTTCATATCCCGGCCCCATTAGGCTCAAAAGTTTACGGCTCTCTTGTTCCATCCACAGCATACTGTCTTTGCCGAAATAAAGCCCATCAAGATTCTCTTTGGGCATATCCGGTTCGATAATACAAACCCATCCTTCATTGTACGGATCTTTATGCAGAATTTCGGGACGATCGAGGGCTTTACGGTTTGCGGCTATAACCGTACCGGTAACTGGAGAAAGCAATGACGCTTTCCGGCCATTACGCCCGATTGTCCATCCGGCTTGATCTTTGTTGAGATTTTCCCCAAGGGTCGGGAGGCTCAACAACTCAAAAGCACCCAACAACTTGATAACGAAATCGTCAAATCCGATTCTAACGCGTCCTCCGTGATCGAAACGCACCCAGCAATGCCCAAGATGGTAATAATAGCCGTCAGCCATTTTATAACCCGATGCTAAATAATAGTTGGGCGGGTCCCCGAGTTGGGACAGATCAAAATCGTCCATCATTTGGTCAAAAGTACAATGATAGCATTCATAGTTGAGCGGACAGATCTTCGGCGCATCGATACGTCCGGTTAAGGAATAACGGCAAGGTTTTTCAGAGTCCTGATAGCAAGCTTTAATGATTTCCACCCATCCGGGTTCTTGAATACCCCCTTCTATCCGGCCATAGAGACGCATTGCCCGCTGCATTGCTTTGTCAAAACGACAGGTATAACAATCATAGGCATTATCGCAAAATCGAAGATTGATCACTCCGGCTTTCATCCAGATACATTCGTCTTCCACGACCCGAAATCCAATAAGGCGTTTCTCTTTTGAATTTTCTTTCATGTCTTTATTTTTCTTCATGCTGACAGCCTCCTTTGATTGTGCATAGCCTCCCCTGCCCGTAAAGGTTCTTTCCGGTTTCGAGACAGATCCCTTTCACGATACATTTTGAGCCAGCGGAAGTTGATGTTACGGATCCACTGATTACCAGAAGGGCCTGCATTGTCCCATTAAAATGCAACCTTGGTGCCACAAGCATTTGTGCAGTCGTTCAAAAGAGCTATTTTGTTTAAATCATTAATTTTTTTCAGCTATCTTATTTAGCGGACAATAGAAAGGAGCGTCTGAGGGCACAATGGATATGATTACATTGGCAACACTTTGAAGGAAAACAAAGACGACGAACAATAAATATCAAGTAATATCAAACGTTTTCTAAACTGTAGTCTTTATAAGAGTTGTTGTAGCATTTGTTTACGTTTTTATCCGATCCCGTTGCGCGATACCGTTACCACCCAAGTCATTGCTTTATTGAATATCCTCTATACGATGGAGCTTTATCTTTTTTTTCTTTCTTTTTGTAATAAAAAACGATTTGTGAATCTTCTTCCAGGTATCATCAGCGACTGTTTTTGCAAAACCTTTAGGGATCGGCTTTTCAGGTGGCAGATCCGTTTCTGTTTCTTGCCTGACTAAATCATGGAATTCGTTAAATTCATGTTTCAACCATTCTTTTGCGGATCTTCCGGATAGAAGCTCCTTTGATATCCGGAGGATATCCAATGGTTCTATGGTAAGGATCCATCCTCTTTCATAAGGTGCCATACTCGCCAGTTTAGGATTGTCTAAAATATCCGGGTTTATATGAACAATGCTACCCGCTATGGACGTATAAAACTGTATCTTCTTCCCATTACCAAAAATTTCAAATAATGTGTCTCCGGGTCCGAATGTCGTTCCAACGGACGGCAGCCGCATATCATCCACCCATCCGATGATCTGTCTAGCAAAATCGTCAATACCCAATCTCATCAAACCGTTTAGGCGTTTCATCCAGACATGTCCTTCATGATAGAAGCGATCGAACCGAATTTCGAAATGTCCGATGGTTTCTTTTTCTTCTTCCCTTGCATGTTTGAGTATAAATATGGGATGGGTTTTGGCAAGATCTTCCATTCTTTGGTCCAATTCACAATTCCAGCACCGATAATTATTGGGGCACATTTTATGAGGTATGAACCCCATGCGCATATACCGGCATTTTCGCAAGGTTCCCGGTAAATTCCGCCATCTTAAAACATTATCATATTCCATATTCATGCTGCCGGTAGGACAGACATAATGGCAGGATCCACAACCGATACAATCGTCCGATGGAAGACCAAAAGGAGTCCCGACATACCTATTTTTTCCCCGGTTGATAAAATCGATGGCACCGACTTGTGCGACATTGCGGCAAACCCTTACGCATTGGCCGCAAAGCACGCAATCGCTATCCATTTTTTTAAATCGTGCTTCTTTGACTCCCAACGACTCGGCAAGGTTGATTACCGAATCAACATCCGGGCATCTGGCCAGCAATAGTTCTGCGATGATTTTTCTTCCCTTACGCAGTCGCTCTGTATCTGTTTTGACAACGATATTTTTTTTAACCGGAAATGCACAAGAAGGATGCAGCCTTGTAGAACCGTTCTCTGTGATCTCCACCATGCATAGTCGGCAGCCCCCATAAGGTTCCATATCCTTGTGAAAGCACAGATGGGGTATCTCAATCCCGTTTTCAAGGGCGACTTTAAATACAGTGGTACCTTCTTTCGCACGGACTTTTTTGTCGTCTATGGTAAAAGTGATCATTTTATCCTCATTTACAAAATTGTGTTTAACGCCAAGGTCTGGTTATCTTTTTCAACATGGATAGCGTATTCTCAACATATTAACTGAATCGAAGACACTTACCTGTTTTGATATGCGCCTCGAAGTCTTTTTTGAAATCTTTAATTCCATTCAATATCGGTGCAGGAGCCCCGCCGCCAAGCGCGCATAAAGAGAAATCCCTGGCGGTTTCGCCCAGTTCATTTATGATATCGAGCTCATTCATACCGGCACGCCCATTGTATATTTCGATCATCAGTTCTTCCATCCTGGAGACGCCCTCACGGCATGGAACACATTTACCGCAGGATTCCTCCACGAAAAAAGTCAGAAGATGATGCAAAATGTCGACAATGCAGGCATCTTGATCAAGCGCTACAATCACACCGGATCCGATCATAGACCCTATTTCTCTGAGTGATTCGGGGTCAAGGGATACATTGAGTTTGTCCGCAGGAATAAAAGTTCCGAACGGGCTTCCGACCTGAACGGCTTTAATGGATTTGCCGTTAACAGGTCCTCCCGCCATTTCAAATATAACCTGCTTTAAATTTGTGCCCAGCGGGATTTCGTAGAGACCCGGATGCTTCACGTTGCCGATTACCGATAAGATCTTGGTACCCTTGGCTTTTTCGGTTCCGATGTTTTTATACCATTTTCCCCCATTTTGAATAATCAGGGGAACGTTTGACAGGGTTTCCACATTATTTACGATTGTCGGCCGCGCCCACAAACCCTTCTCGATGGGAAAAGGGGGTCTCAATCTCGGATCTCCCACTTCGCCTTCGAGAGAATCCATAAGGGCGGTTTCTTCGCCGCATACATATGATCCTCCGCCTCGAACAATGTTCAAGGCGAAATTAAAACCGGACCCCAAAATATTTTTTCCCAATAGCCCAAACCGTTTCGCAATCTCGATAGCATTGCTGAGAAACCCAAAGGTATGATGGTATTCCTCACGCAGATAAATGATTCCATGATGACTTCCAATGGCATATCCTGCCAGCACGATCCCTTCGAATAGCTTAAAAGGGTTGCCTTCCATGATGGTTCGATCCTTGTAAGCACCGGGATCTCCTTCGTCTGCATTGCATATGACAAACTTCTCGTCGCCTGAAGATTTGCTGGCCATATCCCACTTAAAACCGGTGGGAAACCATGCACCGCCTCTGCCTCTGAGCCCCGATTCAACCACCTCCTTAATGACTTCCTCCGGACGCATTTGATACAGCGCTTTAAAAAGCCCAGAATATCCTGCCATGGCGACATATTCGGATACACTCAAAGGATCGATGATACCGCAGTTTCCCAAGAGCATCCGGTGCTGGCCTTTAAAAGGAGATGCGTCTCGATAGTCAGGGACTGCGTTCAATACAGGATCCGGCTTGGCGGCAGCAGAATCGCTTCCAATCATACAAAACAATCCTTTTTGGGGTATTTTTTTCTTCTTAATATCCCGGATAATTTGCTCGACGTTTTCAACGGTCACCTGAGTGTACAAAAGTGCAGGCTTTCCGGGAAGCTTCACGATCGCCATAGGTTCCAGGTTGCAGAAACCCGAACAGCCGGTTTGGTGTAAAGATATTTTGATGCCTTTTTTATCTTTTTCTCTGGTTATTTTCTGAAAGAGATCATCTGCACCGAGGGCGAGTCCACAGGTGGACATACTGATTCTGATTTGGGGCCCTTTGGGGAAAAGGGATTTCATGCCGATTTCTTTTACTTTATCAAGATCCTTCATATTTTTTATTTTCATTTGGAATCTCCCGTCACTTTTTGAAGAATCTCAAGTATTTTTTCTTTGTTGAGATTTGAATAGGTCTTATCGTTGAAAGATACGTTCGGACTGATAGAACACAACCCCAGGCAGCGCACTTTTTCCAAACCAAACGACTCATCCCAGGTCGTTTCACCCAATTCAATATTCAGTTTGGATTTGAGGACTTTGATAACTTCTTCCGCTCCGTTAATGTGGCAGGAAATGCCATCACATGCCCGGACCAATGTCTTTCCCCTTTTTTCGGTATTGAAAGCACTATAAAATGTCGCCAATCCAAAAACATTGGCGTAAGGGACACCCAGCAGCAGCGCGATATATTTCAAGGACTCGGCATTCAGTTGATTATCCTCTGCCTGCACTTCATGAAGAATTGCCAATATCGCTGATTTTTCATTTCGGTGTTTATTGACAATTTTTTCAATTCTCTCTTTTTCCATGATGCTCTTTTACCTTTCAGATCGAATTTTAAGTTTTGCACAGATGATTTACAGCGTCATTTGACCCACCAGATTTATTGCCCCCGTTCGTCTGGCGCATGTTGGGCAGAGATTTCTTTCAACGCTGACCGCCATAGCGTCATCCGAATTCCTTTTAACGAAATCCAGGTATTTTCTCGAGGCATAAGGCATACCGCACTTGCCGCATGTTTCGAGCTCGAATTTGCCGATCACAACACTTTTGGTATAAATGATCCTTTCTCCCTCTTCATCTTTCATTTTAATGGCGCCTGTGGGGCAGATTTGAGCACAGGTGCCGCAGCCGATACAATACTCGGAAAGCAATTCAAAATCAGTCGTGACCATCCGATCATATCCTCTGTGCGCGAAGCACAGGGCATAAGCACCTATCTTGTCCCGGCAGACCCTCACACAGAGTCCGCATCTGACGCAATTATCATCCGAATCCGCTTCATAAAACCTCGATTCAAAAACACCGTGTTTTGCCGCCAGATCGATGAGTTCTTTTGAGTCGGGAGAACGTGCCAATAAAAGCTCGAATAGAAACCGTCGGTTTCTTTTGACCCTTTCGCTTTCGGTATCCACAATAAGACCGTCCACTACATTTTGAATGCATGAAATCCGTATCCCCTTTCGTAACGCGCCACCGACTTCCACGATACACAACCGGCATACACCGAATGGTTCCAACGCTTCATGATAACAGAGTGTGGGGATATCGATGCCGTTTTTTCTTGCGACTTCAAGAATCGTCGAATTTTCGGAAGCCTCAATTTCTTTATCGTTCAAGGTCATTTGAATCATTATCAACATTTCTCCTTATTAGAAGCTAGCTCAAGTCACACCGCAGACACCTTTTAGCCTCATCGCGGGCTGCTTTTTCACTCAGTCCAAGTTCCACCTGATCAAATGTACAGACCCTCTTATCGATTTCCAGCAAAGGGATTTTGGGACGTTTTAGCTGCGCCGCTTTTTCTTCGCTGACATCGATCCTTTCAACATCGGCCCTTTTTTGCGGGACGGGCGGAAATTTCGGATCTTCAACGCCGTTAATATATGCATCGATGGCAATGGCTGCTTTTTTACCGCCGGCGATGGCTTCAATAACCGTGGCCGTGCCGCTGACGGCATCTCCTCCGGCATAGACCCCGGGTCTTGTTGTGGCCAATGTTACGGCATCAACCTTAAAGCTGCCCCACTTGACGATATCGATGCCTTTGATACTCTTTTTTGCGGGTGTTTCCATGGTCTGACCGATGGCCGGAATCACGAGATCGGTTTTGATGTCATATTCAGACCCCTTTACGGGAATCGGTCTTCTGCGTCCCGATGCATCCGGATCGCCCAGCTTCATTTTAATGCACCTGAGACCGGCGACATGTCCGTTTTGGGTTAAAATCGATTCGGGCGCGGTCAAAAAAGAAATTTTGACGCCTTCTTCCAGGGCTCCTTCGATTTCGCTGACATAAGCCGGCATTTCCCGCTGAGTTCTGCGGTACAAAATGGTCACCTGTTCCGCCCCTTTTCTGACGGCTGCCCTGGCAACGTCAATGGCCACATTCCCGCCGCCGATCACGGTAACATGCTTGCCTTTCGGAACCGTCCTCCCGAGATTGAGGTTTTTAAGGTAATCGATGCCTTGAACGACCCCGTCGGCATCTTCTTCCGCCAACCCGAGGGATATGGGCTTATGAGCGCCGATACCCAGAAAAACCGCGCTGAATCCCTGTTTAAAAAGATCATCCAAAGTAAAATCAATTCCTAGTGCTGTCTGCGTTTTAATCTTGACTCCCATCTTTATGAAATTTTCAATTTCTTTATCCAGCAAATCCTTGGGAAGCCTGTGGGGCGGTATACCCACTCGAAGCATGCCGCCGGGTTCGGCAAGCGCTTCAAATACGGTAATGTCATATCCTTCCAGAGCCAGATAATAGGCCGCAGAGAGCCCGGCAGGCCCGGAACCGATGACGGCGACCTTTTCGTCCCGGCGGGTTTTAATATAGGGTTCGTATCCACCGCACTTTTCCATCACATATTTCCCGGCAAAACCCTTCAACGCACGAATACTGACGGGCTGGTCCACGTCTCCCCTCCGGCACATCCCTTCGCACGGGGCAGGACAGACCAGACCGCAAACCCAGGGAAATGGGTTGTCTTCCATAATGACCCTGACCGCCTCTTCATGTCTGCCGTGAGCGATCAAAGCGACATAAGACGGGACATCGATACCGGCCGGACAGGTCATATGGCACGGGGCAGGCGTCAATCTTCTGCAAACACCTGCCGGACAATACTTGTCATGAATATGGGCCAGATATTCATCTTTAAAATATCGAAGGGTCGATTTTACCGGATTGGGCGCGCTCTTTCCAAGCCCGCATAAGGAAGAGTCGACGATGATTTCAGACAGGTCTTCCAGCTGTTCCAGGTGTTCCTCTTTTCCCCTGCCCTCGGTGATATCCGTAAGAATCCGTTTCATGACGTGAAGCCCTTCCCGGCAGGGCGTACATTGACCGCAGCTCTCATCCAGGCAAAAGGATATGAAATATTTTGCGACGTCCACCATGCAGGTGTCTTCGTCCATGACGATCATTCCGCCGGACCCCATGATCGAACCGGCTTTGTACAGGTTTTCGTAGTCCACGGGGATGTCCAGCAACGGCGCGGGGATGCATCCGCCGGACGGTCCGCCGGTCTGTACCGCCTTGAATCTCTTCCCATTGGGGATACCGCCGCCGATATCATAGATGATTTTTCTCAACGGCATTCCCATAGGGACTTCGATGATCCCTGTGTTTTTAATTTTTCCTGCCAGGGAGAATAACTTTGTCCCTTTGCTACCCTCGCTGCCGATGCCGGCGTACCACTCGGCGCCCTTCTCGATAATTGTGGGGACATTCGCCCATGTTTCGACATTGTTCAGATTGGTGGGCTTTCCCCAAAGACCTCGCTCAGTGGTGTGGACATATTTCGGCCGCGGTTCGCCGGCCTTGTCCTCGATAGACGTCATGAGGGCCGTCGCTTCACCGCATACAAACGCTCCGGCTCCCAGAACAACCTTAATATCGAAGCTGATGTGCTTTCCAAAAATGTTTTCGCCCAAGTATCCCTTTTCCGCAGCCTGGCTGAGGGCCATACGAAGACGTTCCACGGCCAGCGGATATTCAGCTCTTATATAGACATATCCCTGCCGGGCTCCGATGGCAAAAGCCCCGATGGTCATCCCTTCAATCACCGCATGGGGATTTCCTTCAAGAATCGCCCGGTCCATGAATGCGCCGGGGTCCCCTTCATCGGCATTACATATCACATATTTGACGTCACCTTCAGCCTTCCGGCAGGTCTCCCACTTGATACCCGCAGGGAATCCCCCACCGCCTCTGCCCCTTAGTCCGGACGCCTTAATCGCCTCAACGACCTCGATCGGATCCATATCCAAGGCTTTCCGGGCAGCGACATACCCGCCGACTTCTATATAGGCATCAATGGATTCCGGATTGATTCGACCACAATTTTCAAGGAGCAGCTTTTTCTGATTCCTGTGATAATTTTGGTATTCTTCATCCACCAGCCATTTCTCAACAGGTTGACCGCCGATAATATGTTTGTCCACAATTGTTTCCGCCATTTCGGGGGTAACATGCTGGTATGTGAACTTGTTGCCGTTTAGGTACACATCCACAAGAACATCTCTGGCACACAACCCTAAACAGCCAACCTTGTGAAGTTTGGGGGTTACCTTGATGTTTAATCTTTTTTCTTCCAGTATTTGATTGAAAGCCGCAATCACTTTGTTGCTGCCGCTCATCACACCGCCGAGACCTGCGCAAATTTTTATCGTGATATCCTGCTTTTGAGTCATCATAACATCCCTTTTAACATCAGAATGATTTAATCAATTCTTTCACTAAATCCGGTGTCATGTTCGAATGCGTTTCATCGTCCATCATCACGGCAGGTGCTAAACTGCAGGCTCCCAAACATCTGACGACCTTTAATGTAAACTTCATGTCTTCCGTTGTTTCTTCCTCATTTATTTTGAGATCTTTCTTGACCTGATTTAAAACATTCTGACCGCCTTTTACATGACAGGCGGTTCCCAAACAAACGCAAAGTTCGTGTTCACCTGTTGGGGTTAAGGAAAAACGGTTATAAAAATTGGCAATACTGTAAATCTGGGTCATAGGGACCTCGATCTCCCGAGAAAGATATCTTAATTCTTCTTCAGGAAGATATCGGAATTCATTTTGGATTTCGTGAAGAATCCCTATTAGGTTTCCTTTGGTTTCCGGAAATTTTGAAATAATGTGATCGATTTTTTCCTTCTCCACCTTGCTTCTCCTTCACAAATAAGGCAACAGGTTTTGGGTCATATGTCTATTGTCTTATTTATCAACATGCGCTATCCCTTGCGCACAGTGATATGTCTTTATCTCTGTCCTTTGATCTATCCGGCAAGGATTGGCCCCTAAAGCTCGGATATGGCCCTTGCGAAACGTTCCCGGGCGGTTTTGGATTTTTCCGAAGCTTCCCCGAAATGCAAACACTGGGTGATGCACTTGGTGACACAGGCCGGCTTTAAACCTTGATCCAATCTGTCCATACAATAATCGCACTTGACGGCTTTGCCGGTTTCCGGATTCCACTGGGGGGTACCCCACGGACACGCGGTGATGCAGCTTTTGCATCCCACACAAAGGGCCTGGTCCACAAACACGATGCCGTCCTTCGGGCGTTTCTGCATGGCACCGGTGGGGCATGCAGAAACGCACCACGGGTTTTCACACTGAAAGCAGGGCATAAAAATATTGGCCACTCGGGGAAGATTATTCACGAGTTTGGGCCCGACGGGAATGATCTGACAAAAACGGGGGCCGATGGGGAGGCTGTTTTTGGTCTTGCAGTGGGATTCACAAGAAAAACACCCGATACAGCGCTTGACATCCTGATATATATAATATTTGCTCATTTGGATTCCTCCACGACTTACAACCTTTTATTCAGCTTTTTTGACGTTGACAAAACATTCCAGAAGGGCATTGGAGCCGCCCACCGGATCGTAAACATCCAGAAGTCCTGTTTCGAAACGGTAATCCCCCAGCCCTCTGTTGTATCCCCGGGTCTGCCAAGGGATCTTTCTTCCGAAACCGTGAACCATAAATACGACCTCCGGATGGATAAATTCGGTCACATTGGCCTGAATGGTACCCGAGTGACTGCCGTCAGCGGACGTCACCGTCACCGGGTCTCCATTGGATATTCCCAGTTTCTCGGCTTCTCCTGTATTGATCCAGAGCGAATTTTCCGGCATGATTTCATGCAGCACCGGGTTGTTTTGGGTTTGTCCGTGGGTATGGACCGGACTGCGTCCGAATGCCAGACGAAATGTTCCGTTACTTGATTTCTTCGGACTTTCATATTTTTTGAATGAAGGGATACCGTTTTCTTCAAGCAGGCTGGATATAAATTCGATTTTTTTGGAGGGCGTCTTGAATTTTAAATCTTTCATGCGATTCCACCAGATCGGTTTGTCGACAAGACTCACAAATCCTTTTTCATCGAAATCCGCCAGTGTCACGCCCGTTCCTTCCAGCTGAAATTTCCAGAATTCTTCCATGTCCTTGAATTTAAAATATTCACCCACACCCAGGCGCTCGGCCAGCTGTTTGAATATCCACCAATCCGGTTTGGCCTCGTTTCGAGGTTCGATGGCCTGCCTTCGGATATCGAACTGGGGTTTCAATCCTTTGCCGGTCCGGATGATACTCGATTTTTCAAGATATGTTGCCGATGGCAGCAGCACATCGGCAAACCACCCGGTTTCGCTGTAATTACTATCGATAGACACAATTAAATCCAGTTTATCGAGTGCTTTTTTCTGTGCTTCGGGATCCGGGAGGGATAGAAGCGGATCGTGTCTAAATGCAATGTATGCTTTTACCGGATACGGATCTTCGCTGAGAATGGCCGGATATAGAAGATGCAACAGCCCCGGACCGGATTCAAAATGCTTGTACTTCCATCCGCAGCCGTCCACCCGTTTGTCTTTGGGTTTGGGAATGGTGTCCATGAGTTTATTCAGGCCTTTTTTGCCGGCATCGCTGGGCCCTTTTTGGAAAAACAAACCCCCGGTAGCCTCGTAACTTCCCATGAGCGCATTCAAAATGTAAGAAGTTCTCGAGCTGTAAAAAGAATCTTTATATCGTGCCAACATCCAGCCTGGATGAAATATGACTGCCGGTTTGTCTTGCGCCACCTCATGGGCGAACGCCACGATTTCTTCCGAAGCAATTCCGGTTTCTTTGGATGCCCATTCCGGTGTATAGGGCGCGACAAACGCTTCGAGTTCTTTCAGGCCGATCACCCATTGATTCACAAATTCGGCATCATAGAGCTTGTCCCTGAGAACAGCGTGGATAATGCCAAGGTCAAGGGCGTAATCGGTGCCCGGCCGAACCATCCAGAATCGGGTCGCCTTCATGGCGGTACCGCTTGCCCGAACATCGATATACGTCAGCTTGCCGCCCCGGTCCAGCAGCTCCATAATCGTGTTGGCGGCTTTTACGCGCAACGATTCGAATACATTGCGTCCATACAAGACAAGATGTTTGCAGTTTTTAAAATCATAATTGAACGTCTTTCTTCCTGAGCCGAACAATGAGATGGCCGCATGTTGAACGTTTCGAGCGCATGTGCAGTCATGATTATAATAGTTCGGGGATCCGATGGCCCTTAAAAAACCGCGGTGAATGTCCCTAAAAGGACCGCCGCGATCGCTCAGGGCAACGGCCTTGCCGCCGAATTCATCGATAATCGGCTTTAATTTGCCGGCGATATAATCCAGGGCTTCGTCCCAGGTCGCTCTTTCCCATTCTCCCCCGCCCCGACTGCCTTTGCGTAGCAAAGGGTACTGGGGCCGTTCATAATCATACTCCATGGCCAAACCGGCCGATCCTTTTGCACAAAGTCGTCCGGCCATACCGGGATCATGGGGATTCCCCTCGATCCATTTCACGATGCCGTCTTCTACTTCAACGCGAATGGGGCATCTGACGCTGCACATGCCGCAAATACTGAAAACAGATTTTCTCATACTCCTCACCTCTTGTTTTAAAAAAAGACCTATGATATCCGAGTCACATCTAAAAATCGGCGGCAATGCCGCAACAAAATACGGCATTATGCCGGCCGTTGAAATTCCTTCGCATTCATTTGCGGTAATAACCTCACCGTTTTAATGCTGAAAATTTCCTCCACAACAGGGAAAAAGTCAAGGGAGAATTCGGAAAATTTTTTTAAATTCAAAAAATGATGTTGCTTTCCGCCGCAACAGGGTCTTTAATGAAAAATTATGATCATATGGCAAATTGCTTAAAAGCAACACTAATAGGTATTGTTGGCGTTGTATTGCTTGTGATATTCTGTGCCGGACTAATACGCATCGGAACGATCAATAAACTTTTACCCTTTATCATCGGGTTTAATGCCGCCTTAACCGGATATAACCTGGTCCGCCGCGCAGACGGC
>JAJDND010000072.1 GCA_022340885.1 Desulfobacterales bacterium | reverse complement strand
AAAGAAAGTTTACCCTTTCATGTTCCCGGAGATAACGCCGCACTGCTCATTATCGAAGTTGACGGGAATCCGGATGAGATAAAACGAGAAATAAACGGCATTGAAACGATTTTAAAAGAAATCGGCGCGACCCATGTTCTGCCTGCCTTCGGTGAAAAGGATCGACAAGCCATCTGGAGCGTCCGGCGCCAGGTTTCTCTCAAAATTCATGAAAATTGCGCCCTCTACATCCCCGAAGACGTTGCGGTTCCCATCGAAAACATTCCGACCCTTGTGGCCGAGCTTCCGAAATTCGAAGCGGAATACAGCCTGAAAATTTACACATTCGGTCATTCAGGGGACGGCAATATCCATTTGAACATCACGACTCAAAACAGGGACAATATAAAACGGGTGGAAAGCGGTGTAAGGGATATATTGGCCCGGGTGATTCAAATGGGTGGAACGATTTCCGGCGAGCATGGCATCGGCCAGGCAAAAAAACAGTATTTATCTATGGAGCTTTCTGCAGAAAATATCCGGCTCCAGACTGAAATCAAAAAAGTTTTTGACCCAAATATGATCCTCAATCCGGGCAAAATATTTCCCTAGAAGTGGTTTCAAAACCTTCAATCGGGTTCAAGGTCAAGGCAAACTGTGATGGCCAACCGCAGGAATATCGGGAATATTTCGAGGATTGGACGTCACAGTTTAACACAGAGATTGAGACCGAGGGGAGGTTTTGAAACCACTTCCAAGCAGATTCCAACAACCGCCTACTCTGAAAAACCGTAGTGAAATATTTCGTATTCGGTCTTTCCCCCCAGCAACGCATCGATCTTGTCTTGAATTTGCTTCCGATCCTCGCTGGCCAACCACTTTTTCCAGTCTTCTGAAGAATGCCACATACTGATCACCAAAAACAGATCGGGCCGGTCCAAACTTCTTAACGTTTCACCGGAAATATAACCGGAATGATTTGTCGCGAGTGATCTTATTTCTCTGAAAAGAGGAATCATCTCCCTGGCCTTGTCTTCAGGGACAATTCGTTTTATCAATACCTTAACAGCCATTTTGCCCTCCTTTGAGTCGAGCTTTTATGTATGAATTGAATGAAATTATTGTCTTGTTAAATTTATTAATAAATATCAGAAAAATCCAATACCGTCAAATTCGACGAACTACCGGATAAAAAAAATCAGGTCATAAGCATATTGTTTTTTTATCCACCTGTTGTAGGACAGGTTAATCTTTAACAACCATGCGCACGCTGAAAATGACCAATTTCTAAATTATAGATAAGACGTACTGGAAGGAGCGCAAGATAAATGGCATTCGATCTACAAAAATTCAATGGAGAGCCGTAAAATTCAAGACCTCCCGAAATACGATTTGCATATTGACAACATCTGTGACTTCCAGTATCTTTTTTTTAATTATACAAATCTCGCACCTTAAGCATCATTGTCACTGCATAACGGATGGTCTGGCATGGTTCTACCGGGAACAATCGATGCACATCTTTCTTTCACTTTTTCTGCATTCAGAAAAAAAATTTTAATCCCCCATACCCAGCCGCCGATAATTTTTCCATACGGACCGGACAACCGCCTTTTTACGTCAATAATTGCAATCTTCGGCATCTGCCGTACAAACCCAAAAAAATCAGGAGGAGATTGAGATGAAAAGGAATTTTTTTATTGGGGCCTTAATTTGGATCGTGATGTTTTCATCTTCGGTTTCAGCGAAACAGATCAAGATTATTTTTGCAACCGGTGGAATCGGAGGCGTTTATCTTTATTATGGAACTCAAATAGCCGCCATCATCACTGAAAACACGCCATATCAAGCCACTGCCATTCAAACAGCTGCATCCATTGACAATAATTTGCTGTTAAGGGACAAGACAGATCCGGAAAAAGGTATCTATTTTTGTGAGACATCTTTGCCGGATTCAGCGTATGTCGCTTATACCGGCACTCATAAATTGTTTAAGGAAAAACCCGCGCCATCGAGAATTTTATGGATGATGTATCCCAATTATCTGCAAATCGTAACGACAGCAGACAGGGGCATCAAAACGGTAAAGGATTTGGCAGGCAAAAGAGTTTCCACCGGAGCACCGGGCTCGGGAACAGAATTTACCGCCATGCTGGTATTGAAGGCTGCCGGTGTTAAACCCGACTCATTTAAAAAGTGGGAAAAGCTTGGCGCCAAGGAATCGACGGAAGCATTATCCAACGGGACCATCGACGCTTATTTCTGGTCCGGCGGGTTGCCGACCGGCTCCATTGTCGAGCTGGCGACGACGCTGAAAAGAAGAAATAAAACCATTTCATTTGTTTCCATTCCCAAGGACAGTGACGTGGTTAAATATTTTGACAAAAATTTTTCAGGGCTTGCCGAACCCGGCGTTATTTCGAAAGGTGTGTATGAATCAAAATCAGATACGCCGACCATCAGATTCTGGAACTGGGTATTGGCGCCCAAGAGTCTGCCGGATAATGTTGCGTATGACATGGTAAAAGCCGTCTTCACCCACCTGGATCAATTGCATCGCGCGATTAAGCCGGCCAGTATGACCACCGCTGAAAATACGGCAAAATTCATCGGCAAAACAACCATCCCGTTTCATCCGGGGGCTATCAAGTACTTTAAGGAAATCGGAGCAGTTAAGTAATTGTTCGCTGCGCATAAAATCAAAAAGAGGACCATTGTCCTCTTTTTGATTACCATACTGATCGTTGTATTTTTCTTCAAATTCGCAAGACCGATCATCGTCACTTCCGACCGCGGAAAGAACTTTTTTTTGTTCTGGAGCTGGAATAAAGGAAAAATCGAATTCGTGAACTCGGTTACCGGAGGCAAGGTCGATATCCATTTCTCTCTGACACATGATTTTAACAATTTTTATATGGAAACCAACGCGGAAACTGAAAATTATTACACCGACGGCACTTTCAATATCAACGAGAGATTGAAAGATGAAAGAAGAAGATCATTGTCGTTCTCCTCAGTGAAAGGCATGAAACTGACCCTGGCAAATAAGGTGTTTAACATAAAAGACGATTCCTTGAAGGTCGAATTGCTGTGGAGTCCAGAATTTTTCTAAAAAAGATCATTTATACTATCCTCTTTATCGCAGCAATTTATCATCTTTACATTGTTGTTCATCCCTTTTTGCCATGGTCACGGTACCATATCGAACTCCTGAATATTATAGAGCTTAAAAGAGCGACTCATGTTTTCTTTTTAGTCCTTGCTGGATTTTTAATCAATTATCATAATGAACCGGATCATTTTAAAATCGGCGGGCTGATATTTGTCCTCTTATCGGTTGTTATCCTGTATGCATTTTTAGAACTGGATATTGACGCAAGATTTAAAATGTTTGCATGTCTTTTCTGGCTGTCTGCTCTGGCTCCCGTTCTCTTTCCCAAAAAACTCCACTTTTTTAATCTTGTATCTGCCATCCTGATTATTCTTCCGTTTGTATATATGGTAAAAAACTTCAATGCCTTGATCTATCGGGCGGTTATTCCAAAACCCCTTGATCTGGTAATGGCATTTGGAGAAACTTTTTTAGTCCTGGGACTGACCTACAGGGCTATCGGTTCCGTGCTCCCCACCCTGGTCTTAGCCTTCATGATATACAACATCTACGGAAACTACATACCGGGAGTATTTTCCGGTCCGGGGTTCGGCATCGATATGCTTTTGGGGAAATTATACTGCGAAACGGAAGCCGGATTATTTGGCATAATAACGGGGGTTTCCTTAAAATACCTTGTATATTTCACCATCCTCGGCTCTGTAATCGCTGCATTGGGATTTGGGGAAATTATTTCAAACATTGCCTTGTCACTGGTCGGAAAGAGTCCTGCATCACCCGGCAGAACTTCGAGTATTTTGGCGGTTTTCATGGGCTTGTTCTCAGGGTCAGGCGCCGCGGATACCCAGTTTGTTGCGACCATCACAAAGGATTTATATGAAAGAGCCCATTACGAGAAGTATATTGCCGCCGGGATCGTGGCGACAGTCGGTTCCATCGCATATGTCACCCCTCCCATTATGGGCTCCATATCCTTTATAATGGTGGAGCTTCTTTCCATACCCTACACCTGGATCATTGCAATGGCCATTGGCCCGATGCTGTTATATTTATCGGGTATTTGGTTGTATAATGAATTTTACGTCAGGAAAGAAAAGCTCGACCCCATCGAAGTGGCTAAAAATATAACCAAAAAGTACAATCTGCGATTTTCTTACGTATTTTTGCCCATTGTGCTGATCATCGTCCTTATTTATCGCGGATATGCCATCAATATTTCCGTTTTTGCGGCGATTTTATTTTTTGTGATCATCGCTTATATCGATCCAAAAATTAGACCACCGGCAAAAAAACTGGGGATCGGCCTGGCCGACGGTTTTAAAAGCCTTATTCACATCGGTGCTGCCGTTGTCAGCGCGAATGTTGTTATGACCATTATGGTGATTAGCGGCGTGGCTGCAAAATTTTCTCAGTTCCTTACGCTCTTATCCCACGGGAATCTGTTTATTGCGTTGATTTTTGCCGCTGTCTTCAGCCTGATTTTGGGCATGGGTGTTCCCCCGGTTGCCACATATGTATTGACAGCGGCCCTGACAGCGCCTTCCATACAACAATTGGCGATTGCGGCAGGAATACCGGATAAGGCCGCTTTGCTGTCTACTCACATGTTTTTGTTTTATTATGCCGTATTGGCCGAGGTGACCCCGCCGGTCGGTTTATCCATATACGCTGCATCTTCCGTATTTGAGACCAATCCCATCAAGACAGGCATTTATTCGGCCATCGTAGCACTTCCCAAGTATTTAATCGGACTGTCATTTATTTGTTCTTACTATGGAACTGCCACATTGGTTTTGCCGATCCTGGAGTATCATACCCCATTGAACGGGATTTTAATCATTGCTTCAAAATTTATTTTAACGTTTGCGGGAATAATCTTCTTAAACGCCGGCGTCGTCGGATTTTCCAGGCGGGTACACACCAAATGGGAAAGAGCCGTTTTAATCGTATGTGGAATTCTTCTGTTTTATCCGCTATTTTATCTTGATATTGTCGTGTTTCTTCCCCCCCTCGTCATCTTCTTGAGAAAAAAACAAACGTCGGAACATATGATAAAAGGTGCGGCCTGAACGGCGTTCATCTGCTTATTTCTTTTCGTTCGCCGAACCCGGCGCCCAGCGGGATGAGAAGAAGAACCGCACAAATATATATCACGGCGTTCCAGCCGCCGTGTTTGAACGCAAAGCCGGTACCTGTGATGCCAAGCCACCCGCCCATATAGTAAAAAAGCACATAAAGCGCATTTGCACGACCCTGCCCGCTGAAAAGCTTGCGGTTAAGACAGCCCACCGCAGCAGCATGGACCGTAAAAAATCCGGCACAAACACCGATAAGCCCGACTACGACCGCCGCGACCGTAGGATGCAAGAGCAGCGCCAGTGAAATTCCCAAAGTCACGGATCCCCCGACTAACGTGTTGCCGCAGCCGAAACGATTGCAGAGGTTCCCGGATGTCGGTCCCATAAAGATACCCACGACATAAACGATATAAAGCGACGTAGTCATTTCAGTAGAGAAATTAAAAGGCGGCGCGGTCAAACGAAACGGGAGGTAGTTGAAAACCGATGAGAAGACGGCAAAGCTGCCCGCAGCGCAAAAATAAATACGCAATAACTCCCAGCGCTTCATTAATACCAAAAACCCGATTGATTGACGCTCTCGTCCGGCATCTGCAAGAGTTCTCGGCAGGCCGCGCAAAGCAGTGAAAGTAGCGATCAAAACGAGTGCGGAAGCGATGATAAACGCATAGCGCCAGTTTAATGACGGCTGAATCCATCCGCCGAGCAAACGTCCGGCCAGTCCGCCAAGCACGGTAGCAGACACATAAGATCCCATGACGACATTCAGCCGTGCTACCGGAAGTGTTTTTGACAGATAGGCCGCAAGGCAGGTTGTCAAGGCCGGGATAAAGATCCCCTGGAGAAAACGCGCGCCGATGAGCATCCAAAGGTCGTTTGAGGCCGCACAGATCAAACCGCCGAAAGCCACCAAAACGCCTCCGCTGAAAATAATCGGATGAATCGGCAATCTATCGGCTAAAAAGCCGAAGGGCAAATTGGATATGGCGATACCAAAGATAACGGCGGAAACCGTGAAAGAAACCAGCACCAAACCCGTGGAAAACTCTTTTTGCAGCGCCGGCAATATGGGTTGGGTGATGTAAATATTGGCAAACGATGCGGACACAAGTGCAAAAACGGTGAATTCCAGACGAAGCGAGGCATGATTGGGGTTTTCTTTCATCAGATATAGCCGTGTCGTGAACCGGCGCACCTGACAATGGATTCAAGCTTGTCGCTGCGATAACAGGTTACGATGGGAATCGAATCTTCATCGGATATTCTTTTTAATTTTCGGAGATACGCCACGGTCGCCTCGACAACCTCTTTTTCCAGTTGAAAACGTATTGCAAACGCATCAACCGTAAACCTTCCCCAGTCTTTCATGATCGCTTCAACTTGCTCAACCGTCGGCAGTTTCTTGTGCTCCAAATCCGTCATATGGTATCCCCTTTAAAATTTGGACCTCTATCTCGACGATTTGGACGCTGAAGGTTCTCCGCTCTGTCCGGGTAGAATGTGTGTGGCAAGGCCCAGATAAATTTCAGCGGTCTCCGCCAGCGTTTCCGAGAGCGTCGGATGAGGATGAACCGTCAAGGCCAGATCCTCTAACTGTGCACCCATTTCAATGGCTAGAGCGCCTTCGGAAATCAACCCTTCGGCATCCCGTCCTACGATGCCCATGCCCAGCACACGCTGTGATGCAGCGTCCACAATAATTTTGGTCAGACCGTCCGTGGCGCCCATGGTGGTCGCTCGACCCGATAATTTCCATGGATAGTGTTCCACCCGTACGGATCGATGCTGTTTATGGGCCTGTTCTTCGGTCAGGCCGCACCAGGCGATTTGAGGATCGGTATAGATAATGGCGGGAATAGCGCGCACATCAAAAGCAGATGGCTTTCCGGCAATGACCTCTGCCGCCACCTTTCCCTGGTGCGAGGCCTTGTGTGCCAAAAGCGGAACACCGGTGACATCACCGATGGCAAAAATCCGCTCATCGGCGGTGCGCTGCTGTTCATCAACGATGACGAAGCCGTTGGGGTCGACGGTCACTTTGGTTGTCTCAAGTCCCAATTCTTTGGAGTTAGGCTGCCGTCCGACAGCGACGAGTACCCTGTCAAAGGTCTGCTCGGGCTCATCTAACTCGCCTTCAAAAACAGCCTCCACCCGGTCTTCCAGTTCATTCAGAGAAAGAACACGGGTCGACACATGGATGGCTTTAAAAAGTTCAGTGAGTCTCCGGTTAAGCGGCATCACCAAATCCGGATCAACCTCCGACAGAATCCTGTTCTCCATTTCAACGAGGGTGATGCTGCTGCCGAGGGCCGCATACACGGTACCCAGTTCCAGGCCGATGTAACCGCCGCCGATGATGAGAAGGGACTTGGGGATGTCTTTGAGCTCCAGAGCACCGGCGGAATTCATGATGCGACCGTTCGGTTTGAATGCCACTCCCGGAAGAGACCTCGGAACGGACCCCGTAGCCAGGATGACATGACGAAATTTGATTCGGCCGATCTCCGAATCATGTAGACGAACCGTGTCGGACCCCTCAAAAACAGCTTCCCCTTTCACTACTTGAACCCCGCGTTTTTTTCCAAGTGTGACGAGGCCGTTGGCCAATCTATCGATGACTTTTTCCTTCCACACACGCACCTTGTCCAGCTCGATTCGAGGGTCATCAAAGGTGACGCCCATGGATCCGGTTCGCCGGGTGTCATGGATGAGTTCCGCAAGGAAGAGCAATGCCTTGGAAGGTATGCAGCCTTGAAACAGACATTCGCCGCCGGGTTTCATTTCCATTTCGACAAGGGTGACGTCAAAACCCAGGTCCGCAGCCCTGAATGCTGCGGTATAACCACCCGGTCCACCCCCGATAACCAGCACATCCGTCTCTTGAACCAATTCTCCCATTACCATAACTAGCCTCCGGTCAGATCTCAATTGATCATAAACAAAATTAAGTTTAGATCACTTCAGCTCACTCTTTATGTCATATCATTGTCATCAACAATTGCTCGGGGTCTTCGAGGGCGTTGACAATCGACTTCAGAAATCGAATGGCATCTGATCCGTCCAGCACTCGGTGATCGATGCACACCACCATCGGCATCATCAGACGCGGTACGATTTCAGATTCCTTTTTCTCATTTTCGACGACAACCGGTTGCCAGCCGGCCGCGCCCATCCCCAGAATGGCCACCTGTGGATAATTAATAATCGGGACAAACTGACCGCCGCCAAGGGCTCCGGCGTTCGTAATGGTAAATGTTCCGCCTTGCATCTCTTCCAGGGAGACCTTCCGGTCGCGGGATTTTTGAACCAGTTGCCTGAGTTCCAGGGATATTTCCTCGATACTTTTTCGGTCTACGTCACGAATGACCGGTACCATCAATCCGTTGTCCGTATCCACCGCCACCCCCAAATGGTAGTAGTTTTTGAGGATTATCTCTCCGGCGGCCTTATCCAAGGTTGAATTAAAATAGGGAAACGTTTTCAGAGCGGTGACCACCGCCTTTAACACAAAAACAATCAAGGTCAGTTTGCCGCCTTTACCTTCGATGTCCCCTTTATGCTTTTTGCGGAAAGACTCCAGTTTGGTAATGTCCGCCATGTCTTGGCTGACCGCATGGGGGATTTGAGACCAGGCCAAACCCATCTGCCTGGCCGTGGTCCGACGGATGGATCGCAAAGGAACGGTTTTTACAGGACCCCATTTGGCAAAGTCAGGCAATCCCGGTATTTCGATGGGAACGGACGGCGCCGTCTTGGCGGGCTTTTCCGCGGCCTCCGGCTTTTTTTCCGGTTCCCCGGCCTTTTCGGCAAAAGATCGTACATCCTGACTGGTTACCCTGCCTCCCGGACCGGTGGGCTGAACCTGCCGGAGATCTACCCCCAGCTCCCGGGCCAGGCGCCGTGTGGCCGGCGAAGCAGGAACAGGCTCTTCTTTCCCTTCGGCAGGTGGTTGATAGGCGCTTTCGGTTTCCGGTTCGACAGGTTTTTCCGCCGGGGCCGGTTCAACCGCTTCGCCGTCACCGAAGGTCATCAGCACCTGACCCACCGTGACCACATCATTCGGCTTGACGCTTATTCCTGTAACCTTGCCCGTAAAAGGCGATGGAATCTCCACCGCTGCTTTGTCCGTTTCCACTTCGATGATAAGATCTCCCTCCTTGACCTCATCGCCAACCGATACCAGTACTGCTATCACTTCCCCTTCGTGAATTCCTTCTCCCAAATCCGGCAGTTTGAAAGATTGGGCCATAGGTGTTGCCTCCTTATTTCCTGGTTTAGATCGTTTCTGCGTTTAGATCGTTAAATCATCCTAACCTTCCGTTCAGGCACTGTTTAATATCTTTTTCGCCTCGCGCACTATACGCTGGGTGTTCGGAATATAACTTTTTTCTCGACTGAACAAAGGAATGATGATGTCGAAGCCTGCGACCCGCGATATGGGAGCTTCCAGGTAGAAAAACGCCTTTTCAACCAGGCGCGCGGCTATCTCCGCCCCAGGCCCGAAGCTGCGCGGCGCCTCGTGGACAATAATCGCCCGGCCGGTTTTCTTCACGGACCGGACAAAGGTTTCATCGTCCAGCGGTGAGATGGTCAACAAGTCGATTACCTCGGCCTGGACGCCGTCATTTTCCTCGAGTTCGGATGCGGCTTCGAGTGTCGGGCGCATCATGGCGCCATAGGATATCATGGTGAGATCGCTGCCCTGCCGGACAACTTGAGATTTTCCGATGGGCAGTGTTTCTTCATTTTCGGGAACCTCTTCCCGGAATGCACGGTAAAGGGCCTTGGATTCGAAAAAAATCACCGGATCCGGGTCCCGGATGGCGCTGATAAGCAACGACCGGGCATTGCGCGGTCCTGAGGGAATAACCATTTTAATGCCGGGTGTGTGTGCATAATAAATCTCCCGGCTTTCCGAATGGTGTTCGAGCGCCCTGACGCCGCCGCTGTAAGGTGCCCTGAGTACCATGGGTACGTGATACCGCCCCTGTGAACGCCATCGGTATCGAGAGGCATGATTTTCGATTTGGTGAAAATTATGATAGGAAAATCCGGAAAATTGTATCTCGCACACGGGCCGGAGCCCGTATATGGCCATACCGATGGACATACCCACAATGGCCGATTCCGCCAACGGTGTGTCAAGGGATCTGTTATCTCCGAACTGATCGATGAGTCCGTCGGTGATCCGAAAGACGCCACCGTCCACGCCGACATCCTCACCCAATACAACAACCCTGTCATCCTTCTCCATTTCCTGTCGCAACGCCATATTGAGCGCCTGAACCATTGTCATTTTAGCCATGTTACTTCTCCTTGTGCATGCCTTTTAACTCCTCTGCGAGTTCCGCCCGTTGTTCCTTCAAAGAAGGAGGCAGTTCGGCGTAGGCATGTTCGAACATATGCAAAGGATCATCGAGTTTTTTCATCAATTCTTCAGCCCTGTCAACGGCTGTCTGGATGTCTTCTTTGACTTCGGTCTCTAAAGCTTGAAATGTATCTTTTGCTGCCACTCCCTTGTCCGTCAGATACTTTTCGAATCGAACCAGGGGATCTTTTTTCTTCCACCCTTCCACCTCCTCATCCGTTCGATAGCGCTTTGGGTCGTCCGCCGTCGTATGCATGGTTATCCGATAGGTCACGCACTCGATCATGGTTGGACCGCCGCCGGACCGGGCCCTGTCTACGGCTTCCTTGGCCGCGGCATACACGGCAAGGATGTCGTTGCCGTCTACTTGGATACCCGGTATGCCGTAACCCAGCGCTTTTTGGGCCAATGTCTCTGAACGGGTCTGTTTGGAACGCGGTACGGAAATCGCCCAATGATTATTCTGGCACAAAAAAATGACCGGTGTTTGGTAGACACCCGCAAAATTCATACCTTCGTGAAAATCGCCCTCTGAGGTTGCGCCGTCGCCGAAAAAGGTCATAACGACCTCATCCGTTTTCCTGTAATTGACGGCCCACCCCAACCCCACGGCATGAAGGATCTGAGAGGCGACCGGAACGGATATGGGAAGATCCTTGCTATTGTCTTCGATCCTCCCGCCTTCGTTATATCCGCCAAAATAAAGGATGATGTTTTCCATGGGTGCCCCGCGCCAGATCTGGGCTGCGGCCTCTCTGAATGACGGCACCATCCAATCCGTGGGACGCAGCACAGCGGCCGAACCCACTTGTGAGGCCTCCTGGCCGCTCGTCGGCGCAAATGTCCCGATACGGCCCTGGCGCTGGAGGCTCAACATCCGTTCATCGAACCGTCGACCCAGCAGCATGGCCCGGTAGAGTTTTAAAAGAAGATCTTCGGGGATGTCCGGCTCAAGGTCGTTGTCCACTTCCCCTGCTTCGTTCAATATGGAAAGATGTTCCATTTTACAGGGGATATTAAGCTGTTTTCTAGGCATCTCTTTCTCCTTTCGAGGGATATTTCAACGAACAATTGAGGTGCTTTTTCAATCTTGTCGGGATATATATCCTGAAAAAGAGTTAATGTGTTGTATCGCTCTGTATCAGATTGTCAGGATGGAAATATGGTTATGTGTATAAAATGATGGTTATTGAATAACAGCAGGTTTTTTGGCTGATCATCTGTTAAAATAAGTATATTGCCGCCTGTGATTTTCGTCAAGCGTTATCCATTACATCCGAAACGAATAATCATCATCTTTCAAGAATCACGGATTCGTATGTTCTAAGGTATTTAAAGCATATTTCTTTCCAGGCTTGACAATATGGGATTTCGGACAAATTCTTGGAAGATATGATCTGATTCCCTCTGGGAGGACAACGAATGAAACACACAGGACCTAAAATCAAGCTGTCCCGATATCCTGCGATGTACCGCTGGTCATCGAGTATTACTCCCGTTAGCATCGAAACCGGTTTAAGTCTTAGGGATCAATCTTATGCGATAATACACTGCCGCGAACGCCGGCCGCTTTCCCGAGCGGCACTTTGGTAACATCGATGTCTTTTCTTCACGCTGTTGGACTGCATGTCACACCTGTCCAGTGTTTCCACCAGCCGCTTTTTTTCTTTCAAGCAGCAATCACGCGCTTTTATGGATACTGAATCTGTCATGTTACACCTGCCTTTGTTAACGGTTTTTTTCCGTCCCCCCCTTACTTCCGGACCACTCTCATTCTCAAGCGGATTTTTTATTTTTCAGCCATACTGGTTATAACTTAAACATCCGCAGATGCATTTTCAAGTTGATCCATTGTATCGAATATATCGAATCTGTCTAGAAGTGGTTTCAAAAGCCCCTCTCGGGCTCAAGGTCAAGGCGGACTGAAACGGCCAACCGCGGGAATATCGGGAATATTTCGAGGATTGGACGTCTCAGTCCAACACAGCTTGTCTCGTCGCAGCTATTGAGAAGACGGAAGATTGAGCCCGAGAGGGGCCTTTAAAACCACTTCTAAAATATATTCGGTGCTAAATCCCGGCTGTAGTCCACCCCGGGCATGCCGAAACCATGATGACGCAAATATTCTTCCAGCATTCCTTTCGTATCTCCGAGGGCTTCAATATTATCCAAATTTTGGGTTTCGACGATTTCCATGAGTTCCGAGACCGTTTGTTGAACGTCTTTTCTCATTTCCCAATCATCCATCCGAATTCTGCCCTTAGAATCCATCTTAGGATCTTTGCCGGTAAATAAAACATCGTGATACAATCGGTACATTTGCTGGATGCAGCCCTCATGAAGATGTTTTTTCTTCATCACTTTATACAGCAAGGCGATATAAAGGGGGACAGCCGGAATGACGGCACTTGCCCGGGTTACCAGGGCCTTGTTCACGCTGATAATCGCCCTTCCGTTGACGGATGCAATCAACCGATTGATCTCCTTGGCCTTGGACTCAAGGTCCAGCTTGGCACGGCCGATGGTTCCGTCACGGTATATGGCTTTGGTAGATTCCGGACCGATATAAGAGAATGCAATGGTTAAGAATTCGTCTTTTATCAGATTCTCCTGCAAAAGCCGTTTTATCCACAGCATCCAGTCTTCACCGCCCATCACCTTGATCGTTTGTTCGATTTCTTTTTCCGTAGCAGGCTCTGCAGTCACACTGCCCACTTTGCCGGTCAGGAAATCCACGGTCTTGGCGGTAAATTTTTCGCCGATCGGTTTGATCACCGACGAATAAATCTCTCCGGTGATCGGATCAATTCTCCTTGGCGCGGCAATACTGTAAACAAAAAAATCAACGTGTCCCAAGTTCTCCTTGATCAGCGAGACGACTTGGGTTTTGACCGCTTCCGAAAAAGCATCTCCGTTGACATTCCAGGCGGGATAGCCTTCTTTTTGGGCTTCTGTTATAAATGATTCTGTGTTGTACCACCCGGCTGTTGCGGTTCTTTTATCCTTGCCGGCACTTTCGTAGGCAACGCCGATTGTCGCAGAACCGCAATTGAAGGTGGATACAATACGCGCTGCAAGACCGTAACCGTTGGAAGCACCGATAATGACCGTCTTTTTGGAACGGTCAATCCTCTCTTTTGTTTTGACATAGTCAATCTGGCTTCTGACTTGGGCCGCACAGCCCAGAGGATGAGCCGTCATGCATATATTGTTCCAGATTCTCGGCTTTATGATCATTGTCGGTCCTGAAGATGAATGTTTAAATTTTTATTAAACCGTAAGATTAAGATAATACAGAAATTAACTGACGCAAATTTTTGCCTTTTTTATCACCGATAACCAAGATAAAAAGGTGACGGGAGACGACAGGTTTTTCTTTACATCGATCCAAATCATCCTTAATTTAGTTGCATTATGATACTGTATGATTCAACCATACCTGCCGGTCTTCTGGAATTCGGCATCCTGATTCCCATACGGGACAGTCGCGCCACAAAAACATTTGAGGCGTTGTGCAGCGACTCGCATTTGGGTTCCCGTCAGAATCTTTGGCATCGCCAACGGATCAGCGAAACGCTGACAAAAGAAGATTTGCTGCGGGTTCACTCGGCGGATTATGTCGGCCGACTGTATTCGGATCGATTGGTCGACGAAATCATTTCAACCTTCGAGTTGATCGATTCCGACGGCCGATACTACCGCTATGCACCCGAACAGGCAAGCCGTCCTCTGGAGGAGCTGTTTGAGCGTATACGAATTAAGGTTGCCGGCAGCATCCAGTGCGCCCGTTTGGCAAAGGCTCATGGCTTCTGCTTTTACTTTTCCGGTGGAATGCATCATGCCCATTATGATCATGGCAGCGGTTTTTGCCTGATTAACGACATTGTCATTACGGCCCGTAAACTTCAGGCCGAAAATGTGGTTCGCAAGGTCTGGATTATCGATGTGGATGCGCACAAAGGCGATGGGACAGCCGCCTTGACCGCCGGTGATGCGTCCATCACGACGCTGAGCGTTCACATGGCCCATGGCTGGCCGCTGGACGGCTTGCCGGTTTTGCCCGACGGCAGGGCCAATCCTTGCTTTATGCCGAGCGATATCGATATTCCCATCGCTTCAGGAGAAGAACCGCATTATCTGGAGCGTCTAGAACAGGGTCTTGGGCAGATGAAAAGCCTGGGCGAACCGGACCTCGCCATCGTGGTCAGCGGCGCCGACCCTTATGAAAAAGACGAGTTGCCCTCCACCAGTGGATTGCGGCTTACATTGGATCAGATGGCGACCCGCGATCGGATGATCTATCAATTTCTCCGGGAGTTGGGTATACCAGCGGCCTATTTGATGGCCGGAGGCTACGGCGATCAAACCTGGAAGGTCTATACGCAGTTTCTGTTGTGGGCGTTGAAGAAATAAAAATCCAAGCCTATAGAACCGGGCCTCGGTTATCTCCAGAGATAATTTGTTTTGTTGAAAGTTCCTTGACTGATTGAAATTCCAAATACAAATCCCAATGACCAAAATTCAAAAATCTAAACAAGGGCTTGCCCTTAAAGGTTTTGGTCATTGGATATTGGAATTTAAGATTTGTTTGCGATTTGGTGCTTGAAATTTTTGATTTTTAAAGCAAAACCGCGCGGCAGACCCAAAGAGCTCTGATTCCCGCATTGCGGGACAAGCTTGACCCAAAGGACTTATGATTACAATAATCAGCCTTGGGCCGGTTCTTCGGATTCCCGGCCCCGGGTATGATCCGCACCCAGCAGCATATACATGGCCGGAACGACAAAAAGCGTGAACAGGGTCCCGATGGCAAGGCCGGTCATAATGACCAAACCCATGTTGAAACGGCCCACGGCACCGGCACCCGTGGCCAGAACCAGGGGCAGCACGCCGAGAACCATAGCGGCCGTGGTCATCAAAATAGGCCGCAGCCGAATTCCGGCCGCCATCTCGATGGCTTCACGTTTGGGCCTTCCCGCCCGTTGCTGGTCATTGGCGAACTGAACGATCAGGATCCCGTGCTTGCTGATCAAACCGATCAAGGTAACCAATCCCACCTGAGTATAGATGTTCAAGCTTGCACCACCCACCCCAAGACTGATGAAGATCAAGGCCCCGCAGATCGACATGGGCACACTAACCAGTATGATCAGCGGGTCGCGAAAACTTTCGAACAATGCGGCCAGCGCCAGAAAAATAATGATCAAAGCGAATATAAACGTAATCATCAGTTGGCTTGACTCGTGTTCGTATTGACGGGACTGGCCGCTGTAGTCGATGCTGTATCCTTTCGGCAACACTTGCTGGGCCAGCTTATTGAGCGTGCCCAGGGCCTGGCCGAGGGTGACGCCGGGCAGCGGTACGGCGGATATTGTGGCGGAGTTGAGCTGCTGGAAATGGTTGAGTGATTCCGGGACCACAGTGGTCTTTAACTTTACGATGGTGGATATCGGAACGGAAGCTCCTGAGGCCGTTGTAATATAATAGTGCTTGAGTTGGTCGGGGTTGAGCCGGTAGCGCTGCATGACCTGGGGGATGACTTTGTATGAACGGCCGTATAGACTGAAGTAATTGACGTAGCCGCCGCCCAGCATCGATCCCAGTGCATTGCCCACATCGCTCATGGTCAATCCGAGCTGTGAGGCCAGATTGCGATCAATCTGAACGGATATCTGCGGCTTATCGATTTTAAGATCGGTATCCATATAGGCGAAAATGCCGGTGGCGCGAGCCTTGTTCATCAGTGCCTGCGTCACGGTGTTCAATTTATCGAAGGAATCGGTGGTGCCGATGACAAACTGCACCGGCAGGCCCCTGCCCCCTCCCGGCAGAGGCGGTCTCTGAAAAGCCACGGCCCGAACCCCAGCAATGCCGTTAAGTTGCTTTTGTACCATGGGCTGCAACTGCATGGTTGTCAGCTTGCGTTGGTCCCAAGGTTTCAGCACCATACCCGCGATGCCTGAGTTGACACCGCTGATGCCGTCGAGTTGGAATACATGGTCGGTTTCTTTGTGCCCGGCAAAAATCTTGTATACCTGCCGGGTATAAAGCTGTGTCTGCTGAAGGGACGCATCGGGCGCTCCGGTGATCAGAGAGATGACAAGACCTTCGTCCTCTTGGGGTGCCAGTTCGCTTTTGGAGGAAACATAGAGAAAATAGATACTGCCGAGAACGATCAAGGCAAACACGATGACCACCGGCAGGGAGTCGAGTGCGCCGTGCAGGAAATATTCATAAGTCCGGCGCAGACGCTCGAACTGACGATCGACAAAACTCATGAAACGACGATGGTTGCCCTTGTCGTCGGATTTTAGAAAACGCGAACACATCATGGGCGACAACGTCAGTGCGATAACGGCCGATACGGTCACGGCACCGGCCAAAGTAAACGCAAATTCTGTAAAAAGCGCGCCGGTCAGGCCGCCCATAAATCCAATGGGTGCATACACCGCCACCAAAACCACCGTCATGGCCACGATGGGCCCGGCGAGTTCTCGCGCGCCCATAAGGGCCGCCCTCATGGCAGGGATGCCTTCTTCCATGTGGCGATGCACGTTCTCCACAACGATAATCGCGTCGTCCACAACCAGACCAATGGCCAGCACCAGGGCCAGAAGGGTCAGGAGATTGACGGTGTAACCGAGCACCAGCATGATAAAAAATGTGCCGATGAGAGACAGCGGCATGGCGATGAGGGGTATGATCACCGACCGTACCGATGCGAGAAAGAGAAAGATCACCAGGGTCACGATCAGCAGCGCCTCGACCAGGGTTGCGATCACTTCGTGGATGGAGCTGTCCACGTATTTGGTGGCGTCATAGACGATGCGGCCCTTGAGCCCCACAGGCAATTGCTTTGCGATGGATGGAAAAACGTTGCGCACGCCTTTGATGACGCTGATCAGATTGGCATTGGGCGTTACTTTGATGCCGATGTAAACAGCACTCCGTCCGTCAAAAGCCACCGCCGTGTCGTAGCTCTCCGACCCCAGGGTGACATTGGCGATGTCTTTCAGCCGGATGATGGCGCCGTTTTGTGACTTGACCACCAGATTGCGGAACTCGTCCACCGAGTGCAACCCGGTATCGGCGAGCAGATTCACCGTCACCATCTGGCCTTTGGTTCGCCCCAAAGCGGAAATAAAATCATTGGCCGCCAGGACGTTGCTCACATCACTGGCGGTTACGCCGTATGCCGCCATTTTTTTCGGGTCGAGCCATGCCCGCAAAGCAAACTGACGACCGCCCAGAATTTCAGCAGTTTGCACGCCGTCCACCGCCTGCAGCTTCGGCTGCACCACCCGGATCAGATAATCCGTGATCTTATTGCTCGGTAAGGTGGTGCTGTTAAAGCCGATATACATGGCGTCGATGGTTTCACCGATGGAAACGCTGATGACCGGCTGCTGGGATTCCTTGGGCAGTTGGTTGATAACGGCATTGACCTTGGTATTAATTTCGGTCAGCGCTTTGTTGGAATCATAGTTCAGTCTCAGATTGGCTTGAATGGTACTCAATCCCTGGGTACTGGAGGAATTGAGATAATCGATGCCGTTGGCCTGGGCAATGGAATTCTCCAACGGGGTTGTGATAAAGCCGGACACCAGGGACGGGTCGGCCCCTGTGTATACTGTCGAGACGGTGACCACGGCATTCTGGGTCTCCGGATACTCGCGGACTCGCAACAATCCCAAAGAGCGCAACCCCAGGACAAGGATGAACAGGCTGACGACCGTGGCCAGCACCGGCCGCTGAATAAAGATGTCTGTAAATCGGTTACGGGAGTTTTGCATGTTACTGATCCGCGGGCTCGGGAGCGGCCTCGTTGCTGGGTTGAATGCTGTTGTTGATGACGACGCGGCTGCCGCTTTTGAGTTTCAGTTGACCGCCGGTGACGACCGTGTCGCCCACCTTAATTCCCGTGAGAACGGCGACCTGATCCCCCCTTAAGCTGCCGATGGTCACAAAGGTCTGTTTGGCAACCCATTCAGGCTTTCCTTGCGGTCCCTGCCCGGCCTTTACCACCACAAAAACGGTTTCGCCGTAGGGATTGTAGGTTATGGCCGTCTGGGGCAGCGTGATGAAGCGTTCCAATTCACCGGCATGAACCCGCACTGAAGTGAACATGCCGGGCAGCAAATCATGCTTGGGGTTGGCGAACGTAGCCTCGATTTCAATGTTGCGGGTCTGGGGGTCCACTGTGGGATTGACGGCAGTTATTTTGCCCTCGAAGTTTCGCCCCGGATAGGTGTCGGTGGTCACGACAACGGTCTGTCCCAAAGTGATCCGTGCTATATCCTGTTGGGGCAAAAAAAAGTCCACATAAACCGAGTCGAAAGATTGCAGCGTAACGATACGGTCTCCCGGGTTCAGGTATTGACCGGGATTGACGGTGCTGATGCCGACACGGCCGCTAAAGGGCGCGCGAATGGTCTTCTTGTCGACAACGGCCGCCTGCTGATCCACCTGGGCCTTTTTGCTTTTGAGATCAGCATGTGAGACATCCAGGGTCGCCTGACTGATGGCCTTGACATTGAACTGTTGTTTGTCGCGGGCATAAGTGGTTTTCGCCAATTCGGCCTCTGCCTCCAGCGAATGGAGCAAAGCCCTGTCTGCATCCGCATTGAGCTGCACCAGCACCTGGCCTTTTTGCACATCGTCCCCGGATTTAAAATATATGGTTCGCACAAGACCGGCGATCTCGGTGGTCACGTCCACGCCGCGCATTGCCCTCACCGTACCGACCGCGTTAAGCTGCGGTTGCCAGGGCAACATCCGGGCCGTGGTTGTGGATACGGTTACCGCCGGAGCCTGTTGAGAGGCCATGGCCTTTTCCATCTGATGAGAGACAAATGCCTTGTAGCCGAAAATGCCGCCGAACAGCAGACCGGCACATGCCAGCATAATAAACATCCGTTTGAACATTGAGCCTCCGTTTTCAATGTTATACCCTAATTGAGCGAAAGTCGAGGATGCCCCAGGTCCAAGGCGACCGGGGGTGAAGCTGTAGTCGTCTACCGCGAACCCTCGGCAACGAAGGAGATGGGGTATCCTCGACTTTCCCGCAGGGTAAACAAAATCGATTTAA
>JAJDND010000179.1 GCA_022340885.1 Desulfobacterales bacterium | reverse complement strand
CAATGTCTCCGGAGGATTTAGCGAACGCCGGTCTTGATGAACTGGGAAAGATATGGAGCTGATATTAAAGGAATATACTGAGTGGCTGGAATCGCACATTCAGGAAATGCCGGGATTTGAAGGTTTTGAAAGCATCGATTGTTTCACACTGTCAAGCAACATTGACCTGCAAACGGTACACCGGTCCATCCATTACCATGTTCGATCCATGTCCGATCTACAATCTTATGTGAAGACGCACACCGAAAGGATCAGGACCGACGGCGCCAATCGTTTCGGCGGAAGCTGCCGTGCCAACCGGAAAATTTTGAGCCTGCTCCGGCACATAGAGTAGGTTTGGTAACCACTTCTAAAAAATTCTGGCATTTATTGCCATATGTGATATAAGAATGCAGGTTACGAAAATTTCCTTATTCGGAGTTGACAAGTAACTTAAATAAAAGAGTTATTAAAACATTTGAAAGGAAATCACCATGGCTGTTATTACCATATCCCGCCAATTTGGTGCCGGAGGCAAAACATTCGGCAGACGCATTGCCGATACTTTGGGATATTATTATGCGGATGAAGATATTATCGAAAGGGCTGTAGTGGAGATATATATCTCTTCCGATGGGAGAAAAACCATTGAATCGGAACCGGTCGATAGATTCAAAAAATTTATCTCCAAATTGAATCCCTTTGGAACGAGCCTGATGGAACTTCCTTTAGACGACAAAGAAAGATATATCGACGGATTTAAATATGTTGAGTTGCTCAACCTCATCATTCCCAAAATTGCCAAAGATGGAAATGCGGTTATCGTCGGCAGAGGGGGGCAGTATATTTTACAGAATCTTGAAAATACCTATCACTTGCTCCTTATCGCGAATAAAGAAGACCGGACAAAATTCATTGAGGAACATTATCGTGCTTCGAGTACTCGAGCCGCACAGATGATAAAAAGAATGGATAAGCGGCGGGTCAACCTTTTTAGTTATTTTCGCAGAAAAGACTATGATGATCCAACGTTGTACGATCTTGTCATAAATATGGGTTTGCTGAGCATGGATAAAGCTCAAGAACTAGTAATCAAGCTGATAAACGGCTAACCGGAAAGATTTGATGCTGACATGATCAGCTCAGCTGCTTGTTCAATGGGAATTCGGCTCATGTTCAGCGTCAAATGAAACCAATGCGCGTCGTCAAATCCCATCCCGCAAATTGATCTGCGGAACCATTTCCGAGTATCATCTCCTTTTTCGATAAACTCTTGGACGCGATCGGGACTTACGTTATAGTTTTTCATAGCATATTCTTTTTTCCAATCCATTGTGGCTACCAATCGAATATGATAGCAATTTTTCTCGCCTTTCAGGAAAAAGTATGCAGCTCGTCCAATAATGACAACATTATCTTCCCCGGCGGCCCCCAAGAGAATAGATCCCAGGCTTTTCTTATATTCTTCTTCACACACTGAGCTTTGATCATATCCCTCATATCTTCTTCTCTCTTCAAAAGATACCAGTGTTTTTTCCGAGACATTCAGATCGTTAGCAATATCTTGGAAAAGGGATTTGTCAATGTACCGGTAGTTAAGTCTTTTTGCAAGCAACCGTCCAAGTTCCCTGCCGCCTGCAGCAGTTTCTCTGCTGATCGTGATAACAGCCATCTATGTTCTCCTTTTCTTCTGAACAAAAGCGCGGCGAACCGCCATCATTGCTCTTTCGGCTTAGTAGTGGGCTTCGTCGGATGTTTTTCCTCTGAAAATATAATAACAGTATGCCACATAACCGAGAATCACGGGAAGCAATACGACGGTGCCGACCAAAAGCAGTGACTGGGATTCCGGCGCGGCCGCAGCCTGACGAAAAGATACGGCAAACGGAACCAGCCAGGGAAATACACTGATTCCCAGTCCCAGATAACCGGTCAGAAATATACCCATGCTCAAGAAAAATGGCGAATATTCGTCTCCTTTGTGAAGGTTCCGCCAGTTCAGCACAAACATCACGAGGGTGGCCAGGGGGATCGGCAAGAGATAAAAAATATTCGGGATGCTGAACCAGAGTCTTTTGACATCGGCATTCATCACGGGCATGCTGATGCTGACGATCCCGATGAATATGGCCACATAACCCAGCACATATTGGGCGCATTTTCGCGCCCAATCCTGGGTGATGCCATCCGTTTTCATGATCACCCAAGTGGCGCCCAGCAATGCATAGCCGAACACCAGCGCCATACCCACCATCACAGTGTAGGCATCGAGCCAGTCAAAGGCGCCGCCGGCAAAACTGCGTCCCTGAACCTTTATCCCCTGGACAAATGCCCCCAGGACCATACCCTGCATGAACGTTGCCACAAGGGATCCGAAATGGAAAGAATAATCCCAGAATCTTCGAGATCTACCGGTAGCTTTGAATCGGAACTCGAACGCCACGCCTCTAAAGATCAACCCGAGCAGCATCAGTATGATCGGCATGTAGAGCGCCGGCATTATGATTGCGTACGCTAAAGGGAAAGCAGCAAACAGCCCGCCGCCACCCAGAACCAACCATGTTTCATTGCCGTCCCAGAAAGGGGCAACGGAGTTCATCATGCGATCCCGGCAACTGTCCGAAGGTGCAAAAGGAAACAAAATGCCCACACCCAGATCGAATCCGTCCAGGAGGACATACAAAAAAATGGCCGTAGCGATGAGACCGTACCATATCAGCGGCAAATCCAGGAGCTCACCCAAATTAAACATGCTTTCCTCCTTTTTCGGAAGCCGAATCCGTAAAAAGCGGCGGTTCTTTCACGCCATGTGCACCGTATGCTTTTTCCGAATCGCCCGGGCCCTTTCCGATCAGCCTGACGATGTAATAACTACCCGCACCAAAGATAAAAACATATGTGAAGATGAACGCTAAAAGAGACATGGTCAACTGGGATCCGATAACCGGCGACACGGCTTTGCTCGTACGAACAGCGCCATAGACGACATATGGCTGCCGGCCGATTTCCGTTACAAACCAGCCGGCCAGCACAGCAGCGAATCCCGCCGGTGTCATGGCCATACACCAGCGTTGAAACCATGACGTGTTGAAAAGTTGTTTGCGAAAAAACAGAACGGCCGCGGTCACCCCTGTAAAAATCATCAATATGCCGAGGCCGACCATAATCCGAAATGCCCAGAATACCCAGACTGCGGGCGGGCGATCATCTTTTGGCCATTCTTTTAAGCCCTTGACCTCGCCGTTGAGGCTGTGCGTTAAAATCAGACTCGACAATTTGGGAATTTCAAGGGCGTATTTGGTTTTTTCTTCCGCCTGATCCGGCCATCCGAAGAGTCTCAATGCGGCGCCCTTTTCCGTATTCCAGATACCTTCAATGGCCGCTATTTTGGCCGGCTGATGCTTCAAGGTATTCAGGCCGTGCATATCGCCCAGCACTGCCTGAAAGGGGGTGACGAAAATCGCCATAATCATCGCCATTCCCAGCATGACTCTGGCGTGTTTGACATGTCGATTATGACGGAGATAATACGCGGCGATCCCGCCGACGACAAAAGCCGTAGTCAAGTAGGATGCAGTGACCATGTGAAAAAAACGATACGGAAAAGACGGATTGAAAATGACCTTAATCCAGTTGGTGGGATACAAAAGGCCGTCGCTTCCCGCCCGAAATCCCTGGGGCGTCTGCATCCAGCTGTTGGCCGAAAGAATCCAAAACGCCGAAGCCAGGGTCCCCACGGCAACGATGAGGGTCGCGGCAAAATGCATTTTCGGCCCCACGCGATTCCAGCCGAAGAGCATCACCCCCAAAAACGAGGCTTCCAGAAAAAAAGCGGTGAGCACTTCGTAGCCCAAAAGCGGTCCCAAAACATTACCGGCCCGATCGGCAAAGACCGACCAGTTGGTGCCGAACTGAAAAGACATCACCACGCCGGACACCACGCCCATGCCGAATGTGACGGCAAATATTTTGACCCACATGCGGTAGACCTCTTCATAGACCGGATTGTGGGTACTTAACCATCGCCACTCCAGTACCACCAGCCAGCTTGCCAGGCCGATGGTAAAGGACGGAAAGATAATATGAAACGACACGGTAAACGCAAACTGTATGCGAGCCAACAAAACAGGATCAAATGTTGCTATCATGACGGCAACCTCATTATTAACTTTGATATTAGCAAAAACTCAGAGGCCAGGAAACTTGTCTTTGATTATCCCTCAAGGGGTGTGATTTACATCCTAAGGCGCATGATTGGGATACTGAAATTTGGATTATTTAAAGGCATGGCCTATCGAAGATCCCGTATTGCGGAAAAGGACCCGATAATTTAAAATTAAAAGACTACATCACGTTTGTCAACATTACAATTTTCACAAAGGCGCTTCAAAAGGCTTGGCATACCCTGTCAGTTCCATGTAACCCTGCCCGTCCACCCGGCGGCCATTTTTATTCCCCCGAACGGACACGCTCCCTTCCCAGTAGTTCACTCCGGTACTTTCCCGGGTTCTCATTTCCTGGTCCGCCAGGTTGGACGAAACATAGAGGTCCATGGCCGGCGACAAAATCCTGATCCGCCAGCGGGCCGGATAAACCGCCCCGGAATTCGGGCTTTTCCAGGTATCCAACACCATCGATTCAATATCATGAACGGATAAATGTCTCGTTGTTCCATCGGAACGGACATATGTCCCGCTGGAAGCAGGGTGCCACCGGCCGTCTTTTTGCCGCAAAAGATAGATCATGATTTCCGTGTTGTCGGAAAGCTGTAGGCCGAACCAGTCCCATCCGATGATCCCGGGCTCCAGCGGGGAGGTGCTGAATTCATGATCCATCCAGGACAGTCCCTTGACGGCAAATGTTTTCCCGGCAAGCATTACCTGTCCGTTGGTCTCGAGCCGTGTCAAAGAATAATAGCAGCTGGCCCTTTCGGGAGTGGACCCTTTTCGGCTGTACCCTTTGTTTCCATGAACCGCCAGCGGTTTAAGAGGCGTTAAATCAAGATGAAAAGAGAATTTTTCAGCAACGGCTTTCAGGCGAATGGCTTTGGGGCTGATTCGGGCGGACCATTTTTCAACAAAAATGCGTGCCGAATCATGATCCCGGGATACACCGGCGATCCCCAGCCCTCCCCTTCCCATGCATTGATCATAATAATGGCGTTTCCCGTTGAGATCCGACAGGGCGGCATGGGCCAGATAAATCTGGCTGGTGCGCCAAGCAGACGCCGGCTTCGGCCATTTCTTCTCAGAACCTATGGGATTGATTCGCCGGCGAAAAAAAGTGAGCTGAAATCCATAGCGGTTTCCGGCCGAAGACTGCAAATTGCCGGTAAAATACCACCATTCCGTCCGATATCCCGGATGGGATCCGTGATCTTTGGGAAACTCGAGATGGCACGGACCGGTGACGGAAAGGTATCCCTTGGAATCCTCGGCAAAACCCCATGCATGGGTAAAGGTAAATATGCACAAAAAGAAAAATATTGATTTTTTAGTGTAACACATCATGTTCATCAGATTTGGTTAAATGGTTAAATCGTTGAATCGTTAAATCCTTAAATCGTTTTTTTACGATTTGACCGATCGACCATTCGACGATTTGACCAACTCGTGTTCTTCTGCGGTTCCCGTTATGCCCTTTCCTCTTTTCTGTATTCTATTTTCTCTTTCCTGCCTTTAATTTTCTCTCAGGAGCGTTGCCGGCGATTCGCGAAACACCATTTTAACGGCCGGGTACGCAGCAGCCAGCGCGGCCAATATGATCAACGGCAATGACATCGCCAGCGCCCGCCAGTCGACGGCATAGAGAAAAGTCCAACCAAAGGATTGTCGATTGATGACATACACCAGGATATAAGACAAAATAAATCCGCAAAGAACCCCGGCAACTTCTCCGACAACGGCCATAAAGGCCGCCTCCCAGAGAATCATGGATCGGATCTGTCCAAACCCCGCGCCCACGGCATACAGCGTATTTAATTGCTTGGTGCGTTCCAGAACCAACACCGTCAGCGTCGTTGCAATTCCCAAAGCCGCAATGCCAAGGGCGATGAGCAGCAGAACGGTAGTGATGGCAAAGGTTTCATCAAAGACTTTTAGAATCGTTTTCCGCAGGTCATTTCCGCTGACGATGTCCAGTTTATCCCCCCAGCGTTTCACGATGTCATTTTTCACTGACATTACGGCTGCTTCATGATCGTGTGTTCGGTCTTTTATAAAGATTCGGCACCCGCTCCACTGAACATCGTGATAACGTGTATTAAATTGTGACAGCGAGTAAAAAACAACGCCGCCCTGGGTCCGATAGTCCCGGATGATGCCCAGCACCGGAAGCGACACCCGCGATGATTGGATCCGGGCCCGGAATATATCGCCGACGGTCAAACCGGTTCGATTGGAAAAGACTTCTGAAATCACAACTCCTTTGCCCTGGGTGAGCAAGGTTCGAACCCGATCCGGATTTCCTTTTAACCATACAAAATCTCCATGAAGAAAGAAATTTTTCAAATAGAGCAATTCAAACTCGTAGGGGAAACGATTGTAGCGCAAATAAAACCGCCGGCTGGGAACAAGATCCGCTCGATTTTTGAATTCTTTCAGTCCCATCACAACCGCCGGGGAGATGGGATAGCGGAATTGGTTGATTTGTCCCATTTTCGCCGCAACAAACACATCGCCGCTCACGGTCTGGTCGGCCCACAACTCAACGGTGCTGCGAAAACTGTGGATCATGATAACCAGGGATGCAAATAACGCCACCGCAGTAATGAGTGCGCCCACGGACACCGCGGTGCGAGTTCCGCTGTCCCGCACATACCGGCCTGCAAGATAAGCCGGAATTCCCGCGAAGCGATGAAGGATGGGAGACAGGGCATGACCCGTTCGTTGAAGCCCCCAGGGCGCAAGCAGCGAAAACCCGGTAAACAATAACAAAATGGCCAGATACCCCGGCAGGGGCATATTCAAAATTTTCGGGAGCAGGGACAGCGGGACTACCAGAACCAGGCATCCGACGCCGACAATGAGCAGTTTGCGGACGGATGTTTTGCGCATCCTGCCGTGGCGGGATATTTCAAGTGCTTCATTGGGAGGCACCTGCATGGCCTCCCACGCCGGCTGGAGTGCGGAAACGCTTGAAGTGAAGACGGTAACGGCGAAACTCAACAGGATTTCCCAGGGACTCAGTGAAAGGGTTTCCACATGAACTTTAACAAAGAGCAGAGAAATGGTCCGGCTGACCCCCTTGAGCAAATATTTGACCAGAATCGTGCTGATGGGAAGGGCCGTCAACCATCCAAGCACACCGAACAACGCACCTTCGGCCAAAAACACCATGAACAACAGATAGGGCGATGCGCCCACAGCCCGTAATATGGCCAGTTCGCGGCGGCGGGAAGCCGCGTTCAACGCCACCAGACTATACACCAAAAACATCCCGACAAACAATGAGGCGAAGCTTAGAATGGAAAGGTTGAGCTGATAGGAGCGAATCAACCCCTGTCCGCTTTCTTTTGCAGCGGACGGCGGGCCCAAACGGAGATTATCGGGCAGCATTTTCCGGAACTTATCGATATCTTTGGATTCGGCGTTCGGTTCGAACTTTATATCGATGCGATCCACCCATCCGTAAAGCCTGGTAAACTCTTGAAAAGTCGCGATGTCGGTTAAACCGATCATACCGCCTTCTGCTGCGGCCAGACCGCCGGGCGATAGAATTCCGACGATGTTGAATTCATCGGTTTGACGGGTGCTTTCGATAAAGACGTGATCACCGCGACCCAACGCGTATTTCTCGGCCAGAGACTTACCGATGATCAGGGAAGAGGGTTTTTGGATCAGTTCAAGCCAGCTTTTCCCATCCTGGTTTGCGTGTTGCAGAATTTGCCATTTGTGAAAGCCCCGATCCATTAGCGGATCGATGCCGATCAATAGAAACGGTTCCGATTGTTTGCCGGCCAAACGGACATAGGTCGTCAAAACCGGCGAAACCTCACGGACAGCGGAAAATTTCAGGAGCTTGGACACCCATTCTTCAGGAACGCGTCCCCCGGGCTGCACCAATACCCGGTCTGCGCTGCCGGCAATGACATCCATGCTTTGGGTGAACGAATCGAGTGCCGCATGGATGGAAAGCCGCACACTGGTAAATACTGCGGCGCCCAGGGCGATCCCCAGAAGCACCGTCAGTGCCCGGCCCAAATGTTTTTTCATGTTTCGCAAACTGAACCGGATAAAAAAACGAAAGAAAAAGCCTATATGTCGCATGGTTGACCGTCGATCTTTCCGTCTTTCAAACAAACGGTCACGGTTGCGGCTGAATCTGCAATGTTGCTGTGGGTGGCAATCATCACGGTTCGATTCCATTTATGATTCAGCTGTGCAAACAGCTCCACCACAATCCGACCGTTGCGGGAATCCAGGTTGCCCGTGGGTTCATCGGCCAGGATAATTTCCGGATCATTGATCAGCGCCCTGGCGATGGCCGTACGCTGCATCTCTCCTCCGGAAAGCTGGGCCGGCAAATGGTTCATTCGGGCCGAAAGACCCAGCCAATCCAGCAGTTCCATGGCTTTGGATTTTATCCGGTCCGGGGGATTTCCCGCCAGCAATCCCGGTAGGCAGGCATTTTCGAGCACGCTCAAAGTCGGCATTAAATTAAAAGATTGGAATACCATTCCCACGACAGCCCGCCGGAAATAAGTGAGGCCCGAAGAAGTCGTGTCGGTGAGATCATGATCGGCAACGGTCAGATGGCCGTGCGTAGGGCGATCCAGACCGGCAATGAGCGACAAAAGCGTGCTCTTTCCCGAGCCGCTGTCTCCTTTGAGTACCACCAGCTCGCCGGGAGCGATATCGAGGTTGACATCATCGATGCCGACCACCTCACTGTCGCCCATCTTATAGATCCGCGTGAGATGCCGGGCATGGATGACCGATTTCGTTCTATGTTCCTTTTCTGTTTCCATTTTGGATGCATGATGAACAAGTACGCAAAAAAGATCTTATTCTTAGAAGTGGTTTTAAAAAGCTGAAGGTATGCGACTCTGCTCCCGTAGTGGTTGTGAAAAGCCCCGGGTGCGAAACGCACGCTATAAATACTTTCCATGCCGGATGATTTCTCCTTCGATCAGATAAATGACCTCCTCGGAGATATTGGTCGCATGATCGGCAACCCGCTCGAGATGCCTGGAAATAAGGTAAAGGTTGACCAGATAGGTCATTTCATCGGGATGTTCACGCATGGCTTGTTTGATCTGAGCATATGCCTTGCCCTGAATGCTGTCCACATCATCGTCCATTGTAATCACTTTGAAGGCCGTATCGATATCAAGGTTGACCAAAGCATCCAAGCTCTGTTTCAGCATGGCAGCCGTGATTTCAGCCATTTGAGCATAGTCGAAGTGGAAGCTGAAATTCAGGTATTTGGCGATACTCTGGATGCGCTCGGCGATATTGACCGCCTCATCTCCGATTCGTTCGAGATCGTTGTTGATTTTGATGACGGCAATAATGAATCGAAGGTCGATGGCCACGGGCTGGTAGAGGGCCAGAATTTTCAAGCACTCTTCCTCCACGTCCACTTCCTTTTCATCGATTTCGTAATCGGATCGAATAATTTTTATGGCAAGATCCGGATCTTTTTTCTCGATGGCCTTGATGGCCAGATAGAGCCGTTCTTCCACCAGAGCACCCAGGGACAGGATTTTCTTTTTGAGTTTATCCAACTCTCGGTCAAAATGCTTGCTCATCGCAGTTATCTTTCCTATTTTACGGATTTCTAATCGAATTATGGACGATTTCCAACTACTATACTGGGTTGCCTATCTATAAGCAAACAATTCTTTCCGGACAATTCCCGTTGCGGAAAATATTTAGAACGATTTTACCCAGGACTTAATATGCTCCCGGATCTGGTCCCTGATGGAACGAATTTTATCCAGTTTTTCATCCTCCGTCCCCGTTGCTTTTTGAGGATCGGGAAACGGCCAGTATAGTCTTCTGGCAATTCCGGGAAAAATCGGGCATTGATTTTCAATGGATTCATTGCACACGGTTATGACATAGTCGTATAAACGGCCTTCCTGGAAAAACTGCATCACGCGGTCCGATGTATTGCCGGACAAGTCATATCCGATTTCTTCCATCACCTTAATGACATAGGGATTGATCGGCCTGGGCTCCAAGCCTGCGCTTTCGGCCTCAAACCGCTCGCCGCCAATGATTTTCAGGAAAGTCTCCGCCATTTGGCTTCTGCCGCTGTTATGGATACAGATGAAAAGAACCCTTATTTTTTCTTTCATGGGCTATGTTTTCCTTCTTCCGAACCAATGATAGATAACAGATCAATATACAACTTTGCATCGGGATGAAGAACCGGAAAATATCTGATTCTCAAAAAAATCATCGCGATAACAATAATAACAGATCCAATATAAAGAAAAAGATTGTACATGTTTTTTTTGAGAGATAAACTTTTGTATCGTATTTATGAAAGAGAAATATTAGAATTTTATGAGAATAAAGTATAAATTCTGTTAAATCTAAACGCACGAGAGCAAGGGTTAAGCTTTTTGTTTCACCAGGCTATTGTTCCATTTCCAAATTAGAGCAAAATCCTTAAGTTTCCTCCATAAGCCGGATAAAATAGATGAATGAAACCTTATGGAATGTATTTAATTACTTCGGTTTAAAAAATGACGGATATGCCGTGTATTTGACTGTCCAGACGGAACTGGTCTTTACATTGAGGGGGAATTGCATGATTGATGTGTTTGATCTCAAAACATTAAGGCAAATCGCCTATCTTGACTTTGATCTGTCACATACCCCTATACTGGCATCCGCCTTCCGGTCGCCGCTGATCGGTTTGCCTTTTTCGGCCCAATTCCGGAAGCGTTTCGAACCGGATCTTTTGCCATTCAGGGATCTTCGATCAATGCACGAGGTAGGATTTTTCGTCGAAGTCGAATACAGAAACAAGGGGAATAAAGGAATCTGGAACTTGGATGAATTGATAATGGCCGTTGCTTTTGAGACGGCCTTTGAAACCAAGATCCGGGACTTTACCATCAAACCCACCGGCGATACCGCGCGGTATTATCGAAAAAAATTCAATGCAACAGCCATGCATCCATCCGGAAGCGATTTGATAATGACCGTTCTTTTAAAAGCAGACAGAAAAACGCTGCAACACATCCGGTTGGTTGAAAAAGATGGGATGACAGTTTGTTTCAGGGTGAAAGGGGTGCCGGAATAAAATCGTGTAACGATTTTATGAAACGCGGCTTTGCCGCTGAGTTGGCGAAAGGCTAAAATTCCTATCCCCGCAGCCCCGCAAACGGGATTTCCGCTGCGCTCCAACAAGCTGGCTGCGGGGAATTGAAATTTAAACAGCATCGCCGGTGGATCAGGCGACCGGCAAATGCAACGAAAACGTGCTCCCTTTTCCGGGTGTGCTTTCTACGGATACGCGGCCGCCATGGGTATGGGCGATGTGTTTTACAATGGCAAGCCCGAGTCCCGTTCCCCCGAGCTCTCTGCTGCGGGCCTTATCGACCCGGTAAAATCTTTCAAAGAGACGGGGCAAATGTTCCTTTGGAATCCCGATGCCATGGTCCTGAACGCTGATCCACAGCTCCTGGTCTTTTAGAGCTGCTGAAATTTTAATATCACTTTTCTCGCGGCTGTAGTTGACGGCATTATCCAGAAGATTAACCAACGCCTGGATTATCATTCTGGAATCAAGGCTGGCCGAAATGTCTTCGGGACATTCAAGATCAACGGTGATGTTTTTGGCCGCCATCTTTTCCCGGCATGTCTGAATGGCCTGCAAAATGACACTTTTTACGGCGCTATCTTCTGGACGAATTTCACTTGTTTCATCCTGCCGCTCGATTTTGGAAAGCTTCATCAAATCTTCGATGATGGCCGTTAGTCGATTCACATGCTTTTCAATAATTGATAAAAAGTGTTGGGTTTCCTTTGGATCGACGTCTTCACCCGTTCTAAGCGTTTCAACATATCCCTTGATTGCTGTCAGCGGTGTTTTGAGTTCATGGGAAACATTAGCGGCAAAATCTTTTCTGATGTTTTCAAGTTTTCGAAGATGGGTCACATCGTTCATGACGACCAGAATACCGCGTCGCTGACCGGCTGCATCTTCCAGGGGCGTATTGTGGATGAACAAAACGCGTTCACCCCTTTGATAAAGGGTAATATCTTCTTCGAGATTTTCTTTGCTGGAAAGAGCTCTGTTGATAAATTTTTGAAAATCCGGATTTCGGATAGCCTCCGGAATACTTCGATTCATCAGGTTCTGTGGCAGGTCTTCAAAAAATTTTGCCCCTGCCTTGTTGATGCTGACAATCCTTTCATCCATATCCACCGCGATGACGCCTTCGGCCATGCTCGACAATACCGCCGTCAGTTCATTTTTCTGACGAATAATGGTATTGAGGCGGTCTTCGAGCTGACCGGCCATCTGGTTCAATGCTTCGATAAGACTGTCGATTTCAATTAAGTCTGTACCCGGCATCCGGTAGGACAAATTACCTTGCGCAAAAAATTCCGTACCTTTTTTTAACTTTTCAATGGGCCGGCTGATGCGCTGGGACACAAAAAGGCTGATTCCTGCCGCAAGCAAAGCGATGAAAAGCCCGCCAAGCCCAATTTTTATCTGTATCGACTTCAGCGCCTGATCAATCGCGGTAACCGGCAGCGCCGCCCGAACCACGGCAATCATCTTGTCTTTGTTCTTTAACCCAATGGCAACATACATCATCCGTTTCTGTAGGGTCATGCTGTATCGTATGGATTTTCCAACGCCCCCCTTCCGTGCCGAAATGACCTCGGGTCTTGATGCATGGTTGTCCATAGCAGCCGGATTTTCATTTGAATCACCGATTACGCGTCCCGACGGCAGGATAACGGTAAACCGGGTGGCCGAAGAAACCCCCACTTCTTTGCAAACGGCATCGACCACATGGGGATCCAGGGGCCCGATGAATTGGGCCATTTGACTTTTTAATAAGCGCGCCCGGGCCATCAAATCGGCAGCCGTCTGCGCCAGATAAAAATGCCGGATCGAGCTCGATGCAAACCAAGTGACGGCGATCAAAGATATCAGCGTGATCAGAAGATATGAAGGGAATAAATGCCTGAGCAGGCGTTTCTTTTTTTTCATGGCACTTCCTTAAAATGATATCAGAAACCTTAGCCGGTATCCTCGATTGCCGGATTGAATCAACCCCCCATGCTAAAGACCGGCTTGAAGGGGCGGCATATCTTCCATGAATCCGGTCAATTCACAATACCATATTATTAGAACCGCGTTAATTCAATATTAAAAATACTGTTTTTGTTATCGAACAATTAGCGTTGGATTAGATTTCGGTAAGTGACGCTTTTCATTGATTGAGCGTCAAAAAACGGTGTTATGGTATAACCGATCGGTGCTTAGACTTTAGAAACCTTTGGCCGGAAAGAACCCCCGCAATCGAAATTTACTTGAATGACAATTGTTTAAATGATATTATATTAAAGCTTATTCAAGTTAAAGGGTATATCATTAGCGCAGCCATATATAAAAACCATGAGATCCGGAACCTCGATTTTAAAAACCCTGTCTCTACCTTATGATATTTGTATCACTGCTTTTAAAACGTTTCACGAAGACAATTGTTTTACCCTTTCTTCCTCTATCTCATATATTTTTCTTTTTTCCATTATCCCCTTTTCAACCCTCAGCATTTTTGTTTTTAATGCCATCCAGCGAACTTTTTTTTCCGGAGAAATTTGGGCAAACAAACTCGTCGATTTGATTGTCGATGAGTTAATCCATGTGATTCCCTTTGTGACGAAAAGTTGGGTTAAAACCTATATTATTAACCCCAAAGCCTATGGATCATTCACGATGTTCAGCTTTTTACTGCTGCCGATAATCAGCGGATTGATCTTTCATGAACTGGAAATATCCTATCGAAAAATATTTAAACTTCCCAGCCGACATTTGCTCCTGGGCCAGATCTTTTATTCAATTTCCAGTATATTTGCGGTTCTTCTTCTATATACCTCTAATTTTCTCTGGCTGATTATTTCATCGGCGGCATCTCATTTTCAGTCTTTTCTCAACACCCAATCCTATTTGAAAGATCTATTGTCTTTCACTTCCTTCCACTTATCCGCTATTGTTACAAATGTGGTATCCCTTATCGTTCTCGTTATATTTTTTCTCGCTACGGTCAAAATATTTTTGAACATCAAAATTCGAATGAAATACCGGCTCTTATCCGCAGCTCTTTTTTCCATTTTATGGATTTTTGCCAGAGAATTGTTTAAGCTGTATCTGCTCCATATTTCCCGAGTGAATCTTCTCTATGGCTCATTGAGTTCCGTCATTCTCATATTGCTTTGGATATATTATGCCTCTGCCGCCCTGCTTTACTCATTGGAAGTGATGTATGTGCTTCACTCGGGTCAATTCAAACGCTGAAGTCTTTGTCATTTCGTGATCGATTAGAAGTAGTTTTAAAACCTCCCCTCGGTCTCAATCTTCCATCTTCTCGATAGTAACGACGGGATAAGCTTTGTTAAAAAATTCAGATAAAAATCCGCTACGATTGAAATATGAAATTTATGTTTTTTCCGGTCCATCCGCGGTTCCCCTACACGCTTTCCTTAAACCGATACCCGACACCCCGAACGGTTTCGATATATCGACCGGCGGAACCGAGCTTTTTTCTGAGGCCCACAATCTGAACATCGACACTGCGATCCGTTACCGGATAATCATCGCCGCGAACGGCATCCACGATTTGAGACCGCGTAAACACCCAACCCGGTCGACGAACCAGATAAGAAAGGACCTGGAACTCGGTATACGTCAAGGTCACCGGTGTTTCACCCACGAGAACCTCCCGGCGCCCGGGATGGATGATCAAGTCGTGAATCCGAATCACGGCGGTGTCCGCGGGTTTTTCATCTTTCGATCTGCGAATGACCGCCTTGATTCTGGCCAAAAGCACTCTGGGGCTGAAGGGTTTGGTGATATAATCGTCGGCGCCCAGTTCAAGACCGGTGACAATGTCCGCCTCACTCCCTTTTGCCGTCAGCATAATGATAAAGATATTTTGGGTCCGGGCATTGTTCTTCAAGCGCCGCGCCACCTCGAGGCCGTCTATTCCCGGCAACATGAGATCCAGAACGATCAAATTCAACGTTTCCGAAGTTGCGATTCGTAAGGCTTCTTCCCCGGAGCTTGCACAGAAAACCTGGTAGTTCTCCCGGGCCAGATGGTACCTCACCAGCTCGAGGATATCTTGCTCGTCCTCAACCACAAGAATGCGCTCCTTAGGCATAACTCTCAGATTCCTTATTCTTTTAGATACTGTGAATATATCGAATGATGTTAGAAAATTGTTAACCCGAAAATCGTACCGAATCATTCCAAATGATTATTATCATTTTGTGAGCTTTTCATTAGTTTTATGTTATGCACCTGGGCCGGCAGCTATGTTTGATGCCCATAGGAGGAAACGACGACGGCTGAATCCTGCAGGTACTTGATAATTTTTGCGGGCACTACCCATTGCTGTTTTTGGCATCTTCCCACATGGCATCCTTTTCATTTTGAGAAACGGATCGCATATCCCTTTTGCTCTCTGCAATTCGCTTTTCCATATGCTTAAAGCGCCTTTCAAATTTGTTGGTGGCATCTCTTAGTGCGGTTTCAGGATGAATGTTGATAAACCGCGCCACATTCACGAGGGTAAAGAGAATATCCCCGAACTCCAGCATCAGGCGCCGGTGATCTTTTCCGGTTTCTTTTTGCCCTTGAAGCTCTGTTTTTAACTCTGACCACTCTTCTTCGACTTTCTCCATAACACCGGCGACATCTTCCCAATCGAATCCTGTTCTGGCCGCCCGTTCGGATATTCTGTATGCGCGCATTAGAGCCGGAAGGCTTGCCGGGATGGAATCCAGAATCGAAGTCGTCGAAGGATCGTTTTTTTCTTCCCTCTTAATTTGATACCAGCGCTTTTTGACGTCATCAATGCTACCGACGGTGTCTTTTCCGAAAACATGGGGGTGCCGGCGAATCATCTTTTCTACATTTCGATCGACAACATCTTTGATGCCAAAGTCGCCCTTTTCACTATAGATACTGATGAGAAAAAAAATATGAAACAATACATCCCCGAGTTCCCCGCAGATCTCCGTCGGATCATCGGATTCAACGGCATCCATGAGTTCGTAGGTCTCTTCCAAAAGGTATGCCAGAATGGTTTGCGGCGTCTGTTTCCTGTCCCAGGGGCAGCCGTCTTTCCCCCGCAGCGTTTCGATCAAGTCGATGATGGCGTCAATTCCCATTTTACTTCGCCCTATTCAATATTTAATGTTTTTTCGATAAAATTTATTGGCTTGAAGCCCGGACGAACACTTAATGTTTTTTCCAGGTCTTTTTGAGTGCTTCGATTTTGGCCATAAAAGCGTGCTTTAAATCTATTGAGTCCACTTTGACCATTTTCTCCGAAACATAAGCGATATGGGGGGAAAGCAGGGAATCTTTGAGGATAGGAGAATCTTTGGGAAGGAAAGTGGTAAAGGCGATTAACAAAACCGAAACAATCAAGACAGCTTTCACCGCGCCGAACAAGGCGCCGGCCAGACGGTCGAACCAGCCTAAAAATGCCAATTTAAGCAGGTAATTGATAATGACGCCTACCATGCTGATTACAAGAAAAACGATGCAAAATATAATCAGAAAACTCGCCAAATTGAGATATCCCGTATGGCTAATCCACCTCGATAACGGCTTTGCAACCACCGTGTAATATGTATATGCGGCGTAGAATCCGCCGAAAACGCCGATAATGGACGACAACTCCTTCAATAGCCCCCTAAAAATACCCCTGATAATGCAATAGGCCAAAATAACGACGACGATAATATCGAAAATATTCATAAGGCTCCCGCGAAGCATCCTTGAGGATGAAGCCGTCCCGCAAATAAGATTTCTCAATCTGCAATACCGAACACAACCCTATCCGGATAAGGCGTTTATAATACAAATGAATTCATAAAGATGAGTTTTTTTGTTTTTATTGACGAAAATTAACAAAGCCGATATTTTGAGTCAAGGAGTTTTCTTTTGCTTTTTGCATCTCATTGCCCTTTGCGCTCAAGAGGAAAATTATGCCAAAGATTTGACTTTTTACAAATTTAACAATATTAATTGATATCGTAAATGGATTTCTCGAAACTTCGGGACAAAACATTAGCACTTGCTCAATTTAATAATATGGATGTAATTTCAGAAAATAACAAGATCCGATTGGTTTTCTCGGATGCCAGTTTAGCCAGTCAACTTTTCGGAGAGTACAACAGCAACCTCAAAAGGATTGCCGAACTGACAGATGTCTCTATCAATGCCAGAGGCAATACAATATTCATCCAGGGAGACAGGATTGCCGCAAGCCTGGCACAAAAGATACTCAAACAACTCTACGACCTGATCAAAGACGGTTATCCCATTTATCAAAATGATATCGATTATGCCGTCAGAATTCTAAGCGAAAATGATCGCGTCAACCTCAAAGATATTTTTCTGGACACCGTCTATGTTACGGCCAAAAAACGCCCCGTAATTCCCAAAAGCCCGACCCAAAAGGATTATATAGACGCCATTAGAAGTTCCGACATGGTCTTCGGAATAGGGCCTGCAGGTACCGGTAAAACATACCTTGCCATGGCAATGGCGGTTGCCGTATTTTCAAAGGGAAAGGTGAATCGCATTATCTTAACGAGACCGGCGGTGGAGGCGGGGGAAGCCCTGGGCTTTCTGCCCGGAGATCTGGCGCAAAAAGTGGATCCTTATTTGCGCCCGCTTTATGATGCGCTGCATGATATGATGCGCTTTGAAAAGGTGTCCAATCTGATAGAGCAAGGTGTTATCGAGGTGGCGCCTTTGGCTTTCATGCGGGGACGGACCTTGAACGATTCCTTCATTATTCTTGATGAGGCCCAGAATACCACGTCTGAACAAATGAAAATGTTTTTGACGCGAATAGGATTCGGCTCAAAAGCGGTCATCACCGGAGACATTACCCAGATCGATCTTCCCGCGGGAAAACCCTCTGGACTTATTGAGGCAAAGAATATTTTACAGGGCATACAAGGAATAAAATTTATTTTTTTCTCTAAACAGGACGTCGTTCGGCATGGATTGGTTCAGAAAATTATAAAGGCTTATGAAGATCTGGATGCCGGCAAAAGGCGAAACAACGCATTGCAATGAATATCGTAAAAACCCAAATGTCTTTAAACAGACTCGTCGACAACAGCGATACGGTCAGATGGGCCCTTTTAATCGGCCTTGCCGTAATTTTCACATTCTTGCTGTATCCGAAACTTGTTATCAAAAAACATACATACAAGTTAGGAGATGTTGCAACACGAGATATAAAGGCGGCCAAAGACTTTTTAATTGAAGACGAAGACGCTACGGAAGCAAGCCGTAAACAGGCTGTTGCAAATGTGTTGACTGTTTATGATCATGACGTCACCTTGTCTGCGAGAATCAACCGGAATGTCAAAAAAGCCTTCGATGATCTTCGAACAACACTTAAAACCACCCCGCCTGCCGATTTACTGAACAAATCGCAAGCATCCGCACCTGGAAACGAAGAAAAAAATTTGGCGATTCATCAACTCATCTGGCAAAAAAAGTCCGATTTTGAAGGGAAAATCGGAATTTCTGTCAGTGACGCCGATTATAGAATACTCGAACAGGAATCATTTTCCGGCGATATTGCCAATCTCATTTCCGCTATCTTAGCCGAAATAATGGAAAACGGGGTGGTGGCCAATAAAGAGATCCTTCTCAAAGAAAGCGATAGAGGCATCGTTTTAAGAGATATCAAAACGAAAAATGAAATGCTGGTATATAATCTCAAGCACTTTTATGGTCTCGATCAGGCAAAAACCATGGTCACGATCATCGGACAACCTGTCCTCCAGGACAAGAATTACGAACTGAAAAATTTGATCGTGGATTTCGTTCAAAAGCTGGTCCAGCCCAACATAACGTTGAACAGAAGCGAGACCGAGGAAAGAAAAAAAGCGGCCTCTGCCGAAGTGAAGCCGATTTTTCACAAGATAAAAGCCGGAGAGATGATTCTGCGAGAAGGAGAACGGGTTACCAAAAACCAGCTTTTAAAACTCAAAACGTATCAGGAAGGCCTTAACAAAGGGCAAGTCTTAACAAATTGTATCGGCACGGCACTTTTTATTTTATGCATCCTGATGACAATTTACGCCCTTTGTATTCACAACCGGCCGGATCTCAACACCACCAAAAATCTGTTATTTCTGTCCTGTCTGCTCGTCACGTTCTTTTTTATCGCCAAGGTGTCCGAATCTCTAGCCGATACCATCACCCATTATACACCGTTTTCGATATCCGCCGATTCAATGTCTTACGGCATTCCCCTTGCGGCCGGCGCTATGACCACATGCTTGTTTATGGGTATAGAGATGGCGATTCCCATGGCTTTGTTACTCGCCATCGGCACGGCAATCATATTTCAAAACAGATTTGATATTTTTATTTATTTTTTTCTCAACTGCTTAATGGCGGCCTACTGGATACAAAACTGCCGGGAACGCAAGGTCTTTATTAAAGCGGGATTAAAACTCGGGCTATTGAATGTTATCCTTGCAGCGGTCATCGATGTCTATACCGGAGGTTCTTCATTTTTCAAGCTCCTCTGGGACTGGGCATTTGCCTTTTCAGGGGGAGTCGGCGCCGGAATCGTGACGGCAGGCATCGCGCCGTTGGTAGAAATCGCATTTGACTTTACAACGGACATCAAACTGCTTGAGCTGGCAAATCTCGATCAGCCGATTCTCCGGAGGCTGATGTTGGAAGCCCCCGGGACCTACCATCATTCGGTCATTGTCGGCACCATGGTTGAAGCCGCAGCAGCTGAAATTGGCGCCAATCCTTTGCTTGCGAAAGTCTGCGGTTACTTCCACGATATCGGAAAGATTAAAAAACCGTTATATTTCATCGAAAACCAGGCCGACGGCATAAACAGGCATGACAAACTTGCCCCCTCCATGTCGAGCCTCATCCTTATCGCCCACATCAAAGACGGTGCGGAAATCGCCAAGCAGCACAAGCTGGGGCATGCCATCATCGAAACGATCCGGCAATCCCACGGAACCAGCCTGATCACTTATTTTTATGAAAAAGCCAAACAGTTAAAGGGCGAAGACCGGGTAAATATCGACGATTTCAGGTATCCGGGTCCCAGGCCTCAAACCCGAGAAGCCGGTCTGGTGATGCTGGCGGATACCGTTGAAGCTGCATCCAGGACCCTGGCGAATCCGACACCTTCCAGAATTCAGGGGCTGGTGCAAAATCTGATCAGCAAAATCTTTTCGGACGGCCAGTTGGACAATTGTGAACTGACTTTGAAAGATCTTCATAATATCGCAAAAAGTTTCAATAAAATATTGAACGGCATCCATCATCATCGCATTGAGTACCCCGAAAGGCAGCTCTTGATCAACGGGAAAGGGAATAATGGAAGTACTGATAGACAACCGCCAAAAGAAATATCCAATGGCGATGACCAAAATCCAACAAAAAGCCAGAGACATCTTAAACGTCTTGGAATGTCATGACGCAGAACTCAGTGTTTTGATTGTCGATGACCCACAGATCGCAACACTGAATCAAAAATATCTTCATCGATCCGGCCCCACAAATGTTATTGCCTTTCCCATGCACACGGATGTCTTTCCGAACATCAACCCAGGGCTTCTCGGTGATGTGGTGATATCCATCGAAACCGCGGCAAGAGAAGGAGAACGCATCGGCATCGGCATGGAAGAACGTGTCGTCCAGCTTCTGGTGCATGGAATTCTCCACTTAATCGGATACGACCATGAGAAATCCGAAGCACAAACCGAACAGATGGCACAAATAGAGAGCGAAGTTTTGAGGATGATTCAACCCTAAACACTCTCGTAATATTGTCGCTTTTTTTGATTTGTCACGAAACCGTCAATCGCTTGAAATGGAGGTGTGTCGATGGCTGGATTAGCTGTAAACGTCGATCATGTTGCAACATTGAGAGAGGCCAGAAAAAGCAGCTACCCCGACCCGGTGGCAGCAGCAATGCTGGCGGAAATGGCTGGAGCGGGCGGGATTGTCGTTCACCTGAGAGAAGACAGGCGTCACATCCAGGACCGTGATCTTCGAATTTTAAGAAATATCGTTCAGACAAAACTCATATTGGAAATGGCCTGTACCAACGAAATGGTTGGAATTGCGCTTGATGTTCAGCCGGATCTTGTGACACTGGTCCCCGAAACACAAGAGGAGGTCACCACCGAAGGCGGTCTGGAATTAATGTCGCGCGACAACACCATCGCTGAAATCGTCGGTACGCTTCAGGACAGCGGCATTCCGGTGAGCATCTTTATCGATCCCAGTCCCGAACAGATAAAAGTCGCTCACCAGATAAATGTGACCATGGTTGAGATACATACCGGCATATTCTGTGACGCCGAAGGTGCCGCCAAAAGAGAGCGGGCATTTTCCGATATCGTAGACGCTGCAAAATTCGCCCGCAAATTAAATTTGGGCGTCAATGCCGGTCACGGCCTGTGTTATAATACCATAAAGACCTTCAAAGGCCTTCATGAAATCGATGAATTCAGCATCGGTCACAGTATTGTCTCAAGAGCGGTGATGGTGGGCATGGAAAAGGCGGTAAAAGAGATGCTGGCCCTTATTAAAGACCTTTGATCTGGAGAAGAAAATGTATCTGGTAACCGCAGATGAAATGAAGGAAATGGATCGCCGGGCCATCGAATCCTTTGGCATTCCCGGCAGGATATTGATGGAAAATGCCGGACGCGGCGCAACCCGGTTTTTCCTGGATCGATTCAGGGATATCGGAAGTAGAAGGATCGGCGTGGTCGCAGGCCGCGGAAATAACGGCGGAGACGGTTTCGTCATGGCCAGATATCTGGCTCAGAAAGGAATACGGGTAACCGTATATCTGCTGACAGAGAGCCAAAAGGTTACGGGAGATGCCGCCGCGAACCTCAGCCTCCTTTTGCCGTTGAAGGTCCCGGTTATCGAAATACCGGATTCGAAATCCTTTTCAGCGCATAAGACCGAAATGCGTCACGAAGGCATATGGATTGATGCCATTCTCGGTACCGGGCTGAAATCGGATGTCAAAGGATTTTTCAAAGAGGTCATCGACTTCTTGAATCAATCGAGACGGCCGGTGTTTGCCGTGGATATCCCTTCCGGCCTGAATTCCGATACAGGACGGCCGTGCGGCATCTGCATCCGGGCCGATGCCACCGCCACCTTTGCATTCGGGAAAACAGGTCATTTTATTCTTCCCGGCGCCGAATACACCGGAACCCTGAAAATCATCGATATCGGCATACCGCCATATATTGCAGAAGAGGTTAACCCTCGGCAACACCTGCTGACCCCGGATATGATTCGCAGCGCTTTTCAGGCCAGATCTTTGGATATCCATAAGGGACACACCGGCCATCTGCTCGTCATTGCAGGCTCACCGGGTAAAACCGGAGCAGCCGCCATGACCGCCATATCAGCCATGCGGGCCGGGGCCGGACTCGTGACCCTGGGAACTCCGGCAAGCTTAAATCCCATTCTTGAAACCCAGGTAACGGAGGTCATGACGGAACCGCTTCCTGAAACAAGGGAGAGCGTCCTGGGTGAAGCGTCATTCAACAGAATCATGGCGCTTCTTCCCGACAAAAGATGCCTGGCCATAGGGCCCGGCATCGGCATAGACCCTGAAACCAAAACATTGGTTCAGCGGCTTCTTCAGGAGAGTAATAAATTCATGGTTATCGATGCCGACGGGTTAAACTGCCTCATCGGCAGTACCGAAATACTGAAAAATTTTGAGAAACCCGCAGTTCTCACGCCGCATCCCGGAGAAATGGCGCGGTTGATCGGCACAACAGCCGCAGATGTTCAGAAGGATCGTATCCAATGTGCCCGTGATTTTGCACAAAAGTTCAATGTGCACGTTGTACTAAAAGGGGCCCGGACGGTTGTTGCCCATCCCGACGGCAGGGTTTTTATCAATCCGACCGGCAATCCGGGAATGGCTTCAGGCGGCATGGGAGATGTATTGACGGGAATCATCGCCGGTTTTCTCGCCCAGAACCATTCACCCGAACTTGCCGTCCGTGCCGGCGTGTATTTGCACGGCGCAGCGGCTGATGCGCTATCCAAAAACAAAGGTCCCTTCGGCTATCTGGCAACGGATGTGGCGAATGCCTTGCCAGAAACAATTAAAATGCTTTCCGGCAGCGTCTGAACGGGTCTTTGTTTTTATGGATGAGCGAGTGTCGAGTGCCGAATATCAGATAACGACCCGTAGTGTCGATGAAACCAGAAAGCTGGGAGAAACCATTGGTGCGGTGGTTACAGCCGGAACAGTACTTGCATTGTACGGAGACCTCGGAAGCGGGAAAACGTCCTTTGTACAGGGACTGGGCCGAGGACTCGGGGTTCCGGATGATTATTATATCACCAGCCCTTCTTACACCCTAATCAATGAATACCCCGGCCGGTATCTCCTGTTTCATATCGACCTCTATCGTATCGCGAATCCCGTTGACATAGAAGATATCGGTCTCTACGAAATACTCGAAGAAGACGGTGTGGTAGCCGTCGAATGGGCGGAAAAAATGGGAAAGCACCTTCCGTCGAATCATGTGAAGCTGCAATTTGAAATAATTGATGACAAAACGCGAAAAATAAATATAATCCCGAGAGGAGATGAGGTTATGGAGGATCTTAGAAGATGGAATCTTGCCAAGGAGATGATGTAAGTTATGAGTTTGATCGTACAAAAATACGGCGGCACTTCGGTGGCCGATCTTGAACGGATCCACAATGTGGCAAAACGAGTGGCCAAGACCTATGACCAGAACAATGATGTGGTCGTCATTCTGTCCGCCATGGCCGGGGTCACGGACAACCTGATCGATATGGCCAATACCATCGCGGAATCACCCGATAAACGGGAGCTCGATGTTCTCCTTGCAACGGGTGAGCAGACAACTGCGGCGCTTTTGGCCATGACATTAAAAAAAATGAATTACCCGGCACTGTCCATGCTCGGGCATCAGGCCGGCGTGATCACGGACCGTTCCTATGGTAATGCGCGAATCATCGAAATCGGCGCCGAATATATCCTAAAGCTCATTCAAAAACGAAATATCGTTGTCGTCGCCGGATTTCAGGGCAGTGATGTCGGCGGCAATATTACCACCTTGGGACGCGGCGGATCGGACACCTCCGCCGTGGCCATCGCTTCGGCGCTCAAGGCAGACATCTGTGAGATATATACGGATGTCGATGGGATTTACACTGCCGATCCCAATATCTGTGAAAAGGCAAGAAAAATTGATCGAATTTCATATGACGAGATGCTCAATATGGCCAGCCTCGGGGCCAAAGTTTTACAAATCCGATCGGTGGGATTCGCAAAAAAATACAATGTCCCAGTACATGTGAGATCGTCCTTTAGCGAAGAGGAGGGAACCATGGTTGTTAGTGAAGACGCCGGCATGGAAAGTCTTGTTGTTTCAGCCGTAACACATGATAAGAATCAAGCCCGCATCACCTTAACAAAGGTTCAAGACCGGCCCGGGGTTGCCGCTAAAATTTTTGCGCCCCTAGCCGAAGCGGGCATCGTCGTCGATATGATCATTCAAAATATACGCCCCGAAGGTCAAACGGATCTTACGTTTACCATCCCCAAAGCGCAGTTTAAAACCGCCATGGAAATCGAGCGAAAAGTGGCGGAGGAAATTGAAGCCCAAGATGTTCTGGGTGATAAAAACATCGCCATGGTTTCCGTTGTCGGCGTAGGAATGAAAAACCACTCAGGGGTCGCGTCCATGATGTTTAACACGCTGGCCAGGGAAAACATCAACATCATGATGATCAGTACGTCGGAAATCAGAATCTCCTGCGTTATCGAAGAGAAGTATACCGAGCTTGCAGTGCGGGTGCTTCATACCGCCTTCGGGCTGGATAAAGAAGATTAACCCGGACGAATTATGAAAAAATTCGATACCGGACAGTTGATTTTCATCATGATATTATCGATCGTCATATTCAGCACTTTCATTTACAGAGTATTTCATCTTTTCTAAAGGCTCCGTCAACATTCCCCGGTCTATGGCGTGAACCGCGATAGATACTTTGTCGTGCCGATCAGCATACTGATATACTTTTGGACTCCGAAATCAAAAAAATTCGACAAAACCCCATGTATCGGTTTTTGATGGTCCTGACCATCGCTTCAACGATGGGGCTCCAAGCCTGGCGAACATTATTCGACAATTTTGCGGTAAGAGTCGTCGGTCTCAACGGCGATAATGTTGGGATTATTCAATCGGTCAGAGAAATCCCGGGCTTTTTGGCATTACTGGCCGTGTTTGTGATCATCCTCGTCAAAGAGCACCGGCTTTCGGCCCTTTCCGTTCTGGTGTTGGCAATGGGCGTCGCCGCCACCGGGCTTTTTCCTTCCTTCGGCGGTCTGCTCATCACCACCATGGTTATGAGCTTCGGCTTTCATTATTATGAAACCACCAACCAGTCATTGACCCTTCAATATTTCGAGACAAACATATCGCCATGGGTGTTCGGCAAATTGCGTGGAATGGCTGCGGCGTCAAACATCGGGGTCGGCGTATTCATTTACCTGATAGCCCCTTTTTTAAATTTCATGCAGCTGTATCTGTTGATCGGTGGATTGATTGCGGTAACCGGAATTTGGGGATTATTTCAAAATCCTTCGGATCAAAACATTGTTATTCAACGAAAAAAAATGATTTTCCGCAAAAAGTACTGGCTCTTTTATTTCCTCACTTTTATGGCCGGCGCCAGACGACAAATTTTTGTCGCATTTGCTGTTTTTTTGCTGGTAAAAAGATTTCATTTTACGGTTCGGGACGTCACCGTTCTTTTCGTCATCAATAACACCATCAACTATTTCATCAGTCCCCTTATCGGCAGATCGATAATCCGGTTCGGCGAACGGATCGTACTCTCTCTGGAATATTCCAGTCTGATATTTATTTTTCTCGGATATGCCTTCGCACAATCAAAATGGCTTGTCGCCATCCTTTATATAATGGATCATGTCTTTTTTAATTTTGCCATTGCCATCCGTACTTATTTTCAAAAAGTAGGAGACCCCGGAGATATCGCACCGAGTATGGCAATGGGCTTTACCATCAATCACATCGCCGCAGTGATCCTTCCCGCAGTCGGAGGCTTTTTGTGGATTATCGATTATCGTATTCCGTTTATTTGCGGTTCGGTTATGAGCATGGTTTCCCTGGTTGCCGTGCAGCAAATCAGATTGAAACGATTTGGAATCGTTTAAAGCGACCTGACAAGTTTCCCTTTTTGTGATATTCTTTCATGTTGCGTTGATAAAATATATTGCATGGATGTATCGTTTGGATCTAAGACTAAATATTTTACGAAAACATGAAATCCTCCACTATAAAATATCTGCTGATCATACTGCTGATCATTATCGGATTCATTTATGTGTTGAGCCCCTATGATATACTGCCCGATTTTATTGTCGGATGGGGCTGGATCGATGACATCATCTTTTTATACGCGCTTTGGCGGCTTTTTAAATATCTCCGCCAGAGATCATCCAGCTATCAGAACTATTATTATCAAAGTCGTCAATCCTTTGAACAAAATCAAGGATCTTCTGAAAAACAGACACATACGCAGAATTCATCGGACGATCCTTACACGATACTGAATGTTCCAAGGGATGCATCACCGGAAGAGATAAAGAAAGCTTACAGGGAACTGGCCAACAAATACCACCCGGACAAAGTGGTTCATCTGGGAGATGAGTTCAGGGAACTGGCGGAAAAACGATTCAAGGAGATCGAAGAGGCCTATCGGAAATTGGTGCCTAAATAACGGTAAAAAAGGAAAACAAGACGTGAGTGAAGACGAAACAAAAGAAGTGGTGGTCTCAAAGGAGAATGCCGTCTTTTGGCTGGATGCTCACGGCCGATGGCATAATAAACACGGCGTTTTTGAGCATAAAAAGATTATCGATTACTTCCATTCTTCCATTCGAAAAGACGCCGACGGATATCATCTTTTTCAAAAACACGGCAGCCGCACCATTGAAAAGGTTTATTTCACATATGAGGATACCGCCCTGTTTGTGTTCGACATCGACAAAGCGGATGACGCCGACAAGATCCGCCTGATCCTGAATACCAAAGAAAAGATCCCCCTGGATCCGAAAGCCGTTTACATTCAAAATGATAATCTGTACGCGGTGCATGAAGGCCATCGAATCAAATTTATCGATCGCGCCATGTTAAAACTGGCGCATCGATTGAAATTCGATCAGGAGCAATATCGCATCGAATTCAGCGGCAAAACATACGATATCCCAATTCGCAGCGATAATAATCCAACGAAAAAAGATTAATACATCTTACCTCAAGATTTTGCCGTGGTTCGACACCATAAGAAATCTTAAAATAATTGCCCCGATCAAGGCGCCAAGTGTATTCAAAATCAAGTCCGGCATACTGGAGCTTCGGGACGGCAGCCATGCCTGCAAGATTTCTATGACCAGGCTGACGGTAAAACAAAACAAAATCGTGATCAAAAAATAATGTTTTTCAAGGGGGCCGCCGAATTTTATCAAAGTTGCGGCAAAGATAAAGCCAAATGGAATAAATCCAAATAGATTCAATATATTATCTTCACTCAGACTTCTGCTGAACTTAAAGCCGGTCCATTCCGAGGAAAGAATTTTCTTTTTAAGTATTCGCATCTTCACCGGAATTTCGAGAGGGTGTTTTCCACCGGCGTGGTCTACCGCCCTGACGCCTGTTTTTTCATCAAAGAAATATAAGGCTACAGGTTTGTTTTTCTCTGCAAAAGAGAAATTCTTGTCCTGAATCCATCTATTGAAGTGACGTTTGATATCCCGGGCAGTTAAAGCGTATCCATAAAAGGCCAGACCGTAAACATCACCCTGCCACGATTGCTTCCCATATACGGAATTGCCGATAAGGAGTCTGGTTTTTCCGCCATCTGGTATTTTAAGCGTCAAATCCTTCTTCCTGTTGACAAATCGACCATCCAGATAGACATCCGTACCTTCTTCGCCGGTAGTTACTGCCAAAAATCGTGGAATCGGAACCTGTGAACCAATGTTTACGGCGATTCTCTTGGTCCTTCTCTTATAATCGTAATCATCGCCGTTCATCAGGATAATCCATGAATGGTATTGCCAAATCAACAATTGGCTGCGGTCTGAACCATTATGGAGGACCAAAATAAAACTGGTTCCTTTTTCCTGATAATTTGCCGGCCTCAAGGCAATTTCTACGGAAAAAGCATTGGGTTTGGCGGCATTGTCTCCACTCGACTCGAAAAAAGAATTCGTGTAGGCGATGCCATATTTGCCGAAACGAATGCCGGGTCGATCTGAGATCCAATTGACTTTATTGGAAAATTTATAACCTTTGGGGCTTAACCCAAAAATCAGGATACCAATTAAAACAGCAACAGATAGAGCAACCCACCATCTTAGCGAGATCCGAGTATGATGCTTTATAAAATCCACTGCTCCGTTATCGTTAAACACTTATCTTTGCGGTGAAATGAGTAGATTTGAACTCAACACTCTCGTAAAAAGTGCCTCTTTTGACTTTTTGCGACACCATTAATCTTCCATTGCAAATGTTTTATGTGCCGCCATAAAGTTCCTTGATTTTAATCCTGTCCGGTGATCCGTCTTCGAGGAAAGGAAAATCAGATATGAATTCAACATACTGGGGTTTTTTATAACTTGCGATGCGCTCGCCGACAAACCGGATCAGTTCCTGGGCTTCTAACTGTTTATCCGGCTTCAGGCGGCATACGGCCTTAATGCCTTCTTTCCATTTGGGGTCCGGCACACCGAAGACAACCACTATTTCTACCGCCGGATGCTGTAAAATCACTTTTTCCACCTCAGCAGGGTAAACATTTTCGCCGCCCGGCTTGATTAATTCTTTTTCGGATTTTCGGCCTTCGTACCATAGAAATCCGTCTTCGTCAAAGCGCCCCATATCTCCGGTGTGGTGCCGTCCTTCACGAAATGTGTATGCCGTGTCTTCGAGCAGATTCCAGTAGCCTTTAAACACCAGGGGTCCTTTCATGGTAATTTCGCCCACTTGTCCGAAGGGTACCGGACGATCATAATCATCCACCAGACGGATTTCTCCCAAAGGTATCACCTTTCCGGCGGAGCCCGGCCGGTCGTTGTATCTCCCCATGGTTGCAAGGCCGGTGGTTTCCGTTTGTCCGTATACGGCGTAAAATAATCCGCCGGTGACGCGCTGGTATTTCTCGATGGTCTCCGGGGTATCCAGTCCCATAACCGCTCGAATGCTTTTAATGTCTCGACCTGTTTTTTCGTGTTCATCGAGAATAGCCGCCAGGATCGGCGAAAAATCAAAAAACAGCGTCGCTTTTTTCCTCTCGATAAGCTCAACCGCTTGCTGTGCATCGAATTTACGCATGTTGACGTTAAGGGCGCCGGCCATGTAACTGCTGATGGCCATAAACAAACCTCCCACGTGGAATAGGGGAAGAAAATTTAAATGTACATCGCTTTCGGTCAAATGGAAACAATGATTCAGATGCAGGCAGGCACATAATAGATTTCCATGGCTCAAAACCGCACCCCTAGGCCGTCCATGAACCGCTGCGGTATGAATAATGACCAGGCTGTGATCCGAGGAAACCTCCGCCGCCTCAAAGATGCCCTGGTTTTTCGTCAACATATCAAAAGATTGAAAATTGCCGCTGCCGGAATTCAGGTTATAATAATTTTCTATAAAAGGAAGGCGATCTTTCACGCTTTCCAATACATTTTGATATTCCGTGTCAACAAAAAGCGCTTTAGGTTCACAATCCTTTAAAATGTATTCGATCTCTTCGGCCGAAAGTCGCCAGTTGACGGGCAATAGAATCACGCCCAGGGCGGCGGCGGCTCCGTAAAGGAGGAAGTATTCAAGGCTGTTTCTACCCAGAACGCCGATCCGATCGCCGGGTTTGATGCCGCTTGCCAGTAAACCGCGGGCAAGACCATCGATCATCTCTTTAGTTTGTGAAAAAGTCAGCGTCTTGCCGGCTTCCGCTTCGTACCATGCGGGCCGGCTGCGAAAGCTCAAGGCATTTCGAACGATAAGATCGTAGAATGTAAAATCGTACAGTCCCATAAAAGCCTCGCTTCCATTACCAGATACTTTTGGCTCAATACAAATCGGGGTTATTAAAACCTCGATCAACCGGAGAAGGGACAGGGATCAGCCGAAGGACGCAAGTGTGCCGCTGGTTACAGCTGATCCCGCATCCCTGTCTCCTCAAAGCCCATCTTGTGACTTATTGAGGAAATGTCGCATTAAACGTTGCCACCTTGGTCAATCCGTCTGCCTTGAACACGGCGGAACCGGCTTTGACATGAACCGGAATGTTATATTGCGGAATTTCCGTCCACCATTTTTCCAATATAGCCCAGGCGTTGGTTCCTTCTTGTTTCAGTTTGAACCCGCCGGTGACCAAAAGGCTCAACAAAGACTGCCGGACATCGAAGTGGGCCGACACCCTCAGCTGATTGGTCTTTCCCGCAGGAATCCACATGGTATCTGTCGATCCGACCGTATTCAGATCGAAGTCTTCAAATGCAATGGTAAACTTTAAGCTATCCATCTTGACCGGATAGTCATTGGGATTTTCAATATTAAAAATAAACGCGAGCTCAAGGGGTGCCCCGACATTCTCCGGTTTTCCCTTGGTGGGTTGGACTTTGTTGGAAAAATACCAATATCCAAAGGCATGGGCAACTTCCATTGAATCCAGAGTAACTTTCGGCGTCTTGAAATTTTGCTGGTCGGGTTTTACCGCCATCTGTGCGCAACCGGCAAACAAGGCGACAGCGGCAATAACGCTCAACCATCCTCTAATTATCGACTTTTTATGCATTTTGTTCCTCCCTTATTGGATGTAAAGGGTTAGGTAAGCCATCGTTTTCTTCGTTTATAGTGTTTAACATCCCGAAAGCTCTTTCGGCCGCCGACGTCGGTAAGGCCGAGATAAAAATCTTTGATATCGGGATTCTCCCGGAGTTTCTCGGCTGTGTCATCCATGACGATGCGTCCGTTTTCCATCACATAGGCATAAGGCGCAACATTGAGGGCGAGTTTGGCGTTCTGTTCCACCAGAAGGATCGATATCTTTTCCTCCCTGTTAAGCTTGCTGATGATATTGAAAATTTCATGGATCAGAAGCGGTGCCAGTCCCATGGAAGGTTCATCTAAAAGGATCAGCTTCGGGCTGGTCATCAGCGCGCGGCCCACCACTGTCATCTGCTGCTCGCCGCCGCTGACAAAGCCGGCGGTTTCGCTTCGCTTTTCCTTCAAGCGCGGGAAATAATGGTACACCATTTCCAATCCGTCTCGAATGGATCGACCATATTTTCTCATATGGGCCCCAACTTTCAGGTTTTCCTCTACCGTCAGGTGTTCGAATACCCGCCGGCCCTCGATAACCTGTACGACCCCCATTTTTGCGATCTTTTCGGCGCTCATTTTATCGATCCGCTCTCCGGCAAACTCAATGGACCCATCGGTCACTTCGCCGTTCTCGTGCCGCAAAAGTCCGGATACAGCCTTTAAGGTCGTGCTTTTACCGGCACCGTTGGCGCCCAGAAGCGCCACGATGGCGCCTTTGGGGATCTCGATGGAAACGCCCTTTATCACCAGAATCACTTCGTGATATTTGACCTCGATGTTGTTGATTTTTAAGATCGTCTCTTCATTCGACAAAGCCTTTATACTCCCTTATGACAAACGAATTGAAAATTTTCGGTTGAAGTTCGGGTCACGGGCTTTCAGCCGATAATTTTCAATCTATATTTAACATTCTTCAATCTACAATTAGATCACCAGCCGAGCCAATCATTGGCCCACTTTTCCGGCCAGCGGCTTTTCAGATCAACTTTTTCAACGAGTTTGAATTTACCGTTTTCAACCTCATAAATCGGTACAATTCCGGCAACCCGGTGATCCGTCGCCGTGAAGGTGATGGGCGGCGCTCCCAAACCGATGTCAAAATTTCTCATGGTTTCGAATCCGTTTTTCAGAATGCTTTCACCGCTCAAACTTCCGGCTTTATCCGCCCGCTTCATGGCTTCCCACAAAATGAGCACATCACCCCATGCCTGAACCGTATGGTTAAGACGCTGATCCAGCGGAATGCCCGGGTTGTATTTTTTAGCATATTCAATGACATTATCCATGCCCGGAACATTTTCACCAAAAAAGGCACAAACCGCAACCCCCATGGCCCCTTCGGATGCCTTGCCCGCCAGTTTCGGCAGATTTTCATCAAATCCCCAATTGTCTATGATATGATCTGCTCCCAGCCCCAGCGCATAGGCGTCGCGTAGCGTGGCCGCCACCGACATGGTGGTGTTGCCATGCCAAACGACATCCGGCTTGAATTCTTTCATGGCCAAAATCTGGCTTTTGGTATCAATGGCAAATAAAGATACATTCTGATCCGGGCCGACCTCGAATCCGAGCAGCTTCGCCTGATCCTTGATGGCTTTGATCGGTGCACTGCAGTAAGGAGAAGCAAACATGTAAGAGCAGACCAGACGGGGCTTTCGTTTCCCGTAATCTTTGTTTTTGGGCCATTTCTTGTCAAACCAGGCTGTAAGGGCGGCTCTGGCATTGGTCGAATAATCGGTTGCAAAGAAAAGATTGTAAGGCGTCTTTTTAGGATCCGTCAGATGGGCGGAGTAGGAAGCGGATACATAAGGCATCTTATCCTTGGTGACAGTAGGTGACAGCGCTTCTGTATCGCCGGTTCCCCAGCCCAAAACAGCCACGGTTTTAAGCCGTTTGAAGAGCTTGTATTTGGTCAGGGCCTCAGGCACACGATAGCCGTAATCAAACTGGTACAGCTTGATTTGCTTGCCGTTGACCCCCCCGTTATCATTGACGTAATGCATGGCTTCAGCGATACCCAGCGCATAGTCCTTGCCGACATCCGATGTCGCACCCGTCATATCAACGAGCGATCCCACCTTGATAGTTTCGGCACAGGCCATAGATGAAAAACCGGCAACTAAAACCACAACCAGCAGGTGTATAAAAATCTTTGGCCAAATATTTTTCGCAAACATAATTTCTTTCCCCTTTTTAAGAAAGTAAAGTTTCAACCGGTCTTAGCCCCGTCAATTATTTTATCACCTCCTCCAGTCTTAGAAAATTCATCGAATTGTTGATGAGTTAAGTCGTTATGATTAATACCACCGCTCGTTATTCAGCAATATCTTTTAAACCAATTAACTATTTGACCATATACAAATTGACCATGTTTCTAATACGAAAACGGCCATAGATTAAAATAGTTTTTCATCTGCCACCATCGATAGGCAATGCCTTTGGGTTCGAAGATCATAAATACGCATATGGCAAGCCCAAAGGCTGCTTCTTTAAGGAACAAAAAATCCGTAAACAGCTTTTCTCCCCAACTGGTGTCCACGAACTGCATGACAAACAGCTGCAGTGCTTCCATCACCACCACCATGAATATGGACCCGAAAATAGTGCCGTGAATAGACCCGACGCCGCCGATAAGGATCACACCCACCAGCCACAGGGACCAGAACCAGGGAAAATGTTCAGGACTTATGGCCGCGAGATTGCTGATCCAGAACGCCCCTGCGATTCCGCCGATAAATCCGGCCACGAAAAAAGCTGAGAATTTATATTTCACCACATTTATACCCATGACTTCCGCTGAAATATCATTGTCCCTGATGGCGATCCAGGCCCTTCCAACCCGGGATCGGATCAGGTTGGCCACAATAATGACGCAGCCGATCACCAGAACCAACATCATAAAATAGACTTTGATATCACTGTCAATAATCCACGGTCCGACTTTGATGGTTCCGGGAGGTAGAGAAAATGCTTGCCCTCGTCCGCCTATCTGGCTCACATATCCGGTGATGAGAAAATTTACGGTAATGAACTGGGCGGCCATGGTAGTCAAAATGAGATAAAAACCCTTGACTCTGGCGGATGGCAGTCCGAACAACACACTCCAGAAGCCGGCAACAAAAGCGGCAATCAGGATGCTTACGGGATAGGCGATACCTAAATCCATCATGAATTTGGGCCAGGGAAAGTCGAGAATCAAAAGGGTGCTGGTATAAGCGCCAACGGCAAGAAATGCGGCGTGGCCAAGGGTGATCTGTCCGCAAAAACCGATTAAAAGCTGCACACCCAACGCTCCGAGTATCGTGTAGCCGATCTGGTTACAAACACTGAGAGAATAAGCGTCTGCAAACTCCGGAATTACGATAAACAGGATGGCAAATAGCAGAATCATCTTTGTTTTGATAAATCTGGTCTGCCACCACCCCTGATCGTGGATATAATCCTGATGATATACACCGCAGGGAAGCCAGGTTGTCGACATAAAACGCTCTCCATAAATTTATTAAAATACCAAATCTCAAGTGATAGCTGAATAGTTATACGCGTTCTATCCGCTCCCATCCCCACAATCCATGGGGTTTAAAGAGCAAAAAGATCGCCATAAAAACAAAAGGCGCGACTTCTTTGACGCCGCCGGCAAAGTATTTGTCCAGATATGCGCCGCAAAGATTCTGCAATATGCCGATGGCAATGCCGCCCACGATGGCGCCGGGAACGGAATTGAGTCCTCCCAGCACGACGGCCGGCAAAACCAGAAGACCAAGATACCCTACGGAAATGTTTAACCCATTAATATTTCCCAAAAGGGTGCCCCCCACACCGGACGCCATGAAGGCAATGGCCCAGGCAGCGGCATAAACGAACCTCGCGCTCACACCCAGTGAAAGGGCGGCCATCTCATCGTCGGCCGTGGCCTGCATGGCCAGTCCCCAGCGGGTATATTTAAAAAAACAAACGAAAATAACCAGGAGAATCATGGCGGCCACGAAACTCCAGAGATAAACCCGACCGATGACGATATTTCCGAAATGAATGGGTTCAATTGAAAAAACCGGTGGGGAAAACACGCGGGTATCGGTCCCCCATATAAGTTCCACCGTCCCTTTAAAGAAAAATGAAAGCCCGACCGTAACCATGATCACTGTCAAAACCGGTTCGCCGATGAGTTTGTCCAAAAATATCCTTTCGGTGAGAATCCCCAATATCAAACCGATAATCAAGGAAAACAGAAGCGCCAGCAAAAAGGGAATGCCCATGGCATAAAAACTCAAGGAAACATATGCGCCGATGAGGGTCATTTCGCCCATGGCCAGATTCAACACACCTGAACATTTATAAATCAAGACCCATCCAAGGGCGACAAGGGCGTAGATACCACCCACCATAATGCCCGTCGTAATGGTCATAATGAACAGTTCCATGCGTCACTCCATTGAAAATTGAAGTTTGAAAATCATCAACTCTTCATCCATCACCCATAACCTATTACCGATGACCTATTTTCTATTTCCTCTATCCTTATTCCTGCTCTTTTACTTTCCTGATATGAAGATCGGTAACGATATGGGCCTCTCTGCCGTCTTCGTATTTTATGGTCGTATCGATGTGCACGTCCTCGGCAGTCGAATACAGCGCTTCCAGGATGTCCCGGTAGCGTTTTTCGACAAAACCGCGCCGCAGTTTTCGCGTTCTTGTCAGTTCATCATCATCCGCATCAAATTCCTTGTATAAATTGATGAATTTTACCACTCGGGCGGCTTCAGGGAGATCCTTGTTGGCCTTTAGGATCTGTCTTTCCACCAAATCATAGACTTCGCGCATTTGGGAAAGTTCCTGATAACTCGTATAATTAAGCTTCTTTTCGTCCGCCCATTTCCCTGTTACCGCATAATCAATACAGATAACGGCGGTGATATAGTCTCGTTTGTCTCCGATAACCCAGGAATCTTTCACAAAGGGACTAAATTTCAGGCGGGTTTCAAGGTACTGCGGTGAAAAAGGTTTTCCGTCCCTCAAAGTAAAAACATCTTTGGTTCGATCAAAAACCACCAGGTGACCTTCGTCATCTATAAATCCCTTGTCCCCGGAATAGAGCCATCCGTCCTTTAAGGCTTCTTTGGTTGCTTCGGGATTTTTATAGTATCCCAAAAATACCGAGGGACTCTGGGTAAGGATTTCGCCATCTTCGGCAATCTTAATCTCTGTTTCCGGGATTGGATGACCTACTGTATCGAATTTTATGTCTCCGCTGCGATGGACCACGGAAATACCGGCAACTTCCGTCTGCCCGTAAATCTGTTTGAGATTTACCCCCAGCGCATGAAAAAACCGAAAATGGTCCGGTCCCATGGCTGCGCCGCCGGTATATGCATTGCGCACCCGAGACAGCCCGAGGTGATCTTTGATTTTCTTTTGAATGATTATATTTGCCAGCCAATTTAAGAATTTCCAGTACGCAGGGATCTGCTTTTTCTGAAATTTGAGGTCCGCCACATGATATCCTATCTTACTGGCAAGTTCATAGCATTTTCGTTTAATCCATGTGGCGTCCAAATATTTGACCTGGACCGTTCGGGTCATCTGCTCATACATACGCGGAGGAGCAAACATCACATGGGGCCCTATTTCCCTGATATTTTCTTGTGCGGTTTCGGGTTCCTCGGGGAAATTGATGGTATAGCCGACCTGCAGACCGCATGAAATCGACATCATCTGTTCACCAATCCAGGCAAACGGAAGATACGAAACATAGTCGTCCGCCGGAGTACAGGGATCCACCGCCATAAGATGCTGTCCCATGGTCAGCATATTATTGTGGGACAGAAGCGCGCCTTTTGGCAGCGACGTGGTCCCGGAAGTATAAAACAACAACGCCACCTCATCTCCATGGCCTTTTTGAATCAATTCTTCAAACAACCCGGGCCGTTCGTTTTCAAGCTCTCTGCCGAGACGCTGAACCTCCTTGAAACTGATCAAATAGTCCTGATCATAACCGCGCAGGCCCTTGGGGTCATCCCAGATAATTTTTTCCAGCTTGGGGCATTCATTAAAAATAGAAATCGCCTTGTCGACCTCTTCCTGTCCCTCTCCGAATAAGAACTTTGTGTCTGAATGATCGATGATGTATTTGACCTCATCAATCAGGCAGTCCTGAAACAGCCAAACGCCGACCCCCCTTGCGCATAGAGCGGCCATTTCCGCCCATAAACCTTCGGGACGATTATCACCGATCATTGCGACTTTATCGCCATCTACAAGGCCCAGACTAATAAGCCCCAGCGTCAAGTACTTGACATTTTCAAAATAATCGTGCCAGGTGATGGGCTGCCAGATGCCGAATTCCTTCTCCCGCATGGCCACCCGGCCTTTGCCGTATTGGCGGGCTTTTTCAAAAAAAAGCTTGGGGATTGTGAGATCTTTTGTAATCTGAATACCGTACGGATGGGTATTGTGAATCGATTTATCGCCTGGTTGCATACATATCCTCTTCACCCAGGTATGCCTTAATCACCTCGGGATGATTCTGGACTTCCTCCGGGGTCCCGTCGATGATCATGTTGCCGAAATTTAAAACAAATACACGGTCGGACAGATCCATGACCACCCCCATATCATGCTCAACCAGGACACAGGTGATCTTCCACTGTTCGTCTTCGTTAATTTCCAAAACAAACCGGGCCATGTCCTCGACTTCTTCAAGGTTTAGTCCGGCCAGCGGCTCATCTAAAATCAACAATTCCGGCTCAAGGGCCAACGCCCTTCCCAGTTCCACTCGTTTTTGAAGACCGTATGGCAACATGCCCACAGGTTTATGGCGAATGGATTCAATTTCCAAAAGATCGATGATTTTTTCTTCAATGAAACGTCTATGCTCGGTCTCCTCACGGGCGGTTTTACCGATATACACCGATCCGCCGGTAATGCCTGATGTCATATGGATATGCCGGCCCAGACGGATGTTGTCCAGTACCGTCATGCCGCCGAAAACTTCAACTTTCTGAAATGTCCTGGAAATGCCAAGCTTGGCCCGCTTAAACGGCCTGAGTGCGTTGATTTTTTGTTGTTTATAAAAAATATTTCCTCTTTGGGGAGAATAAAGTCCGTTAATGATATTCATCATCACTGTCTTGCCGGCGCCGTTAGGACCGATTACCGAATGGATCTCGCCTTTTCTGACTTTCAAATCGACACCGGACAAGGCACATACTTTCCCGAAAAACATGTGGATATCATGAAGTTCAAGGAGGATATCCTGTTTATTAGTATTATTTGACCCCGTCAATATATTTCACCTTTATAAATTATATTCTGAATGCCATTCATTATTTTTCGGCAGATCATACATCATAATTTCCATTAATCAAGGAGAAAATATCCCCATTTCTTCTTATCTATTGATTTTTTTAAGATGACTTCCGCAGGGCTTGTCCGCCCCTCTGGGAAACACTCCGTTGAAAAAAATATGCTAAATGATAATCACTTTCCTTACGGCCTTGACAATTTCTTCAGGATCGTCCATAATTTGAAGAATTTCAATGTCTTGAGTGGATATTCGCTTTTCGGCAAGCAGTTTTTCTTTGATCCAATCGACAAGCCCCGCCCAATACTCCGATCCGACTAAAATTAAGGGAAACGGCTGAATTCGTTGCGTCTGAATCAGTGTAACCGCTTCAAACAATTCATCCAGGGTACCGAACCCTCCGGGAAGTATAATGTATGCCGTCGCATATTTGACGAACATGACTTTGCGAATAAAAAAGTATTTGAAGCCGATCTTAATATTGGCGAAAGGGTTCGGCTTTTGCTCCCGAGGGAGAATAATATTCAGCCCCACGGAAGTTCCCCCGGCTTCTGCAGCCCCTTTGTTGGCTGCCTCCATCACACCGCCGCCGCCGCCGGTGATCACGGCAAAGTCGTTTTCGACAAAAAGTCGGGCCAGTTTTTCTGTTTTTTTATAAACTGAATCGGTGGGTTTAACTCTTGCGGAACCGAAAAAACTCACCGCAGGGCCTATTTCATGAAGCGCTTCGACGCCTTCCACAAACTCTCCGATGATTTTAAAAAGCCGCCATGCCTCACCGATAGTTAGGTCATCGACCAGAAATTGTTTTTCCATGTTTTTTAGCGATGTTTATTTTAAAATTTGGAGCTGCGCATTTTTTTAATTGAATCGACTGCCAAATTCCATAAGAATTCAGGGTATTGCAATGAACCGATTGGATATGACCTAACAGCTATTTCAGACTTTGTCAATGATTACGGATTGACAAATATTATGTGGGTTGATAAAAATTTTCCAGCTTCAAAAATGACTAATTCTCGACGAATAATTCTCTAATCCTGAATTTTATGAATATTGTGGCGGAAAGCTTCCAAACGATTACAGCATGAAGTTGTCAAAGTGAATATCATATTGAATTATTTCAACTTTTAGCAATGTGGTTTAAATAAGCCCGACGTATCATCGTCGAAAATGGCTCGACGATCGAAAGTGACTCCCAAACGCTATCCCGAACTTTGCTTCTTAGTGCGCTGCATCATATTACTCGTAAATCAAACAGCATATGCTTAATGGAAATTACGTATCTATTTTCGGAAAAAGAGGCCCCCGCTCGATTTAAATGATTTCCTGCATTATTAGGATGAAAAGATGAACGACTCGGAAAATGAGCTCTCAAGACGCGTCATCATAGCAAACGAACTGGGTCTTCATGCCAGATCTGCTTCAAAAATTGTTAAATTGGTTCAAAATGCAAAATTTAATGTATGGATTATTAAGGACGGAAAAAAGGCGGATGCTTCCAGCATTATCGATATTCTCACGTTGGCCAGTCCAAAAGGGTCAACAATCACGGTAAAAATTGATGATCGATCTGATCTTGAAATTTTGAATAATCTCGTCCAGCTGATTGAAAACGGGTTTGGAGAGTAACCAGACATGGACCACACGGATGAAAAAGAAGTACGCTTGAAAGGCATCAATGTTTCACCGGGCATCTGCATCGGCAAGGCGTATCTGGTCGGTAAGGAAGGTGTTGATGTCGTCAACAAATACTATATTAGTCAAGATAATCTGCAAAATGAGATCAAGCGGTTCAAATCCGCCGTAAAGCGCGCCAAAGACAAGCTTCAAGAAATCATCGAAACAACACCCGAAGAATTGCGACAACACATCCACATTCTTGAAACCCACAAGGTCCTGTATAAAGACAAGATGCTCTATGGCAGAACCATTGAAACCATGGAAAAGGAATTGGTGAATGCCGAGTGGGCTCTCAAACAGGTCGTATCCAACGTCAAAAGAATGTTCGATAATATGACGGATCCCTATTTGCAGGGACGAGCGGCAGACATTGTCCAGGTCTCCGAAAGCATCATGCAGAATCTGATGGGCGCAAAAGCACTGGATATCGGCGCCATTAGAAAACGGGTCATACTCGTGGCCTCTGATCTTTCTCCGGCAGAAACCAGCCAAATACAACTGGAAAAAATTAAAGGGCTGATTACCGATCTCGGCGGAAAGACCTCACATACGGGGATCATTGCCCGTTCCCTGGAAATTCCGGCTGTATTGGGTCTTGAAAGGGCCACGCATTTAATAAAAAATGATGACATTGTCATTGTCGACGGAACTGCGGGATGTGTTATCGTTCATCCCACCGATCAGACCCTTGTAGAGTTTGAAGAACGTCAATCCAATTATGAGAGATATAAGGCCGTTATTTCCCGACACAGCCATCTTCCGGCTGAAACGGTCGATGGCATTAAGCTGGAAGTTTTGGCCAATATCGAACTTCCGGAGGAAGTGGTATCCGTCATTAACTACGGTGGTGACGGAATCGGGCTATATCGAACGGAATTTCAATATTTGAGTCGGCTCCAATTCCCGGACGAACATGAGCTTTTTGATAATTACAAGGATGTTGTCGAGGTGATGGCCCCCAGGTCCGTTACCATTCGAACTTTGGATATCAGTGGTGAAAAAGGTCTTTCCTATGCTTCGGACCCGGATGAAAAAAATCCTGTGTTAGGACTCAGAGGCATACGGTATTGTTTAAAAAACCCGGATGTTTTCAAAACCCAACTCCGCGCCATACTAAGAGCCTCCGCATACGGCCGCGTCAGAATTCTGTTTCCCATGATATCGCGCCATGAAGAAGTGCTAGCCGCTAAAAAACTCCTGGCAAATACCGCCGATTCCCTGGATAAAGAGGGTATCGATTTCGACGATAATATTGAAGTCGGAATAATGATTGAGGTGCCGTCGGCAGCCATCATGGCGGACGTAATGGCAAAAGATATTGATTTCTTCAGTATCGGAACCAACGATCTGATCCAGTATTCACTGGCGGTCGACCGAGTCAACAGACAGGTTTCGCATCTCTACCAATCCCTGAACCCTGCAATTATTCGAATGATCAAACATGTTGCAGATGTCGCAAAAAACAACAATGTCGAAGCCTGCATATGCGGTGAAATGGCGAGCGATCCGATGAACTTGCCGATCCTCTTGGGCTTGGGCATCGACAGATTGAGCATGAATCCGCAATCAATTCCTATCATTAAAAAAACAATCCGATCGCTCAATGTCAAAGATACCGGTCTGTTCATTACCGATATTCTTAAGGAAACATCCGAGACGGGTGTTATGAAGATTTTAATGGGCGCTTACGGCAATATTCTGCAAGATACGGGTTATAAACATGATAAAGGCGTCTTAACGAATTTATCCACCGGGGGAGAGAATAGCATTTGAGCACGGATCACAAAAAAATAGTCGCCGAAAATAGAAAAGCCAGACACAATTATTTTATCGAGGATACTTACGAAGCAGGCATGGTTCTGTTAGGCACGGAAGTCAAATCCATAAGACTCGGCCGGGTGAATTTAAAAGATTCTTATGCCAGAATTAAAAACGGCGAAGTATTTGTTTACCAAATGCACATCAGTGTTTATCCGTTTGCGTATTATGGCAATCATGACCCGCTGAGAATAAGAAAACTCCTTTTACACAAGCATGAAATCACCAAACTATACGGCAAGGTCAACGAGAAGGGATTTTCTCTGGTTCCTCTAAAGATTTATTTACAAAACGGAAAGGTAAAAATGACGCTGGCCCTTGCCAGAGGTAAACGCCAGTATGATAAACGTGAGTCTATCCGGCGGCGGGATGAACAAAGGGATCTGGAACGGTCAAAAAAAGAGCGCTGAGACGCACCTGCGGTTTCCCGGCCCACATTATGTAACATAATTCACAATGTGAAAAAAACGCATAGAATTTACGGCGGAATTTCATTATTTAAAGGGCTTCAAGACGAACTGTCACATCTTTCGAATGTGCTTCACACTGTTGGAAAACCGGTTTTTCCTTCCGGCACCTAGAAAATAAAACAGATATTTTTTTTGTGACTATAACAACGTTGAACTTGCATCCGAGCGAAAAACACACGGTTTGTTCGACAAGAATAAAGCGTTATCCGTTCAGACAATAAAGGTGGGGGTTTTAAAAAATCTCGACCTCTTTATCTTGAAACAACCTCTTCATGGCAACCGCCTTTTCCACCTTGCATTTTCCACGAGGCGTGATTATATTTCATAAAATGAATAATTTTTAACCAACAACATGTAAGCGTAATATCGAATGATGAAAGAACATAACGAAAAATTACCAAATCCAAAAGAAATCGAAAAAGAAATCGGCGATTTTTTGGCGAAGAAATTCGGAGGCAGCGTCAAGATGGTGACCCCCATGGCATTGCCCCATAAAACCTCCAACGAAAAAGAGGAAAAATCAACCAAACGGGCAAAGAAGATTAATTTTGATTTAAAACCCGAAGAAATGATTTCATACCTCGACCAATATATCGTCAAGCAAGAAAGCGCAAAAGCGATACTGTCGACAAAAATATGCACGCATTTCAACCGTATAAAACGGGCTGAAACGGCATCGGATGGCGCCGATGACATGGTCGGACGTATCAAAAACAATATTCTAATGTTCGGACCGACCGGCGTTGGCAAAACATATATCATTAAATTGATCGCCCAAAAAATCAATGTCCCTTTTGTCAAAGGAGATGCCACGAAATTCAGCGAAACCGGTTATGTGGGGGGCGATGTCGAAGATCTAGTGCGAGACCTTGTGAGGGAAGCAGACGACGATATAGAATTTGCTCAATACGGGATCATCTACATCGATGAAATTGATAAAATCGCATCAAGCCGAACTATTATCGGCGCTGATGTGTCGCGGTCCGGCGTTCAGCGTGCGCTCCTCAAGCCCATGGAAGAAACCGACGTCGATTTAAAAGTACCCCATGATCCCATTTCAATGATTCAGGAAATCGAACGCTTTCGGAAAACAGGAAAAAGAGATAAACGATCGGTCAATACCGGCAATATTCTCTTTATTATGAGCGGCGCTTTTGGAGATTTGGCCCGGATTGTCAAACAACGAATTGCAGCTCAGGGGATCGGCTTCGGCGCAACCCTTAAAACGCCGGAAGAAAACATCGAGATTATTAGCCAGGCAAAGGCGGAAGATCTCATAGAATTCGGGTTCGAATCTGAATTTGTGGGTCGCCTCCCGGTCAGAGCCGTCTTTGAAAAATTGACGGAAGATGATCTCTTCGAAATTCTGAAAAATCCCAGCAATCCCATCATTCTGGGCAAAAAGCTCGACTTTGCGGCGTATGGTATAGATATAAAATTTGAAGACAAAGCCCTTCGAATACTGGCAAAAAACGCCTTTCAGGAAAATACCGGTGCCAGGGGGCTTGTCAGTGCCGTCGAAAAAGCCCTTTTGGTATTCGAGAAGAAACTGCCGTCGAGCCAAATCCGTAAATTCCCGGTGACCGGCACTGCTGTTGAGGATCCTGACGGGACGCTCAAGAAAATGATGGCGCTGTCGGACGTCGATGCGCTCAATGAAACTTATGAGAAATTGTTTTTTGAAGAAAAAGAATATATCAAGACTTATCTGAACGCCAACAAAAAAAATCTGGCGGAAAAATATGGCCTGACGTTGACGGCGTCGCGAATCGATATTGTGGCTTCTTACTATGCCAATCACATGATGGATATCGAAAAAGCCATTAAAAAGATCAAAACTTTTTATGACGACATAAAGAAGATTGAATTGTATTTTTTCAAAAACCATGACATTAACATTGTCATGGAAGATGATGCCGTCGATTTCATTATTGATCAGTTTGAAAAATCCACCCATGACCTTGGAGAACTTTACGAAAAACTGTCTGCAGATTTTGAATACGGGCTAAAACTTGTCAGGGAAAAAACAGGTAAGCACCGATTTTTTATTACCAAATACGCGTTGATGAACCCCGAAGCATTTATCAGTAATCTTATAAAAGATGAGTTGAGCCTGCCCGCTGTTAATCCCGGTGACCGAGAAAAATTAAAATGATCGGAATATCAAAGTTGTATTGCGGCACCGTAGAGCCATCCGATGCATTGCGTTATGGACGAATGTCCGCCAAGCTTCCGTCACATCTTCTTCAGTTTTCCAGCGATAAGCGGCCGGTGGTTGTCTGGAACATGACCCGGCAATGCAACCTCAAGTGTATTCATTGTTATGCTCACGCGAAAGATATTGGTTCAGATAGTGATCTTTCCCTAAGTGAAGGCAAAGATTTGATCGACGATCTTTCAGGATTTGGCGTACCTGTAATTTTGTTTTCAGGCGGTGAACCACTGGTCCGAAAAGATCTACCGGAATTGGCGTCTTACGCCGTCAAAAAAGGGATGAGAGCCGTTTTATCAAGCAACGGGACCTTGATAACCCCTCAGATCGCTCAAAGGCTAAACGATATCGGACTGTCATACGTCGGCATCAGCCTCGATGGAATGGAAGCGATTAACGACCGCTTCAGAGCCGTTCGGGGCGCTTTTGTTTCGGCGTTGAAAGGGATTGAAAGCTGTAAAAACGCTGGTATAAAGGTCGGTCTTCGCTTTACAATCAACAAGCAAAATGCCCATCAGATTCCAGAAATGTTCAAGCTCCTTGAAGAAATGGATATTCCCAGGATATGCTTTTATCACCTGGTATATGCAGGCCGCGGATCAGAACTCGTAAAAGAAGATCTCTCCCATGAAGAAACCCGAAAAGCTGTCGATTTGATCATGGATCTGACCAGAGAGCTTTATAATCGAAATCATCCCAAAGAGGTGTTGACCGTCGATAATCATGCCGACGGCCCCTACCTTTACATGCGGCTTCTCAGAGAAAACCCGGACCGTGCCCGTGAAGTGCTTGAACTTCTCGAAATGAACGAAGGAAACAGTTCCGGTATCGGCATCGGCTGCGTGGGCTGGGATGGCGAAGTGTACGCCGACCAATTCTGGCGCCATTACAGTTTCGGCAACATCAAGAACAGACCCTTTTCCGAAATTTGGACCGACACTTCGGATCCGCTGATGAGAAAACTCAAAGAGAAAAAAAAATACGCCAAAGGCAGATGTGCGGCATGCCGGTGGCTCGATATTTGCGCCGGGAACTTCAGGGTGCGGTCCGAAGCCGTCACAGGCGATGTCTGGGCGCCGGACCCGGCCTGTTATCTAACAGACGAAGAAATATCTTAGTATTGAAATGATAGAATACCAAGCCGTACAAATCGTAAAGAACGAAGTTTTATCACGAAAGCACGAAATTATAAAAACACGAAAAAGAAGTATATTTATTACTTCGTGCTTTCGTTCTTTCGCGCTTTCGTGATTATTTTTTTATTTTTTCACTAAACTCCATAATATTCACAGTGAGGGTGCCAAGATGCTGTTTCCCGATTACAGACCGAGACGGTTGCGACAAAACGCCGCATTTCGCCGAATGATACGCGAAACCAAACTTTCAACAGATGATCTCATTCTTCCGCTCTTTGCCATCAACGGCAAGGGAGTGAAAAACCCAATCGATTCAATGCCCGGGCATTATCAGCTTTCCATCGACAATCTTGTCAAAGCGGCCTCAAAAGCCCATGAACTCGGCATTCCGGCAGTAATGTTGTTTGGCATACCGGAAAAGAAAGATCCGCTTGCCACCGGCGCTTATGATAAAAACGGCATCGTTCAAAATGCAACACGCGCTTTGAAAGACAAAATACCGGATCTTGCCGTCATTACCGATGTCTGCCTGTGCCAATATACCGATCATGGCCATTGCGGCGTTGTGGAGGGGGATATGATCGACAACGACGCCTCTTTGGACCTGCTGGCCAAAACCGCTCTTTCTCATGCCCGGGCCGGTGCCGATATGGTCGCGCCTTCCGATATGATGGACGGCCGTGTCGCTGAAATCCGAAATATCCTGGATGAAAACGATCTCATCAACGTTCCCATACTCTCATATGCAGCCAAGTACTGTAGTGCATTTTACGGGCCCTTTCGTGATGCCGCACATTCCGCCCCGAAGTTCGGAGATCGGCGGACCTATCAAATGGATCCCGCCAATGCATTGGAAGCGGTTCGCGAGGTGATCCTGGACATCGAAGAAGGCGCGGACATCATCATGGTAAAGCCCGCCTTGCCCTATCTGGACATCATCCATCTCATCCGGGAGGAAATCGATCTTCCTTTGGCAGCCTACAATGTCAGCGGTGAATTTGCCATGGTCAAGGCTGCCGAAAAAATGGGATGGGTGGACGGAAAAAGAGTCATGATGGAAACCCTTATTGCCATTAGACGGGCCGGTGCCGACATGATCCTGACGTATTTTGCCCTTGAGGCCGCAGAAGAATTAAGGGCGTGACCCAGGCGGACCGGCAGATTCTCAAGCACCAATATGAGCAATCAATTCGTGATATTATTTATACGCTTTCCTGTTTTCTCTTTTCTCTTTACGTTTACCGGATTCAGTCCATTGCGTTAAGAACCCGGTATCCGTCTTTTTCAAGGGCTTGCCGGATAACCTCCGTATTGCAGGGGGAAAGCCGAAAGTAATATTCTCTTTTGCTCGGTTTTTGCGCCGTCATCCCGACATTGATGATGTCCCCGCCGTTCTCGTTGATAATTTGCAGTACATTTTTAAAAGATCCGGGTTTATCCCCCACCACCAGATCGATCCGTGAACTGGCATTGAGAAAACCCATCATATCGATGAACGTCCGGAGGATATCCGTAGCCGTAATAATGCCCACCAGTTTATGGTTTTTCACCACGGGCATGCCCCCGATTTTATGCTTGTATATCAATTGAGCCGCCACTTCGATGTCGTCATTGGGCCCTACCACAATGGGATTCTTGATGATCAAATCCGTCAGCGTCAACTCACCGATCATGGAAGGAATGAGACCCTGCTTTAAATCCGCAAGCGTAATAAAACCTTCGAGCTTGTTTCCTTTTGAAACCACCGGAAGATGCCTGATCGAATTGATCTTCATCACCTCAATGGCCTCCTGTATGGAAGCGTTTTCGGTTATGGTAATAGGATCAGGAACCATTATTGAATTTATTTTCATCATATCTTCCTTGTAGGAAAAAAATTAACCCAGTGCATTCAATAGCAGCGTGATGGGTCGATCTTCTTCGCTTTCTCCGGTGAACCTTATGGGACCCGGTCGCCGGTAGTTATCATCACTCGAAACGGCGGCGAGCCATTTTTCTCTTAACGCTTTTACAATGTTGAACGAAGCGGAATTGACATCGACCAGACTTTTTTCCAAAACAAGCTCGAGTTTGCCTTTTCTTTCTTCCAGGCGCATCAAGGGACCAATGGGAATTCCGATGGGCTCCCACTTCGAAAAATCCTGCTCCAGATTCCTGATGGCCGCCATTTGGCCGGTAGCGCCGTTGGCAATCAGGCTAAAAACCGTCAACCCCAGGTTATACGTATAGTTACAATCAAATCGGGTGGGATCGTTGCCTCTTCCGTCATATCCGTAAAAATGAATTTGCGTCTTGAATTTCGGCACGGATTTTTTATAAATCTTTGCAACAGGTTCGGGTATCTCCTGGGCTTCTGTAATCGCTTGTTCTTTTTCAAGGGTCTGTTTGAGGGTTTTTATGGAGATGATAGACGGTTTGACCAATAAATACGAGTCCTTTTCATAGTTTTCAAAAAGTATGGGGCCGAAATACGCCGGATCGAGTCCGCCTTTTTTCATCACCTTTCGGTAGTAGGATTTTTCGATCCCGATTCTATACCCCCCACCCTCATGCAACATATTCAGGTAGTCGTTCACCAATCCCATGAGCACCTGTTCGGTTTTAACCTGGGAAAACTGAAAATTTCCGTGACTGTCTCTTTCCGTGAGAAGGCCTTCCTGAAAAAAATCCGGTATTTCGTTAAACAGATCATCATCCCGCGTATTCCAAACGGAAAAACTTTTATCTTCTCTGGACCGCCTGGCCATTCTTCGCAAATATTCCAGTTTATCTTCAAGCACCGGGAAATCTGAATGGAAATCCGTATCATGGGTTTTGTTATATTCCGCAATGATCGTGTTGAGCTTTATGATAAAAACCTGTATTTCATTGATGAACTCCAATATTCCTTCCGGAATGACAATTACGCCGTAGTTTTTACCGACAGCAGCCCTTCTGACGATGCCGTCGCAAATCACCCGCGACAGATGCCTGAGGGTCATTCCGTATGCATTGAAATCGACCACATGGTCTCTTGCCGCTTCTTCGATTCTCTTTTCATCAACATAATCGCAAAGTTCTTCACCAATGAAGGTCATATTGGCATGGGTCTGCAGCGCAACTTCAAGCGCCAAGTGGCTGGCAACGCGACCCATGACTTTACAGATATGCCAGTATTTGACGTCTGAACTGCTGTCTGTACAAAGATTACTGATCGAGCCTGAAAATGCTCTCGCTGCCGTGTGGAAACCGAAGGACATGGCACACAAAATCTGACCGTTTCGATCTCGGACCTGAATATCGCCATCAATAGTTTTGGGAACGCCAATGACCTGGATCCCGTCCTCAATCATTTCCTGAGCCAAAAAGGCGGCGTTTGTATTTGAATCATCTCCCCCCACGATTACGAGTGCATCCAATCCCAGCGCTTTACAGGTTTCCTTGGACAGGGCCAGTTTCTTTTTTGAATCTATTTTCGTTCGGCCGGTTTTTATCATGGTAAAACCACCGAGGTTACGATAAGCATCAACCACCTGGCCGGTTATTTCGATGGCTTCATTTTCAATGATCCCATCCGGACCCAGCAAAAAACCGTAAATTTTGGTTTCCGAATTCACCTTTTTTGCAGCGTCATACAGCCCTGCGATCACATTATGACCACCGGGAGCCGGTCCTCCGGAAAATACAATGCCGATACATCGTTTTTTGTCATAAGAATTTTGAAAGGATTCTTCAGGTGAATCCGCACCGACGATAGACTGGACCTTATTATTAATAATGTCCGGCAACTGTTTTTTTGCTTCCTTGTCAATGTTGAAGGTAAAACGATCAACATCTTTCAGCAGGGTATAACGGCTTTTAAACACTTGGGATTTGGGCGGTTCGTATCTTCTTCGCTCCACCAACTCACGGTTACTATTGCTGACCGCCTCTTGAACCTTGGGATTTTCCAGCAAACGCTCAATATAGTCGGTATCTTTATCTTTCATGCTGCTTCTCCGTTTAGGGGGATGGTTTGTGTTCTGCTTTCCGTAATGGCACCAAAACAACCGGGTTAGTGTACTGATTTTATCGGTTTCCCAACGATTGTGTCAAGAGCATTCCAACGATACCGGCGTGACGAACTCAATTGAACCGCCATACCGATGATCATATTTTATGACGGCGCGTGGCTTTTTCATACCGGCTTTTGCCGGAGATCGATTCTCAAAATATCTTGATTTCTTCGATCATGGGCATCTCTGATACAATTAGGATTTTAAGGCGTCTTAACCGTCATAATTGCATCCCAACTGTATCGATTAGTCGAGTGGCTGATAACGTAAAATCAATAGGTTAATTCAAACCCCCTTTTTTGTGACAAATGCTGTCGCTCGGCGAAGCAGATGGCGCAAGTTATGCCGGTGAACTATTAGAAAATTACAGGATTTTCGACAGGAACTGCCGTGTGCGTTCCTCGCGCGGATTATTGAAGAAGGCCTCGGGTGTGCCTCCTTCGATGATCTTGCCGTCTTCCATCATCAGCACCCGGTCGGCGGCCTCGCGGGCGAAGCCCATCTCGTGGGTGACCACCACCATCGTCATGCCTTCTTGGGCCAGCGTTTTCATCACCTCGAGCACCTCGCCCACGAGCTCGGGGTCGAGTGCCGAGGTGGGCTCGTCGAAAAGCATCAGCTTTGGCTGCATCGCCAGCGCCCGGGCGATCGCCACCCGCTGCTGCTGGCCGCCGGAAAGCTGACTGGGATAGGAATGCATGCGCTCGGCCAGGCCAACGCGACGCAGCAGCTCGCGGGCGCTGTCAAGCGCTTGCTCCCGGGGCATCTTGCGAACATGGATGGGCGCCTCGATGACATTTCCCAGCGCCGTCATGTGGCCGAAGAGATTGAAGCGCTGGAAGACCATGCCGATCTCGGCACGACGGGCGCAGACCTCGCGGTCGCGCAGCTCGTGGATGCGCTCGCCCATTTGCTTGTAACCGACCATGTGACCATCCACCCACAGTCTGCCGGCGTCGATCTTCTCAAGATGATTGATGCAGCGAAGGAAGGTCGATTTGCCCGAACCTGATGCCCCCAGAAGACACACCACCTCGCCTCGCTGCACCTCGAGGGATATGCCCTTCAACACCTCGATATGACCGAATCGCTTGTATACCGCCTGGGCCTTGACCATTGGCGTCAATGGCGTCGGTGTTTGGGTGGCAGGGCGATCATTCATGGCCATACACTCCGGTGGAGAAACGGACAAGGAAACCGCGGACTTTTTGCAACGGGGTGGCTGGCAGGCTGCGGCTGGCGCCGCGGCCGAAATGGCGCTCGATGTAGAACTGGCCGATCGACAACAGCGTCGTCACCATCAAGTACCAGATGCTAGCCACTAAGAGCAGTGGGATCGTGCGGTAGTTAACCGAATAGATGAGCTGCACCGAGTAGAGCAGCTCGGTGACCGCGATGACGCTCACCAGCGAGGTGGTCTTGAGCATCGAGATGGTCTCGTTGCCGGTGGGCGGGATGATCACCCGCATCGCCTGCGGCAGGATGATGCGGCGCATCGT
>JAJDND010000167.1 GCA_022340885.1 Desulfobacterales bacterium | reverse complement strand
TGAAGCGGACCTTATCGCTTATTTCAATCAGAATGAAAACACCGAGGTCATTGCCGCTTACATCGAAGGTATAAAACGCCCCCGCCAGTTTATCGAGGCCGTAAAAAAACTTCAAAAACCGCTGGTCGTTCTCAAATCCGGACGGACGCCCAAGGGGAAGGTAGCGGCAGAGTCCCACACCAAAGCGCTTGCAGGTGCAGACGCCATCTATGATGCCCTTTTTGCGAAATACAACATTTGCCGGGCGTATACCACGGAAGAATTTTATGATTTTTCCAAGGCGCTGGCGTATCTGAAACCGCCCCAGGGGAACCGAATTCTCTTTATCACCACATCCGGCGGCGCCGCGATTCTCGCCACGGATCAGGCCGAACAGGAAGGTCTTGATGTCTCCCCGCTGCCGAAAACGGTTATTGAAACGCTTACGCCGCTGATTCCGGCCCATGCCATCAAGGCCAACCCCATCGATCTTACGGGTGACGCCGACGCTAAGATGTTCGGCGATGTTATCGAGGTCACCCGGCAGTACTATGACACCCTGGGAATCATATTCGGCGATCCGGTGGAAGACGCTTCCCGCGTGGTCACTCCCGGCGCCAATGAGTTGATCATTTTCCTGGGGGGAGCGGATGTCGAACGCGTCGAAAGAGAGCGCATGCATCTAAAAGGAATTCCTGTCTTCCCGACACCCGAACGGGGGATAAAAGCACTGGCCAGGGTTCTCGATCGCAGGATGCTGACGACGCCTCAAAAGCCCACGCTCATGGAGCCGGCATTTGGACGGCAATTGCCGCTTAATGAAGCATTCGAACGGGTTGCCGGCCAGGGACTCCCCTGCACGAAGTTTGCGCTGGCAAACACGAAAAACGATGCCGTTGAAGCAGCAACAACCATAGGATTTCCGGTGGCGCTTAAAATCAGTTCTCCGGATATCCTTCACAAAAGCGATGTGGGCGGCGTGAAACTGAATCTGGATTCTGACAAAGCTGTAGAAACCGCTTATGATGAACTTCTGACAGCCGTTCAAAAAAGCAGCCCTCAAGCGCAGGTAAATGGTGTGCTGGTCACCCGGATGGCGCCGGCCGGCCTGGAAGTGATTATCGGAATGAATCGGGATCCGCAATTCGGTCCGGTGATTCTGTTCGGCCTCGGCGGCGTCATGGTAGAAATCTTTCAGGATGTGAGCCTCAGACTTTTACCCTTAACCCGTAATGAGGCGCTGTCCATGGTACGAAAAATTAAGGGGTATGGGCTCATCACAGGCTATCGCGGCCGGCCGTCGGTGGATGAGCAGGCACTTGCGGACTGTCTGACAGCGGTAGCGCAAATGGCTCAAACCTATCCGTCTGTTGCCGAGATCGATCTGAACCCGGTCTTTGCCTACCCCGACGGGATATTGGTGGCCGATGCAAGAATTATAGAAGAAAAAGGATAACCCCCCTGATGACACCCATTGAACAACTGGCGCTGCAGCTCAAAACCCGGTATCCCATGCTGCAGTATTTCACCGGCAGGAACTTTGGCGTTGAAATCGAATTTTTCGGACTGAATTATGTCATCACGCCGGTGGACGACAATATTATCAAACCCTATTGCATTTCATCCCGCGCCAAAGACGGAAGACATATCCAGCAGCTTTATGAAGATTACAAAATACCCATTGGTTCTGACAGAGAATCGTGGCACTTTGAAAAAGATACATCCGTCAGGGGCAAGTGCCACACCCAATTCGGCGCCGAACTGACCAGCCCGATACTCAGCGGCATCCAAAGCCTGGTTCAAGTCTATAATGCGTTAAGATTTCTCAATGATATCGATGGGGTGTCTATTGACGAAAGCTGTGGGTTTCATGTTCATCACGGTGTGGATCCGAAGGTATTTACCTGCACACAGCTCCAACAGCTGGTCCGGATTATCCATCCCCTCGAAAAATACTTTTACCTGCTCATCCCCGGGAATCGAGAACGGGCAGAGACCTGCCGCCCCATGGAATTCAACGTCGCGTCGTTTCTTGAGGTTTGCGACGGTGAAACAGAAGAAGGAATATGCCACAGGATCAAAGAACTGTGGTATTCCGCGGAAAACCGATATGAAGTGGAAGCGGCAATGTATCCGCGCTATGATAAAACGCGGTATCACGGCCTGAATCTTCACTCATACTGGTTTCGGTCCACCATTGAATTTCGTTACCATTCGGCGGTTCTTGAAAACATCGATGAAGCCATGCAGTGGATTATTTTTACCCAGTTCCTCATTGAAATGAGCCAGGGATTTGTCCCGAACATCAACTATTATCCCGAATCAAACAAATGGCTCCAAACAATCTATATCATCTACCATAACCTGGGGTACGGGAACCTTATCAAAAAGATCGCCAATTAGAGTCCAGCCAGAAATGGCATCTTTTGGTCCAGGTCTGCGTTCTCACTATTTTGCAATCCTCGACGTAGCGCTGCTACGCCTGCGGTTACAAAATCGCTGCGGCCTTGGCCTGATCCAAAATCTACCATTTCTGGCTGGACTCTATCGTATGTGTTCAAGAATGCGATTCGGCATTAATAATTTGAGCCCTCGGGGAGTTTTTTTCTAAATCCTTAATAAGAGCGGAATGGGTAATCTTTTTTTTAAATCGGATGCTGTTTGAGCGGCTTAGGGATCGTTGGACAGAACAGGCGCATTTCGATTTTGTGTTTCTAAAAAAATTAAAATGGCGAACTTAACCGATTGATATTTTAAAGCTAATATCCTGTTCTTTCCTTACGATCCCTTGCCGCGAGTTCATGCGGTTTAAAAAAAAGATTATCCATGGAGCGCCTGTTTGGAATACACCACGCCCCCTCAAAAATTTCAAAGCGAAGGTTTAAATCGTTGAAGCGGGGCAACGCCTTTCAATCATATATCAACAATCTAACTATAGCTACATGGCTGCGGCGATGGCCTCTCTGGCAACACTCATAAATCCTTGTGGAAATGTTCCCAGCAGAAGAATGATGGCAATAAAAAAGATCCCGAGAATTGACGTGGACAATTTGAGATTAAGGGGAGAAGCCTGGGATTCGACACTCGTATAGGCGGCCCTGACCATTTTCAAATAATAAAATATGGCAATACCGGTATTGATCACCGCCAGGATAATGAGTCCGTACATGCCCTTTTTAATGGCGGCGGTAAAGAGAAACAGCTTTCCGGTAAACCCGATGGTCGGCGGTATACCGGCCAGGCCGAAGGCCCCCACGGCCAGCGTCAATGCCAATAGGGGTGAACGTTTATATAAACCGCTCAAATCGGCAAAAGTGATATTTTCCCCTTGGGGCGCGAGGTTGTAAATAACAAAGAAGCAGGCCAGATTCATCAGCAGATAACCCGCGATGTAATACACACCGGAAAGATATCCAAATTCGGTGGCGCAAAGGAGACCGACCATGACATAACCGGCATGGGCAATACTGGAGTACGCCAAAAGGCGCTTGATATCGTTCTGCACCAGGGCGGCTAAATTTCCAAAGGTCATGGAAAGCACGGCAAACGCCATCAGAACCCATGTAAACTGGGCGGCATCCACACCGGCCAGGGAGATCAATCGGATCAGCAATGCCACCGCACCCACTTTGGGAAGGGTTGCAACAAAACCGGATGTTTCGTTGGCGGCGCCTTCATAGACATCCGGCGCCCAAAAATGCATGGGAAAAAGGGCCAGTTTGTAAAAAAACCCGCCGAGAAGCATAACGAGGCCGACGAGCATCAGGGGTTTTTTCAAGATGACACCCGGTATGATTTTTACGAGATCGGCCAGATAAGTGGTGTGCGTCATGCCAAAAATATAGCTGATGCCGTATAGAGAAATCCCGGATGCCGCGGCCCCGAAAAGCGCGTATTTAATGCCCGCTTCCATCTGTTGGCGGTAGGCGCCTTTTTTTCGGAACGGAATGATGATAAACAGCGCGAATGAATGGATTTCAAGACAAAGGATGATCGTTATCAGCTCCACGGCGCTGCTCATGACCATCAGGCCGAATGCACTCAAGGTCAAAAAAAGAAAGTACTCCGGTTGAAGGACGTCGTCGATGCCGTAAAGCCCGTTCCCCAGATAGATGACGATAAAAAGCCCGAAGGCGATGATGACTTTGAATATCTGGGAAAAAGCATCCACACGGTATGCATTGAAAAACAAGGATCCCTGCATTCCGTATGAATAAAGGGATATAAGAACGGCCAGGCCTGAAAACAGGATCCCCAGCCCCTGCAGGCGAGCCCCTTTGATTTTCCCTAAAGAAGCGAAAAAGAAAACCACAGCCGTCAACAGCAATGCCAGTTCAGGTAAAAACAGTGTCATGAAATCAATCCATTCTATTTAAAGGCGACCAGGTGCCTGATCGACTCCCCCACGCCGTTCAGCAGGGCATGGTATTCGCCGTGCCCTGCCGGCATAGCTTTCCTGCCGTCCTCCAGCTGCTGGAGAAGGTGGAGGGTGCTGGTGTCCATAATTTTTAAAAAGGGTCCGGGGTTCAATCCGATCCAGAATACAAAGATCGCCAGAAACGCCAGTGTCCCCGTTTCTCTGAAATTCAGATCGAACAGATGTGATTTTTCGCCATGGTGCATATGACCGTCCGAATCCGCCCATACCATCTTCTGCACCAGTCTCAGCATATAGGCTGCCGCCAGTATTGCGCCGATAACGGCGAGCCCCCCGACAAGCTTGTATTTGGAAAATGAGGCCATCAAGACAAGGAACTCTCCCACAAAGCTGTTGGTCCCGGGAAATGCCAAAGACGATAGAGAAAAAATCACCAAAAAGGTAACGTAAATCGGCATGAGCATGCCCAGTGCGCTATTGTCCGAAATCTCTCGGCTATGGGTCCGCTCATAGATGATGCCCACGCAGATAAAGAGCGCGCCGGTGGTCACGCCGTGATTTACCATCTGCAAGATGGCGCCCTTGATGCCGACATCGTTTAGAAGAAATATCCCCAGTGTGACAAAACCCATATGGCCCACGCTGGAGTAAGCGATCAGCCGCTTGACATCGTTTTGTCCAAGGGCGAGGTATCCGCCGAAAATAATGGACATGATAGAAATCGCGATCAGATACGGCATGCAATAGATCGTTGCGGCCGGCGCTATGGGAAGGCAAAACCGCAAAAACCCATAACCGCCCATTTTCAGCAGAATGCTGGCCAGAATAACACTCCCGGCAGTGGGCGCCTCCACGTGGGCGGCAGGAAGCCACGTGTGAACGGGCCACATGGGCACTTTGATGGCAAATGCCAAAGTAAATGCCCAAAAAATCCACATCTGGTAGCTGAAACTGAACTGGTGCGCCATCAATTCCGGGATAAAAAAGGTACCGGTGGTGACATACATCGCAATGATGGCCACAAAGAGAAATATGCTTCCGATCAAAGTGTAAAGAAAGAATTTGATGGATGCGTAATCCTTGCGGGGACCACCCCAGACCGCAATGATCAGGTACATGGGAACCAGCATCGCTTCCCAGAAAATAAAGAAAAGAACGGTATCCAGACTGACGAAAACGCCCACCATGGCGGCTTCCATGATAAGCATTACACAGATGAATTCTTTGAATCGTTCCTTGATGTAGGTCCATGAACATAGAATGCAAAGGGGCATCACCAAAGTGGTGAGCAGTACGAGCAGTATGCTGATACCGTCCACACCCAGAACATAGTTGATCTTGGCAAAAGGAATCCAATTTCTGAATTCGGCGAATTGATATTTGGCAGTCGTGAGATCAAAATTCGAATACAGGGGCAAAGAGAGGACCGCGGTCGTCAATGTCACCACCAATCCCCAGATTTTCAAGTATTTGTCACCCCGGATAAAAAGCGTGATCAGCGATCCGAACAGCGGAACAGCCACAAGAACCGTCAGTATCGGGTAATTCAACGAATTATAGATCAAATATTGTTCCATATATGAGGCGTCCTAACATATATTTTTGCTATAGCAGCACCACCAGAATCAGAATAATGAACGTCAGCGCCACGGCAGCGCCGATATAATGCTGAATCTTTCCGGTCATCAGAGATCTCAGACGGTTGCCGCCTTCAACGACCCCTCTTGCGGAACCGTCAATGGTCCAATCGATCCCCTCCCAGTCAAACCATGAAAAAGCCTTTGCCAGGGCCATGGTCGCTCTCATGCCGATGTTGCGGTATACATCGTTGGCCCAGTCGTTGGTCGGAACCACCCGCCGGGAGGCAAATCGAATAAATACCCTGGCGCCTTTTCGATAGAACCAGTCCAGGTCCAGGTTGATTTTGGGTTCTGGTTTGAGCTTTTTAACCATGATAAAAAAGCCCAGCCCCGTGAATCCCAAAAGCTGCAGGGTCTCGGACAAATGGTAGGCATTGTATGGATGCCAATACACCGGATAGGGGAGCATCTTGTAAAGATAGTTCGGAAAGATACCCAGAAAAAAACATAAAAATGCCGCGATGGCCATCCCCAGGTTCATATTCCACGGCGCATCCTTGGCTTCGACACCGGAATCTTCTCCAAACCATATAAAGTACGGGAGCTTGATGCCCACGGAAAGGAACGTACCCACCGCAGCCAAATCCATCAAGAGCATCAGGACGGGATGATGGCTTGCTCCTGCCGCGGCGATAACCATCGACTTGCTGATGAAGCCGCTGGTGAGAGGGAACCCTGAAATGGATATACCGCCGATCACCGTAAAAACCATGGCCCAGGGCATTCGTTTATACAATCCGCCAAGCTCGTTGAGCTTTGATGTTCCGGTCATTTCCAGCACGGCGCCGGCGCCCATAAAGAGAAGTCCCTTGTAAATAATGTGGGCATACGCATGGGCAACGGCCCCGTTGACGGCCATGGCCGTTCCGATGCCGATGCCGCAAACCATGTATCCGACCTGGGAGACAATATGATAGGCCAGGATTCTCCTTGCATCGTTTTCCACCACAGCGTATCCGACACCGTAAACAGTCATGATGGCGCCTAAAATTGCCAGGGCCTCAAATCCGGGAAATCCCCGGGCCAAGACATAGACGGCGGTCTTGGTGGTAAAGGCGCACATAAAGACCGCACCGGTGACAGACGCTTCCGGGTATGCATCCGGAAGCCAGGCATGAATCGGCGGAACAGCGGCATTGAGCATAAAACCGATCATGATGAGATAATCGGCAAAAGTAGCGCCGTTTGTCGCAATCTGCACAAAGCTCAGATCATGAATATTTTGATATCGTAAAAAAATGCCGGCCAGAAGGACCAGGCCACCGGTCGTATGAACCAATATGTATCTGAACCCGGCTTCGATGGATTGTCTTTTTTTCCGGTACCAGATCAGAAAGACCGATGAAAACGCCATCATCTCCCAGAAAATATACAGGGTCAGGTAATCGCCGCAAAGGGTCACCCCCAACGATCCGCCCACGTAAAGAAACGCCGCAATATGCTGTCCGGTCTCTTTGACATGAAGCCCGTAGATGCAGCCGATAAACGCCATGATCGTAAAAACGTGCAAAAATACGCGGGTCAGACGGTCCACCCTTCCGAACACCAGGTCGAAGCCCAGGTAGTGCACATGGCCGAAGCTGTCCGGCAGCCAGTGAATCAGCGTGAAGGCAATGAGAGGGATACCGATGAGAACCGCTTTTCTCAGCTTATCCTTTTTTTCTAAAAAAGGCAGTAGAACGGCACCCCCTAGAAACCAGGTGGTGGGATGAATAAGGACCGTGCTACTTATCATAATAATCTTCCTTTTTCATGAGCCAGACATGGGACAAACCTTTGCACACAATGATCATGCCGAGACATCCGACAATACCGAACAAGGACCAGAAACCGATAATGGCATCGCCGAAAAAATGTATTTCATGCCGCTTCACATATAAATCGAACACCACGGTAAGGATCAAAAAAAGGAAAAAGATCCGTTTCAGCATGACGGAATGTTCATTGAGATAGTTGAGAAGTCGCACCATTATCTCACCACCATTAGATTGATTATTTTAAGAAAAAGATCCGGATATATCCCGAACAGCACCGAGGCCACGGCGGTAAAAAACAGCGGAATCACCATGAACATAATCAGCGGTGAACCCTCTAAGAAGCCGGGAGAAGTGTTGTCACCGGGATTCGGTTTTCCGAAAAACGATGTATAGACCACCGGTACGAAATAGCCAGCGTTGAGAAGGCTGCTCACCAAAATGACCGTCAACAGGATCATGTTGTGGATGTCCAGCGTCCCCAGGGCCAGAAACCATTTTGTCACAAAACCGCTCACCGGCGGAACACCGATCATGCTCAATGAAGCCAGACCGAAGGCAATCATGGTAAAGGGCATCTTCCAGCCGATGCCGCCCAGTTCCGATACGTTCTTTTTATGGGTTGCCACGAAAATTGCCCCGGCGCAGAAAAAGAGGGTAATCTTGGCAAAGGCATGATTGGTGATATGGATAATGCCGCCGGTAATACTGTTGGGGGTCAGCATGGCAACCCCCAATATGATGTAAGACAGCTGGCTGACCGTCGAATAAGCCAGCCGCATTTTAAGATTGTTCTGGGTGAGCGCGACCACGGAAGCCAAAATAATGGTAAAGGACGCCAGATATGCCGTGAAGATTCCCAGGCCGAGTTTGTTCAGCAAATTGACGCCGAATACCGAAAGCATCACTCTTGCGATGGAGAACACCCCGACCTTGACCACAACCACGGCATGGAGCAGTGCAGAGACCGGGGTAGGGGCCACCATTGCGGCGGGAAGCCATCCGTGTATCGGCATGAGCGCCGCCTTGGCAAATCCGAAAATGCAAAGGAGATATGTGATCTTTACCAGCAGCGGGGCGGCGTTATGGGGAAAGATTCCTGTTGCGATATTGCCGATGGCAAAATCCAAAGTGCCGCACTGAACGTAAACCAGAACCATGGCCGGGAGCAAAAAAGCCTTGGACGCGAACATTAAATATACGATATATTTGCGGCCGCCGAAATACCCTTCCTGGTCCTGGTGGTGCGCAACCAGTGGATAGGTGAATATGGAAACGATTTCGTAAAACAGATACAAGGTGAACAGATTGCCGGAAAATGCCGCGCCCATGGCGCCGCCCACGGCCACGGCGTAACAAAAATAAAATCGCGTCTGGGCATGCTCATCCAGGCCGCGCATATAGCCGACGCAGTACAATCCGGCCATTATCCACAAAAATGAGGATGTTCCTGCAAAAAGGATTCCCAGACCATCCAAGTGAAATTTTACGCTGACACCGGGGTAAATCGTAAACATGGTGTATTGATAAGACCCACCTGCCAGAAGATGGGGCAGGAAATAGACCACGGAGAGAAAGGTCAGTACCGCGCCGAAGACGGACCAGGACTCTCTCAGGTTCGGTTTGTTCTTCGACGCCAGAATAAGAAGGGCCGACACAAAGGGAATCAGCGGTGTCAAAACGATTTTACTGGTGATAATGGTGTCCATAAAATGCCTATCCCGAGTAAACCGGAAATATCAAATCACAAAAATTCCCATTGAGATGACAGCAGTATCCGCTTCTATCCATGAAGTTCGTCCACTTCATCCGGATCAATGGAATGGTATTTACGGAAAACAGCAAGTATAAAGCTCACGACAATCGCGGCTTCGGCGGCGGCGATCCCCATGATAAACAGGGTAATCACCTGGCCGACGGCGGGATCGGGAGCGAGAAAACGGTTGAAAGCCATAAAATTCACGCCGGCGCCGTTGAGGATCAGTTCCGTGGAAACCAGCATTCCGATAAAGGACTTATGCTGGATCAAACCGTAGATGCCGGCGATAAGGAGAAATACGCCAATAATTAAGTAAGTGCTAAGATGATGACTGATCATGCGGTTGTTTCTCCTTTTTCTTCCCGGACCCCGGCGATCTTTTCTTCGACCGGTATGTCGACGGCCGTCTTTCCGGCGCCGCCCCTGGCCAGAATGATGGCGCCGACGATCGCAATCAGAAGGATGACCGAAATCAACTCAAAGGCCAGACAATAGGTGTATAAAAACTCGTGTCCCAGATGAACCGCCGAGAAGTCCCGGTTTCCCGCCGCGACGGGAACCCAATGGGTTTTCAACACACAAACGAGGATCAATAAAAAAGCCGTCACTGCCGACAAGACGGCCAAAAATTTGTTTCGCCAATCTTTAATGGACTTTTCCGCCACTTCGGTGGGCGTATATCCAACCATAATCCCGAAGATCATAACGATACAGATGGCGCCGACATAGACGAGAATCTGCATCAGTGTGAGAAACATGCTCCCCAAATAAAAATAAATGCCGGCAACACCGAGAAGCGCCACTGCAAGTCCCAGAACCGTTTTCATGAGCATCTTGGCCCGGATGGTAATGAGACTTCCCAATACCACCAGAATAATAAACGCGAGAAAAAGCCCTTCGGCAATGCTCTGGTAAAACGTCATTTTATCCGTTCCTCCAGCCGTTTGAGGATGTCATAGTGGAACGCTTCCCTGGAAAAGGCCGCCAGGTTGTATTCTTTGGAATACTCAAGTGCGTTCACGGGACAGATTTCGACACATGTTCCGCACAGGCTGCATTTGGTGAAGTCCAGATCGAAAAGGACCAGGGATTTTTTCTTTTGCCCCTCAAGTTTTTCTCCCTTGACCGTGATGCAGTTGGACGGGCAGTTTTTTTCGCACATCCCGCACGTGATGCACCGATACGAATTTTTCTCCGGGTCCAGAATGAGATCGATGTGACCTCTAAAACTGGGGGATATATCGATTTCTTCCCGGGGATACTGCACCGTGACGATGGGCATGAACAGCGCCTTCATGGTGACGCCGAGACCTTCGACCAGACTCATTCCGCCGGTAAACAATTCGGAAAAATATTGCTTCATAGTTTAACAACCACGGCTGTTATCAAAAGGTTCGCAAGAGAAAAGGGCACCAGATACTTCCAGGAAAAATTCAGCAATTGATCAAAGCGTACCCTCGGATAGGTCCATCGCACCATGATCATCAAAAACAACAGGAAATAGACCTTGAGTAAAAACCAGACCACGCCCAAGTATTCGCCGTAAGGAAGATGGGGGCCGTGCCATCCGCCTAAAAAAAGAACCGTCGCCACCGAAGCGACGATGAACATATTGGTATATTCGCCGAGGAAAAAGAGGGAAAACCCCATGCCGCTGTATTCGGTGTGAAATCCTGCCGTGAGCTCGCTTTCGGCCTCGGGGAGATCGAACGGGGCACGGTTGGTTTCCGCAAGCCCTGCAACCACGTAGATGAGAAAGGCCACCGGCTGTAAAAATACAAACCAGATCTTTTGCTGTGCACCAACGATCCCCTTAAGACTGAAGGTATTGCACATGAGAATAACGGCGAGAATAGACAGTAAAATCGGGACTTCATAAGAAATGGCCTGGGCCACCGCGCGCATGGCGCCGAACATGGAATATTTGTTGTTGGAACCCCAACCGCCGACCAAACACGCCATGACATTAACGGACCCCATGGTGACGATGAATATCAGTCCCATGTTCAAATCCCTGGCCTGGAGCTTTTCGCTGAAGGGAATCACCAGAAAGGGAAGAATCACCGGTGTGAACGATAAAAGCGGCGCCACCCGAAAGAGGGTTCGATCCACATTAAACGGGATGATCAATTCTTTTGCCACCAGCTTGATCCCGTCGATAATCATTTGGAGTATGCCGTGGGACCCCACTTCCATGGGGCCGGGGCGCCGCTGAACGTGTCCTGCGATTTTCCGTTCCGCGTAACCCATCATGATGGCGTTGAGGAAAAGGAATGTAATGACGATGATGGCGCTGATCACCATCCGGATCAATTCGGGTGGTAAAGTTGAAATCGTTTCCATAAGCTTTTTTTTAAAAGCGTATTAATTAAATGTCCTACCGGTCGATTTCCGGTATCACCAGATCAAAGCTTCCCAAAATAGACACCAAATCGGGCAGAAGAATACCGCGTCCCAACTCCGGCAGGCAGCTCAAGTTGGAATAAGACGGCACTCTGACTTTCAGCCGGTATGGCGTGCTCGTTCCATCTCCTATCAAATAGTATGACAGTTCTCCTCTGGCGGCTTCCACGGCAAAATTGCAGTCGCCGGGAGACAGCTTGATATTTTTCGGCACCTTGGATCGAATCGGCCCTTCCGGCAGCCGGTCCAGGGCCTGCTCGATAATCCTGAGGCACTGCTCGATCTCACGGACACGAACCATGTACCGGTCCAGACAATCGCCTTGACGTCCCACCGGCACCTCAAAATCAAATTCAGGATAAACGGAATACGGTTCATTTTTGCGAATGTCATAAGAAATACCGGATCCTCTGAGGTTCGGCCCCGTCATTCCGTATCGCAGGGCCATATCCGGCGAAACGATCCCGATATTTTCCGTGCGCTTGATGAAAATAATGTTTTTGGTCACCAGCTTTTCATAGATACCATATCGTTTGCGCAATCGTTTGATAAATGCACGGGTCCGCTCGACGAATTTTTCGTCGATATCCTGGCAAACACCGCCGAAACGATAATAACTGTAAGTGAGTCTTGAACCGGTGACACTTTCCAGAATATCCAAAATGTGTTCCCGGTCATCGAAGCCGTATAAAATGGGGGTAAAAGCGCCGAGATCGAGAAGATAGGCGCCCAGCCACAGCAGGTGGCTGGCAATCCGGTTCAGTTCGGATGTAATGACCCGGATGTATTCCGCTCTTTCGGGAACCTCGATTCCGGCTTTTCGTTCAATGAGTGACACATATCCATGATTGTACGGCAGGGCGCAAACATAATCCATTCTGCCGGTATTGGGCATAAAACCCGGACATGGTCTTGACTCTCCCATCTTTTCGTGCATGCGGTGAATGAAGCCGAGCACCGGTTGAGGATCGAGGACATATTCCCCGTTCATCTCCAGCACAATCAGCAGCACGCCGTGGGTGCTGGGATGCTGAGGCCCCATATTCAGAAAGAACCGGTTTTGTTCCTGATATTCTGATTCGAGCATGATTTGAGTTTTAAATATCCTATCTTGCTATTCGCGGAAACAAATTATCCTTTTTTAGACGTTCCAAAGGACGGGCCGGTTCCGTCCCTGACTCCTTATTCGGTGCTTTCCGGTGCCTCCGAAGGCCACGATACTGCATCGAGGGATTTCAGTTTGGCTTCTTCTTTCAGTAATGGATGAACATCGACATCCATGTCAGCCATCAGCAGCGGTTTCAGGTTGTGATGGCCGCTGAAAACGATCCCGTAAAAATCGCGGGTCTCTCTTTCGTGCCAATCGGCTCCCTGGTAAATGTCGGATATACTGGGAATCTCAAGGCTGTCCGGCACCAAGGCGCATGCCTTTATCCGGTACTGCCGGTCATGCCTGGCGTATTGATAAACCACCGCCAATCCTGAATGCGGGGAAGGCGTTTCAGGGTCGGCAAGGACCTGAAATCCGGCGACAAAGACCAAGTAAAAACCGAGTTCGTACGCTTTTTTTGCAAATTCTCGAACCTGGGTCACCGTCAGCACGACTTCCAGATGGTATCCCCGCTGCTCATAGTCCGTCTCGACGGCATCAAATCCTTGATCGATCAAAAATCCTTTAAAATTTTTGATGATGTTATCCATTATTTCACCCTCAAGCCTTTAACTTTTCTTAAAGGCGATTTGGGGTGTCGATTTTGAGGAAGGGGATGCCGGGTACCGGTTATTTTTTCCTGGACCTTGAGAATGCCTTCGATCAGGCCTTCGGGTCTGGGGGGGCAGCCGGGAACATATACATCGACGGGAATCAATTTGTCGACGCCCTCGATAACATTATAGTTATCTTCGACTTTGAAGGGACCGCCGGAGATGGCGCAGTTCCCCATGGCAATGACCCATTTGGGGGACGGCATCTGTTCATAAAGGGTCAGAAGCACCGGAGCGAGTTTTTTATTCACCGTTCCGGCTACGATCATCAAATCCGACTGTCTGGGAGACGGCCTGAACACTTCGGATCCATATCTGGAAATGTCGAAACGGGCCATGCCGGTCCCCATCATTTCGATGGCGCAGCAGGCAATGCCGAAGGTCATGGGCCAAAGTGAGTTCGCCTGACATAGCTTCAGAATGATGTCCGTCAGCTTTATGCGCAGCAGGGGCCCCTCGCCGTATTCACCGGCATCTCCGATCAGCGGCCGGCAGGATTCGGATTTTAAAAATTCGGTATATGCATCTAATTCAGGGGCTATCGATGAACCTTTATTTTCCTCTCCCACGTAAATACTCCTTTGACCCAGGCATAAACGACCGCCAAAGCCAGAATGCCCAAAAAAATAAAAAACTCGAGAATGCCGCGTAATCCGGAAACCTTGTCATAGGCGACTGCAACCGGAAACAGATACAAGATATCGACATCGAACGCGAGAAAAATCAGCGCATAGAGGTAATAAGCAACGCCGTATCGGTAATCCCAGGCTTTTCCGTAAATATCCATCCCGCATTCATAGGTATCCAGAGATTTATTAAGATGCGTTCTTTTGGGGCGAATGAACCAGTTGACAAGAAACGGCGCAAATCCTCCGATAAAACCCACGACAAGGAAAAGAAAGATGTACATGTAATCTAAAAGGGCGGTTTTTGTCATTTCCAGGATCCTAAAAGCCGGTTTCAGCGTAAAAAAAAATGCCTTTTGAGGCATTTTAACGAACCTCATCGATTAAATGAAATCCTTTAATTTTTAATATTGAAAATGTCAAGGATTGTTTTTCGCTCAAATGAGATGTATTGAGCGGCAGCGCTAGCAGCAGGTCGTGTTTTTTCCTGGGCTGGAATCGTTTTTGGATTCGATCACACAACAACAGGATCCTTCCCTGCCCAGAGCCGAATTGATGACGGCTGCGGCACAGCCTACGCCCGATTGCACGCTTATCGCGCCTGTCGGGCAATTCATGGAACACGCCCCGCATTCCATGCAGTCATCTTTGTTTTCCATTTGAACCCGGCCGCTGTTCATACCGAAAACAGCATGGGGGCACACCACCATGCACATCCCGCAGCCCGAACATTGTCCCTCGTTGAATTGAAGTGTGACAACATCTTTTAAGTAGACCATATTTTTCATTTTTACCGACCTTTAAACAACAAATCGCGAGCCAAACCAGAGAATCAACCCGGCCACCCCGCCAATAATTTCAAAGGGAACGGCCCAACGCATTTCCTTTCTGACCCCGGAAAGGGATGTAAAGGTAGAAGAACCGGTAAAATTCATGGCCAAATACGCCGACAAAGCCGGCGTCAGAAAAAACCAGGCCAAAATTTCAAGAAGCCCGACGTTTAGATGAAGGTATGTTGTGCTGAAAACAACCATCACGCCGGCCATGATCACGCCCATGATCACGCCTTTTTGAGAAAAGGCCCGGCCGGGCAGCCAGGGCAGCAGAATCGGGGTCAAAACCGCCCCGGCCGCCAATGCCGCCAGCAGATTGAGCACCGCGAAAAGACCATGATTCAACGCATTGTTCCAAAATCCGGAAGATGCACCCAGCCCTCCCAAAAGAAAAAAAACAGGCAGAATAAGCACATACCATTTTAACGCGCTGACCAGTTCAACCGGTATCAAAACCAGCCTTTCCCCCATGGGAAACGTCTTTTGCCGCATGTCAGGGGTTGCTTTTAGGCCGGCATCCAGAAAAACCGGTAAATCAACTGCCTGAACAGGCCCGAAAACAACGTTAAAGCCAATACTTTTTTTGACCTTGTATGCGGCGACGCCGGGGCCTGAAAGCTGCGGCAAAATCAGCCGGCGATGGGAAACGACCTGATCCAACCCGCTGAATTCAACGCGCCGGACGAGTTCGTCTGTTCCAAATGTCCCTTTTCCGGCCGCACACCAGACATTGATGCCCTTCGTGTCCAGCACAAGTATCCATGCCTTCCGGTTCGAAAGGGCTTCCCGCAATCGATCAAAACTCATTTTGTAATTGGCGGTGACCAGAACCGGAGATTGATCGTTAGGTTCACCAAGGGCATAAAGTCCGGGATCCACGGTGTAGTGCATGCGGCCCACACCCCATCGGGCCTTGATGGTTCCCCAATGATCCGGCCAATGCAGGTCGGACGAAATCTTGGGAACAATGCCCGCCGGCGTTTGAACAAAACCGGTGACAAACGGCTGATTCAAATCAGGAAAGCTCAACCGAGCTTTTTCTGTTTGAACTCAGCAGGGGCTCATCTTCGATTTCGCCGGCAAAAAATCTCGAATCGATCGGTTTTTTGTAAAATCCGCGGGGTCTGACGCCATGATACAGCTCTTCGTTCAAGATCGACATTCCCGTTTAGGCCGCGGGATAATTGATCTCTTTAAGGGTTTCCTTGATTTGTTCCAGTGTGGCGGGGGCTTCGAATTCTACGGTAACGCTTTTGTCGGCGGGATCGCCGTCCACGGTTGCGACGCCTTCCAGTTCACTCAACTCTTTCTTGATGGCCATCACGCAATGACCGCAGGAAATGTTGGGTATGGATAATGTTTGTTTCGTCATCACAGCAGACCTCCTTTTATTTCTTCTTATTAATACGACAACATGCCCATGTCAACCTGGCAGAGAAGCAAAGTCTGTAATTTTAAATATTTTTAGATAGTTAAAGAAGATATTTTGTGTGGGATGTCATTTTCGAAGAACGCCTAAGTCTTAAGACCACAACTCGATTCGATGGCCCTCGGGATCGAAGATGTAAAATGCCCGCGCACCCCATATGGATTTGATGGGGCCGGGGTTTATGCCGATTCCACGCAACCTGCGATAAGCGATATCAACATTTTCAACTTGAATTGAGAGGGTTATGCCGGAACCCTTTGCGCTCTGAATGGTTGTGAAAGCGGTATTGGCAATGCTTAAAAAGGTGTTTTCGATCAATTGAAATTCCACGAGCCATTCCGTTTCAACATTGACAATGAGTTTCAATACATCGCGGTAGAATCTTACTGTTTCATTCCAGTTTCGACAGTACAAAATGGTGTTGATGCGTTTGATGCTGCTTGGAGGCATCGGTTCTCCTTAAACGATATATTGCCGACTTGAATTTTCGTCTGACGACGGTATAACTCTATCATAACAAAGCGGAATGGATAATCTTTTTTTAAGATATTATTTTTGTTGACAAAGGATACCACCTTGTGGCACGCAATCCCAAGGCGAATTTTATCAAAAACGGTTCGAAGCAGTTCAAATCAAAACATTGAGGAGTTGCATTATGTTGCTGGATCGATTAATCAAAGCAGGCAAAAACTTTTTGGGCTGCCGATTTCCCATCATGTGCGGCGCCATGACTTGGATCAGTGATGCCCAACTCATCGGTGCCCTTGGCATTGCAGGGGGATTCGGTCTGCTAGCCGGCGGCAATGCGCCGGTAGACGTATTAAGAAAAGAAATCATCGCAACTCGTGAATACACAGACCAACCCTTCGGGGTCAACCTGATCACCATTGCACCGGTATATCAAGATCAACTTCGGATGGTTTGCGACATGCAGTGCAAGCTGGTTATGTTCGCAGGATCTATCCCCAAAGACACGGAAATACAACGTGTCAAAGATACCGGCGCAAAGGTGATCTGTTTTGCTCCAACCGCTCCGCTGGCACACAGGCTCATCAAAATGGGCACCGATGCCCTCATGATTGAGGGGTCGGAGGCCGGCGGCCATATCGGGCCGGTTTCTCTGACGGTACTTCTCCAGCAAATTCTCTTTGAAATAGACAGTGTGCCGGTTTTTGTAGCCGGCGGCATTGCCACAGGCCGCATGATGGCGCATCTCTTGATGATGGGGGCGGCCGGTATCCAGATGGGCACCCGCTTTGTCTTGTCAAAAGAATGCAAGGCTAATGCCAAATTTAAAAAAGCTTTTCAAAGGGCCAACGCCCGTGATGCCACGGCCACACCACAGTTTGACAGTCGGCTGCCCGTCATACCTGTGCGGGCCCTGAAAAATAAAGGGAGCCAGGATTTTTTAAAACTTCAACTTGAACTCATGGAAAAACTCGAGAAAAAACGCATTGATCAGCAGCAGGCACAATTTGAGGTGGAAAATTTCTGGGTGGGCGCGCTGCGTGATGCAGCCATAGACGGAAATGTCGAGAGAGGATCTCTCATGGCCGGCCAGTCGGTGGGGCTTGTAAATAGAATCGAACCGATTCAGGGAATCATCGACGAAATGGTCGAAGATGCGGAGTCCGAACTGCAACGGCTAAATAAAATATTCAGGGAAAATTAAATTTGGGCCATCCGTATTAAATTACCACTCTGTAGCACTTTTTTATTGACAAATCCATTTTTAGGGTGATATTTTTAATACAAGCCATAATCCTCTCTTCTTCCTCCTCTATTGGCTTGGGGCGGTTCGCTTGGGCGAACCGCCTTTTTATTAACGATTCGGTAACATCATTTGCATCTCGCTGCCGGATATTACTACGAGCTTAAACCCCGACAACATCTGTTTTACAGGCCGCCAATGATGACCTTTCGCCGAGTTTCCTGCTATTCGGATACCGATGCCGCTGCAGTGGTTTTCAGATGCCCCATTGCCTTGGTCAGTTCCAACAAAACACCCAGTCCTCTTTTGGCTTCCGCATTCGAGCAGGCCGTAAAAAAGCCCCACGCGCCGACATCCCTGCTCTTGGACAGATCCAGACCCGCGCCAAGATCAGCGAGATTTTCCAACAATTGCTTGAATTGAGGATCGGACATCTTTTCGGTAATACCCAGCAAAGCGACAAGACCGTCTCCGATTCGATCGATGTCTTCAGCCGTATAGGCTGTTGCGATTTTGGCCCGAATATCGTACGTGGCTTTTATGATGCGAAAAATGCCTCTTTGCTCCAAATCGTTCAGATATTCGATGAGCTGAGGAACCATCAGCCGGAGCACCGGTTCAATGGTCGTGACAAAATCGATTACGTTCTCCAGTTGTTCCAAGGCATAGATAATGTGCTTGACGCTTCTGAGCATTCGCTTGGCCAGTGCCGCCAGATCTTCCAGCTGGAAAGCGGACTCCACCTCTTCAAGTTCTTCGATTAATCTTTTGGAAACCGGCTGGGACATCGCAAACAAGTCATCTTTGAACTCTTTCATACTCACGGCGGATTCCGCCAGAGGAGCTATTCGGCTCTCAATGCGATCAAGCCGTTCTATAATCAATTCTTCATTTGTCATGGCGCCTCCTTATTTAAAAACTCTGACGCATTTTGCCAGCCATGTTGAACTGGGGTTCCAAAGGTAACTCAAAACCCTTCAACATAAGGTTCCAGTAGACCCATTTGAACATCATTTTTCCCAGATAGTTCGATTGGCTTTCACCGAGAAGTGAGAAAGGACCCAGACCGGGAAAAGGGAATTTTCCTGCCAGGGGCTCCATGTCATAGCTGAAATCAATCAAGTAAGCCATACCATGGCTTGAGACGATGAATCACGTTGAATGCCCGTCATAATCGGGTCTTGGTTCTTGACCTGCTATTTCGAGGAGAATGTTGTTTACGACGATGTCGGATTCATAATGCGCAACCGCACCGGACTTGGATGTGGGCACATTGGTTGCGTCCCCGATCACATAGACATTGTCGAATTCCGCAGCTTTTAAGGTGCCTTTGTCGGTATTGACAAAACCCATGGGGTCCCCGAGGCCGCTGTCCAGGATGACCTGTGCGCCTGAATGCAGCGGGATCGAAATGAGAAGGTCATAGGGGATTTTATCGCCGGTCACGGATTCGATGGTCTTTTCGCCGGCATTTACATGATCAATGGACCAGTTGGGAGTGATCTTGATGTTCTTTTGGCTGCAGACATCTCCCAGAACTCTCGAAGCCACAGGTTTGGTGAATGCGCCGCCCAACGGCGTGACCAATTCTATCTCGATGTTGCTGCGAACACCATTATCTCCAAAAAACCAGTCGGCGAGATAGACGAACTCCAGAGGCGCAACCGGACACTTGATGGGCATATCGGCGATGTTGACCACAATCCTTCCCTTTTTAAAGAATCTCCATCTTTTGTAAAGCGCAATAGCACCTTCCAACGTGTAATAGGTATGGACGTCGCCTCCCCAGTCATCCATCATGCCGTCGGTTTCTTCCGGCAAGACCCTGCAACCGGTGGCGATAACCAGCCAGTCGTAATCATACCGGCCCTTTTTGGTTTTCACGGTCCTTTTCTCATGGTCGACATTCACGACTTCGTCGACCACGAGTTCGACCCCGGACGAAATGAAATCGCCTTTGGGTTTTACACATTCTTCCGGTCTGTAAATCCCGAACGGAATAAACAGCCAGCCGGGCTGATAGTGGTGCATGGGATCCTTGTCGATGACGGTAATCTGCCATTCCTGACTCATCAGCTCCTTGCGCAATCTTGCGGCGACCATTGTCCCGCCGGCACCTGACCCTAAAACAACGATTTTTTTCATAGGTACCTCCTTTTAATGATTTTTTCAGTTTTTATATACACGAAGAAACGACTCTTCATCGAAGCTGTTAATGGGATTCGCATTATCCAACATTAAAGGGCGGCGAGAGCAATGGAAGGACTCAAAGCATCCTCCGGCAATTCCATCGCCCAGGGAGGGAAAGGATAACATCATTTTCTTGAGCGTCCTGTTTGGTTTTATGCAATATGAGAATTTGACGATGTCCCTGAAATGTCCAGGCCATCTATCTTTCAGGCACTTGCGGATACCTTTTTAATTTATGTTACAATGTAGTACTTGTTGTCAATAAAAAAATAGCTTTAATACCAAAATATTAATTTCGTTATAACAGACTTCACCCGGTGAGCCTTCGGTAGCAGATCAGAAAAAGTTGATCGGTTTCCGGCAGGCTGCAATTCCCTTTCTTTATTGCGTTCTTAGCGATTATCAGAGCCGGATAAGGACTCGATCATCTTAAAAAAGACTTGACAAGAAATCCCTCATAGCAATAGTGTTAAATTACCACAATGTGGTTCCACTCAAGGGGTATGGAATGACCAGCAAAGAATTCAAGAAGTTCAGAAATAAATTGGGGAAAACACAGCGGCAGATGGCGCAGCTTCTTGGCGTCTCCATCAAGGCTGTTCACAGCTATGAGCAGGGATGGCGATCTATTCCGCCCCATGTGGAACGGCAGATTTTTTTTCTGGTATCCAGATTAAGGCAAAATATCCAAAAACCGGTGCCGTGCTGGGAGCGTAAGATATGCCCTTCTGAAAAGAAAGAACAGTGCCCGGCCTGGGAGTTCCGGGCCGGCGATCTTTGCTGGTTTATCAATGGTACGATCTGTGACGGCAATATTCACAGATCCTGGAAGGAAAAAATGAATCTTTGCCGAACCTGCGAAATTTTTAAATCCATATTTTGACGGTCTCGTAAAAAGTCAAAAAAGAGACCTTCTTGCGAGCCTCATACCATCCATACGATAACCATCACATGTTATGAAAAAAGCGTTGAGACTGAAACAGTTCTATGTTTTTGTCGATGGTCTTATCCGCCCGTTTGATCTCGATTTTGACCGTGCTGCCGATTTTGCTGAAAAACAGGTTCAGTCTCAAGTCAGCCAGTGATTGAATCGGCCGTTTTCCAAACTTCTGAATAATGTCACCGGTTTTAAGTCCTGCTTTTTGTGCGGGGGTATTTCGATCGACGCCGGTGATCACCAGATGCCGGCCTTTTTCTTCCACCGTTACCCCAAGCTTGGGAGAAGCTTTACCATCAAGTCGGGTGGTTAACAGCACATACTTTCCAATACCCTTTTCAATCTCTTCATCCTGTACCACAACAGCATAGGGTTCGTGGTTACGCCGATAGAGGCGCTCGGGAATTCCATATCGATACCGCACGTGGCCGTTTCCCGCCAGGATCACCATTTTGGATCCGGGATGCTTTGATAAATATCCATAAGCCGATTCAGCCATTGCTTCATCCCACAAGAGCTGGGCCTGAAAAAAATAATTGAAATCCCGAAGACGATCCTGATGATCATGCTCGGAGAACACCTCGTGCAAATCCTTTCGGTAAGCTTCATTTGTGAAGCTCATGGCCGACGGCAACTGCTTTTTTTCGGCGTCGGACAGGCTGTATATCCCTTCCTGTGCAACCTTGTGAGTGATATCTCCTTGAATATTCAAAGCAATAAGCGGGATGTGCTGTTGCTTCAGGTAATCGATGATGGGTTTATACAAATTGTAATCGTATCCCCATCTTTTGAAATATCCGGTCTTTTTTAAAAATGTATACTCATCGATCCGGCCGGCCAGATAGTCGTCCACTACCGGTTGAAAAGGGCGTTGGAACATTTCCATTCCAACAGCCAGTGGGTATCCGGCTTCGTGGATTTTTTTGATCACTTTCAATTGGTTCATATGATGCGCATATTGGTCGTGTATTTCCCCGACGTAAACAATGCGAAAGGGTTCCAGTTGCGGGATAATTTCGTCCAGGGTTGGGAGGATGTTGGGGTTCAGCGCCCGGACCGGCGGCCGGGATAATATCCGAATGCCGTTTTGTGTCTCGGCAATCGATTTAAAGGTATTTCGGCCCTTCGCAAAGGCAAGTTCGGTATATTTCCCATAGTGCGGTATCTTATTTTGCACGGCCATTGCTTCTTTCCTATCCGCAACCCGCATCCATATCACCCGCTCCGATTCATTATAGGGATTTTTAAAGACTTTTAAATAAACGCCGTGGGTCGAATCCGCCATTTTGCCCAGCATCATATCCGCGACAGGATTGTGCTCGCCGGCAAGAAACATTGAGTTTTTTTGAATCTGTTCGAAGGTAATTTTATCCGGTGTCACATACCGGATCGATTGAACGCCCAGAGCATCGATCAGAGGCTGATACGCCGATCGCCCCTTGGGTGAAATCACCGCAATCAGCTTTTCTTGGCCCATGATGCCCGCCAACACCGGCGGTGTTTCTTCAGGGGTTAAATGCCGCATCATATCGTAATTATCGTCCATAACGACCTTTTCGGGCGGTTCGTCCAATGCAAGCACTATCTTTTCTTTGGCATTTTTCACATCAATCCACATTGTCTTCTTACGATCCCCTGTATACCAGGTGATGGGGATATGCAATGGATAGGGGTCCTTGGGCTGTAAAAGATCGAAACTCAGCTTCAGTTGCCCCTCCTGTCCAACATACAGATGCACATTTTCGATCTTAAGACAGGGGATGGTTTTGCGGGTGAGCCAATCACCGAAAAAAGTATACAGTTTTTTCCCGGCGGCGATTTCAAAAGCATGTTGGATGTCTAGCCAGGATGCCTGCCGAAAACGATTTTTCCGGATAAAATCTCGAATGGCCGCATAAAAAATGTCATCGCCGTAAAGCCTGCGAAGTTCGTGAAAAAGCATGGCGGCCTTCCCGTAGCCGACAGCGCTCTGCACCCTGTTGCTTCGGCTTTGGAACTCGCTCAACGGTATGGCATTGTTCGTGTGGACATACGCATTGTAATTGACCAGGAGCTGTTTTCGGTAAGCCCGGCCTTTTCCTTCCAGCTCGGCATAGTAATAATCGGAAAGATATGTAGTAAGCCCTTCGGCCCAGTTGCCGGACGCAAAATCGATATAAACGGAATTTCCGAACCATTGATGTAAAATTTCATGCCCCAACGAGGTCTTGACGATAAACGGTAACCGAACCACCTGTCTTCCCAAAAGGGTAAACGTGGGCATTGAGTTCCCGGTGGGCAATATATTCTCAACCACTGCGAAATGCCGGTATGGATACGGCGTGAGCATCTTTTCATACATGGCCAGGTATTTTTTGGTATACGCAATATATTCATCTGAAAGATGCGCGTCTTCTTTGAAAAAATAGGTCTCGATATCGATGTTTTTATACCGTTCCTTTTTCCTCACCCAGCGGCTTGAGGCGGCCAGTTGCAGACTCTCCAGGGGGTGGCTGAATTTGAAAGCGATGGTTGTCGATGAATCATGTTTCTGAATGCCGACAAATTCGGATTCCGACACCGCCGTAAAATCACCCGGCAGCGTTGCGGTAAATTCATATTCGGCAAGGACATCCGGTTGAGGGTACCAATCGGCTGTCAAGAACGCGTTATGTTTATCGATAAAATTATTCCGGTTTTCGCCGATCAAGGCCTCGAAACGGATTGTTGTCTCCGAGCCTTTTTTCATGGAAAGTCCAAGGTTATCGTGTGTTGAATCAACGACATTGCCGCCGGCCACGTTCAGTATCTTTAAATTTCGAACATCCAGATCCAGCTTGATATCGTCATTTGCTTTCAATCGGGCAACGCCGATGATCTTTTTTTCGGCAGTATTGACTTTCACATCAAGCGCATACTGCAAATTTGCGCCCCAGCTTGATGCAGGCAGAAAAATCATCAACAAGAAGACCAGGTTCTTCATTTTTCCATCCAATTTTTCTCAGTTCGGTACCTGCTAAGGTTTCATGTTTTTTTTTAATGTTTTGACCAGAGTTTTGATAGGCTGCCCCGTCGGTGAAGTGGCCGCGGGATTTCTTTTGAGAAGTTCTTCCCATGCTTTAATAGCGCCGGGGATGTCTTTTAGGTCGTGCATGAGGACAATGCCTTTATCGTAAAGCGCCGTTTCCTGACGGGGATCCATTTTCGCCGCTTTATCGAATGATTCGATGGCTTTTTGGGGTTGACCGGTTCGACGGTACATGATCCCCAAATCGGTCATGACGTCGGCGTTGTTCGGATTCAATGCCAGTGACTTGGTATATGCTGCGATCGCATTTTTATAGCTGCCGGTATCAAAATACAGATTCCCCAAATTGGTCCATGCCGCAACATTGCCGGGGTTCTCTTTGGTCTCTTTTTCAAGCCTAAAAATTTGCGCGGCTTGTTCTGCTGAAACGCCTTTCCCTTTTTCAGGCGGCTGGGAAA
>JAJDND010000162.1 GCA_022340885.1 Desulfobacterales bacterium | reverse complement strand
GAAGACCGCTATCGCTCGGAAGCGGATCGATGAACAAGAAGTTAGGAAGATTAGAAAATCAGAAGGTCAGTTCTTTTTTACTTCCAAACATCTCACCTTTTTATCAGCGTGTACCGCCGTTGCTCTGACCGGCGCGGATGTCGGTGTGAGCTACACCCTCAGCAATGCGGCCTACAGGTCCTTCAGCTACCCTGTGGACCGGGTTCACGATGCGACGATTGCTGCTTTGAAAAAAATGGGTATTATAATGATCGATAATGACACTTCGTCGGAGAGCGGTGTAACCATTACAGCAGAAACCAGAGAACTTGACATCATCATCAACATAGAAAAAGTAACGTCGAAAACAACCCAGGTCAAGGTCGATGCCAGGAAAAATTTCTTTTTAAAAGACAAGGCAACGGCAGCAGAGATCATCAACCAGGTGGGCAAGATACTCGGAGAATAAACCTTTGCAAAAGCCGGAGAACTTCAGATCCGGCGTTGCCAAGGGTTCGCAGTCCCGCCAACGATAGGCGGGACGGCTTCACCCTTGGCGCCTTGGCTCTGAAGCCCTCCGACTTATGCAACGATAGGGTAAACCGTATTGCAATGCTTTCCCTTATTTTTTTTGCAACTTTTTGTTCAGAGACGCCATTTCTCTAGAGATTTTCGGTTTTGTCAGAACAACGATCAGATCAAAAGCTTGACGGGATTCTTCGCTGTTATACGAATAAGTCAGGGTCAGGGGCTGGGCTTTGTCGCTTTTTTCAACGGACACGGGTGAACCGGGTATGATGGTAAGACCCGGGATATTTTCCGCAGAAGACAGATAGTTTTCCTTAAACATCGGGCATATGGGTGAGACCAGCGTCACGTCGAGGTCCTGGGTGTTGTGAAGGGCGATAACAGCGGCGTTCACGCCGAACACCAGGCTGGAAAGTATCTGGGATTCATCATCTTCCGGATGCCCCTGGACCAGGGCGACGGATGCTGGAATTCGCCCGTCCAGAGGGGAAAGCACCATGCCCTTTGTGGGACCCGTCGGGGACAGCATGCGTTCGAACTGCAGATCGACGATTACGTCCGGGTATTGCCCATACCCCAGCTTGGCACTCAAAGGATGAAATGAATTGTCCTGGCCGGCTGCCACCACAACGACGTCGAAATCCAGGGCCAGTTCCTGGTCCGGTATAGAAAAATCGATGGCTTCGGGTTTGCATTCGGCCCAGCAAAGGGCGCAGCCCAAACAGCGCCGGCAGCTCAGGCAGCGTTTGGCTTCTTTGACGGCCATCTCTTCAGGGAAGCCGGTCTCCACTTCCGTAAAATTTCCCCGGCGCTCGTCCACGGAAATTTCGGGCATTTCAGCCCGATCCGTGGGCACGTCGCCGAAAGGGATGATGTAGCGTTTTTCTTTTTCGTAAATCATTTACCTGCTCCTAAGATACGAATGGATGCCTTTGGCTGCCTTTTTTCCGCCGGCAACGGCGCGGATGGCGATATCCGGGCCGCTCACCACATCCCCGCCGGCGAACACTCCGGAAAGACTGGTCACACCGGTTTCATCGTCGATTTCAAATGTATTCCACCGGGACAGCTTTAGCTCGTGTCCTGCATCAAGAAAGTCGAGATCCGTTCCCTGACTAATGGCCGGAACAATGGTCTGGGCGTGGATGACATATTCGGAGCCTTTGACGGGAACGGGCCGCCTGCGGCCGGATGCATCCGGTTCTCCCAGCTCCATCTTAATGCATTTCATTCCCGTGACCTTACCGTTTTCACCCAGAATCTCCACGGGCGCGGCCAGGTACTGAAGTATCACCCCCTCGTGCTCGGCGGCATCGATTTCCCAGGGGTTTGCCGGCATTTCTTTCTTGGTCCGGCGATACAGAATATAGACCTCGTCAAATCCCATCCGCCAGCCGACGCGGGCCGAGTCGATGGCCGCATTTCCGCCGCCGATGACGATGAGCTTTCCCTTGGCCTCGGGCAGTTTTCCCAGGGCCTGATTTCTCAGAAAGGTCACACAGTCCACGATGCCTTCATAGTCGTCTTCCCCGGGAATTCGCAGCTTCAACCCCTGGTGGCATCCCGCGCCGATAAAGACCGCATCAAAATCTTTCCTCAAATCGTCAAAAGTGACGTCTTTTCCGATGCGCGTGTTGTACTGAATTTCCACCCCCATGTTGCAGATGAGATCCACCTCCCGCTGGATGAGCTTTTTGGGCAGACGGTACTCCGGGATTCCCACCCACAGATAGCCGCCGGGGACCGGCAATGCCTCGAAGATCTTGATATGTTCGTATCCCATTTTCGCGAGATCATAGGCACAGGTCAGCCCCGCAGGGCCCGCGCCGATGATGGCAATCTTTTCCGGATACTTTTTTTCCGGCGTTTCATAGACCGGTTCGATGTCCCGTCCCAGTTCTACATCCGCCGCATACCGCTTGAGAAAACAGATGCTGATGGGCTCGTCCAGATACTGCCGGTTGCAGGCGGTTTCGCACGGGTGGGGACAAATCCGGCCGATACTGCCGGGAAGGGGAAGCCTTTCCCGGATTTTGGCCAAAGATTCCAGATATTTTCCGTCGGCGATCAGGCCGACATAGGCGCGGATATCCAAGTGCGCCGGGCACGTCTCTTGGCAGACGGGCATGTCTTCTTTGTAAATGTTGTATTCGCCGGTGGCCGGGTGGCAAAAATCCACGGCGGTTCGAAAACCCAGTCCCTCGTTAAAGTCGTCGAACATATTGACCGGGCAGACCCTGATGCAGGCCTTGCAGTCATTGCATTTGCTGTTATCCACCCGTAGGCTGTGCTTTAGGATCTTTGTATGGATTTTTCCGTTTTCCCGGCGCACTGATTTGAGATCGCTGTAAGTCAACACCTTGATGTTCGGGTGGCGGCGAACCTTTTCGAGATCCGTGTTCACAAAGGCTTCCTGGGGTTGAATCAACCGGTCCCTTGGGATCCGCTCCGCTCCAAGGGTCGGAAATTTTTCCATGAGGGTGACCTGCATTCCTGCCTCGGCGTTTTCAAGGGCGGCATGGATACCTTCCGGCCCCCCACCGATAATGAGTACTTGTTTATTTTCCACTCAGCGTTACCTTCTTGCTTCCTATTATTGCCACCAAGGCACAAAGACACGAAAAAATAATATTAAAAAAAATTCTTTGCGTCTTTGTGCCTTGGTGGCTGAAAAATTTTACAGCCCCTCGTCCGGCTCATGCGATCCGGTATAACGGTGTTCGCTCTTCGACATTGTCCAACTGGATTATGTCTTTGCGCAACAGGGCCGTGACATATCGAAACACCCTTTCCGACGGAATGGCCAGATCTTCGGCCAGACTGCTGACCGATTGGGCGCCCTCTTTGAGTTGGTTTAAAATCGCCTGCACCTCGGTTTCTTCCACAATGATCATGTCGATGGCGCGATTGAACTCATGATTGGTGAAAATCTCGCCATACATGTTTCCGGATTCGAGAAAGGGGGTTCGTTTTCCGATGACCCACCGTATTTTTCCCCCGTCCAGCACCGCCTCGGCAAGTTTCAGCTTCTCAAATATTTCCGGCGCGCCCAATGGATCGCCGCCCTGGCCGATGGGGCCCAGTTCCTTTATTTTGGCATCGAACTCGGAGACAAGGTTCACGAAAACCGATGCCTCGCCAGAAGAACACTGCCGAAAGGCCAGCCGGTCCTTGTTGACGCCGATATAGTCAAAAAGCTTTTGGGTGATTTCCATCTTGGCC
>JAJDND010000142.1 GCA_022340885.1 Desulfobacterales bacterium | reverse complement strand
AGCCAAATTTGAAATTCAAATTGCCAAGGAAAAAGGCCTGGCCGAAGAAATGGCCAAAAGGCTCGAAGGCGTCGTATGCAAAATTGTTGCAAAAGTCAGTGAAGAAGATCGCCTCTACGGTTCGGTATCAACGCGCAATATTGCCGATGCCCTTGCTGCTCAGGACATCGAAATCGAAAAAAAGATGATTTTGCTCAATGAACCGATAAAGAATATCGGGACCTACAAGATCCCCATTCGCGTATACAAGGATGTTGAACCTGAAATTACCATTGAAGTCGTGCCGGAATAAAATCGTAGAACGATTTTATGAAACTCCCTCAGGTAAACCTGCGGGATCTAAACCGCCACACTGCGTCGTCGGTTGAGGCTTGTTTTATTGCCTTGCATATGGAACAATGAAATAGTGGTGCTATAAATTCGAATATTGGATAGGAATTTTAATCTTTCGTCAAACCAAGCGGCATAGCCGCGTTTCATAAAATCGTTACACGATTTTATTTGGGATGAGTTTTAATGGCCGAAAAACCGCTGAAAATCGGAAAAGACCCTTTCCTTTATCATGTTCCGCCCCAGAGCCTCGAGGCGGAGGAGTCAATTTTAAGCGCAATTCTGGTAGATAACGATACATTACCTGAAATTCTGGAGATTCTGTCGCCCAAAGACTTTTACAGATCGTCTCACCAAAAGATCTTCACTGCCATAACCGAGCTTTTTTCCCGTGATGATCCTGTTGATCTGGTGACGTTAACCAACATATTGAGAGAACGGGGATGGCTTGAAGAGATCGGGGGGGCAACATATCTTGCAAATCTTGTCGATACCGTTCCATTTGCCGTCAATGCCCAGCACTATGCCAAAATCGTTCATGACAAAGCCTGTTTAAGACAGCTTATTGAAAAATCAAATGCCATTGCCAAACGTTGTTTCGAAGACCGGGGAGATGTCGAAAATGTCATCGATTATGCCGAAAGCGCCATCTTTGAAATATCGGAAAACAAAATCAAACCGGCATTTTATCCCATCGGCAAAATCATTGAGGTCAACATCGATGCTCTCGAGGAGCGCCAGGGAAACAAAGCCCTGGTTACCGGTGTTGCCACAGGATATACCAAACTCGATGAACTCACCGCAGGGCTGCAAAAATCCGACCTGATCATTCTCGCCGGTCGCCCCGGAATGGGCAAAACAGCTTTTGCCCTGAACATTGCAAAAAATTCAGCCGTCGACACCAATGTCCCCGTCGCCATATTTTCCCTTGAAATGTCCAAGGAGCAACTGTCATTTCGAATGCTTAGCAGTGAAGCGAGAGTCGATTCATCTCGCTTGAGAAGGGGATTCATCACGCAGGATGACTGGATAAAGATTACCGATGCTGCCGGGTTCTTGTCTCAGGCGCCGATCTTCATCGACGACTCTCCAAACATCGGCGTTCTTGAAATCCGAGCAAAATCGCGTCGCTTAAAAATGGAAAACGATATCGGGTTGATTGTCATCGATTATCTTCAGCTCATGAAAGGCCGGATTTCCGCCGAGCGCAGAGATTTAGAAATTTCTGAAATTTCGCGATCGTTAAAAGCCCTCGCCAAAGAACTCGATATCCCTGTTTTAGCCCTGTCCCAGCTAAATAGAAAATTGGAAGAACGAAGCGATAAACGACCCCAGCTGGCCGATTTGAGAGAATCAGGAGCGCTTGAGCAGGACGCCGACGTGGTTGCCTTTATTTACAGAGATGAATTATATAACAAGGATGAAAACAACCCCAATAAAGGCAAAGCAGAAATTATACTTGCCAAACAGCGTAACGGCCCCACCGGAATGGCCATACTGACATTTTTGGAAACGTACACTCGATTTGAAAACTTCATCCCGAGAGAATAGATGAAAAAACTTTTCGGGAATATCGGGGGGCTCAAAGCCAGTCATATTCGCAGGCTTGAAAAACTTTACCGCAGACGGCTTCCGCCTCAATTCCTTATTTCATTCGAACTCGCTCGAGATATCAGCAAGCTTTCCCATGAAATACGCCGTCAGATAGGTCTCCTCATAAACCGACAAGGAAAAATAGCCTATGTGATTGTCGGGGATTATCAAAGAATCGTCATTCCTGATACCAGTGATTATCGTGTCGCTCCCGGCCGATTGAGAGGGCTGCGGTGTGTTCACACCCATCTTACCAATGAACCTCTCACAACAGACGATCTCACAGATCTCGCCCTGCTGAGACTTGACATCATGGCGGCAATCACAATGACGGAAACAGGTCTATTTCATAAAGCATATGCGGGATATATCCTGCCTAACAGCGCTTATGATAACCCCTTTCAGATGATAAACCCTTTAAATCCCGGCGAACTGAACATTGGGTGTCTTGATCTCATTCAGTCCCTGGAAACGGAACTTGCCCATGCAACGTCTCTTTATGAAGCAAATATCGAAACAGAGCGAGCACTGCTTGTCAGTGTGACGACCGAAAACAGGCAGACCGCCCTTTCCTCTTTGGAGGAGCTGAAAGATCTGGCAATATCCAGCGGTATCGAAGTTGTGGGAAAGATGCTGCAATTTCGGCGAAAAGTAAATCCTAAATTCCTTATGGGCCCCGGAAAACTTCAGGAGCTGATTATTTCAGCACTTCAAAAAGGTGCCACATTAATCATCTGTGATCAGGATTTGAATCCGTCACAAATGCGCTCGATAACGGACCAGATCGATCTGAAGGTGATCGATCGAACACAATTGATACTCGACATTTTTGCACAACGGGCGCAAACAAAAGAAGGTAAACTACAGGTTGAGTTGGCACAGCTCAAGTATTTGCTGCCGCGCCTGATTGCAAAGAATACGGCCATGTCGCGTCTCACCGGCGGTATCGGCGGACGCGGGCCCGGGGAAACCAAACTGGAAATAAATCGCAGACGTGTCCGTGATCGAATAAAGCGGCTGGAAAATGATCTGTTGCTTGTTCGAAAACAACGATCTCAACAAAAATCAAAGCGAGGCAAAAAAGGGCTTCCGGTGATATCCATCATCGGATATACAAATGCTGGAAAATCCACCCTCCTGAATACCCTGACCAAAAGCCGGGTACATACTGAAAACCGCCTGTTTGCTACGTTGGACCCCTCCAGCAGAAGACTTAAATTCCCTAAGGACATCGAAGTCATTATCACCGATACCGTCGGATTCATCAAAAATCTCCCCAAGGATCTAATGGTGGCGTTTCGTGCAACCTTGGAAGAGTTGGAAGGCGCGGATCTTCTTTTGCATATCATAGACATCAGCAACCCGCGATTCAAAGACCAGGTTAAATCCGTTGAAAAAATTCTGAGTGAACTTAACTTAGAAGGCATCCCCCTGATCCGAGTTCTGAACAAAATGGATCTGGTCAGTCAAGAAACGACTGAAACATTAGGTCGGAGTTTTGATGCAACCGCGATATCGGCAAAGGAAGAATCGACCCTGTTGCCGCTAATTGAACGTATCGTAAATTCTAAAATTGTTTGAATTTCAAAATATTTTTAGGCCTATATTTTAGCTCGGACATGGATTATTGGAATAATGGAATGTTGGAATGTTGATTTTAAAAGTACGAATTTACCATTTTTCCAATGTTCCATTATTCCAACATCCCAATTGAAAGCGAAGCGACCTAATTTGTGGTTGACATCGAAAACAAAATGAATATAAATTGTTGAATCCATGAATCTTGGACTGATAAAAAGAGTCGGCATCGCAGCTGCCTATAAAGGCGGCAGCGTGCTTTTGACGCATTACGGCAAACACACCAAAGTTTTCAAAAAAGGGATCATTGATCTCGTTACGGAAGCCGACACCGGATCCGAAAGCATCATTATCGACACCATTCGGAGCGTGTTTGCTGATCATGCGATCCTGGCTGAAGAAAGTGGATTGAGCGAGGGCGATGCGGATTCCCGGTGGGTCATCGATCCACTGGACGGTACGACAAATTTTGCCCATCAATTGGGGTTGTTTTCCATATCTATTGCTTTTGCCTCAAAAGGCGAAACTGTTTTCGGGCTTGTATTCAATCCGATAACAAGAGAACTTTTTACCGCTGAGAAAGGAGAGGGGGCGCTGCTCAACGGCCGCCCAATCAGCGTCTCACAATCAAAAACAGTATCTGAAAGTTTTCTTGTCACCGGATTTCCCTATAACTTAAGGGACCATTTTGATCCTTTGATCATGCGTTTTGCTAAGTGCTTGAAAGCCTCTCAAGGTGTTCGGAGACTCGGTTCGGCGGCGATCGATCTTTGTTTTGTAGCTTGCGGGAGATTTGACGGATTTTGGGAGCAAAACCTTAAACCCTGGGACACCGCCGCAGGAGAACTGATTGCAAGAGAAGCAGGTGCTATCGTCACTGATTTTTCGAGCAACCCATTCACCATCGACAAAACGGAAATTCTGGCAAGCAATGGCAAAATTCATAATGAGATGATTTCGTTGCTTGAAATAGAGGATACGGTATGAAAAAAGAGTTAATGAATCAAATATCTATCGATGATCATCTTGGTTGTCTCGGTAATTTTAATCTTCAAGATCCATTATGCAAAAAACTCTGTGCCCTGAACCTTCGCTGCGCTATAGAAAGTGAAAAAAACACCCGGATAGAGCTTTTGGAGGATTTAATATCTTATAACGGCATGCT
>JAJDND010000132.1 GCA_022340885.1 Desulfobacterales bacterium | reverse complement strand
CCCAAAAAACTGACATCCAAGAATATATTCAATCCCTGGTGTCTTCCAAACGTTTGGGATCGCAGGTGGTGTACCATAAAATTTTGCCGGAACAGCCCGCCTGCCTGTCTCGGACGCAACTGCCGTGGCCCGAGCCGATCCGGCGCATCATTATATCTCAAGGGATACGCGGTCTCTTCCGGCATCAGACTGAAGCCGCTGATTTAATACGTGCCGGACACCATGTGGTGATTGCCACCCCCACCGCAAGCGGTAAAACACTGATTTACAATCTTCCTGTTTTGGAAAACATACTTAAAAAACCCGATTCAAAAGCCCTTTACATCTTTCCGTTAAAGGCCCTTGCCCAGGATCAACTGCGCACGTTCGAAGCGCTGAGCCGATACAGCAAGGAGATAGCGCCCGAAATTGCTATTTATGACGGCGATACGTCGGCATGGCATCGGAAACGAATCAGAGAAAGCCCGCCCAATGTTTTGTTGACCAATCCTGAAATGATCCACCTTTCCCTTTTGCCTCATCATCAAAAATGGGCTGATTTTTTTAAAGAACTGGAAGTGGTCGTGGTGGATGAGGTCCATACCTACCGGGGAATCATGGGATCGCACATGGCCCAGGTTTTCAGACGGCTTCAACGAATTTGCGCCTATTACGGGACGTATCCGACCTTTGTGTTTTGCTCGGCGACCGTATCCAATCCTGCCCAACTGACCCGGCAGCTCACGGGATTGAATGTCGATACCATCACAGAAAGCGGTGCACCTTTGGGCAAAAAGCACATTGTTTTTATCAATCCCGTTCAAGGCCCGGCGCAGACCGCCATACTGCTTTTAAAAGCCGCGCTTCACCGGGGGCTGCGCACCATCGTGTACACCCAATCGAGAAAACTCACCGAATTGATCGCTATATGGGCCGGAAGTCAATCCGGGCCGTTTAAAAATCGTATCAGCGCTTATCGAGCGGGGTTCCTCCCTGAAGAGAGAAGAGAAATCGAAGCCAAACTTGCCAAAGGCGAACTGCTTGCGGTGATATCCACCAGTGCCCTCGAGCTCGGCATCGACATCGGCGACCTGGATTTGTGTCTGCTGGTGGGATATCCGGGAACCGTGGTGGCGACTTGGCAACGGGGCGGAAGGGTGGGGCGAAGCGGACAGGATTCCACGCTGGTGCTCATCGCCGGAGAAGATGCCTTGGACCAGTATTATATGCGGCATCCGGAAAGTTTTCTGAAACAAAAACCCGAAGCCGCCGTGGTCAACCCTTACAATACCGAGATCCTTTCCAGACATATCATTTGCGCCGCAGCCGAGCTGCCGTTAAGGACGGATGAACCGTTTGCATCCGATGAACATGTTCAAACAGCGATCCACATGCTCATCGAAAACGATGCGCTTTTAACCAGCGGGGATGGAACGGAATTCTATTCGAGCCGAACAGCGCCCCATCGTCATGTGGATCTTAGGGGAACCGGAAACCGTTATCATATCGTTGGCAGCGGCACCGGAAAAAGCAAAGGAGAGATCGACGAATTCAGGGCATTTAAAGAGACACATCCCGGTGCGATCTATCTCCACAAAGGAGACTCTTTTCTGGTGGATGTCTTGGATCTGGATACAAAAACCGTAAAAGTTTCAAGAGTCAAGGTCGATTACTATACCCGGGTCAGGTCTGAAAAAAATACGGAAATACTTGAAATATATGATTCAAAAAAAATATATGAAACAGAGTGTTATACAGGACGACTTAAAGTTACGGATCAAGTAGTTGGATATGAGAAATGGCGGATACATGCCAAGCGTAGAATGAGTGTCGTCCCGCTGGATCTGCCGCCGCTGATCTTTGAAACCCAAGGTCTGTGGTTTAAAATTCCGATTCACATCCAGCGACAGGCAGAAGCACAATATCTCCACTTCATGGGCGGGATTCATGCCGTTGAACATGCGGCCATCGGTATCTTTCCGCTGCTGGTGATGGCCGATCGAAACGACCTCGGCGGCATCTCAACCCCCATACATCCACAGGTGGGAAGTGCTGCGGTATTTATTTACGACGGGGTCCCTGGTGGTGCCGGATTGAGCAGGCAGGCCTATAAAAGGGCAAAAGATCTGCTTGGACATACCCTGGACGTGATCCGTGCCTGTCCGTGCGAATCAGGATGCCCTTCCTGTGTTCATTCCCCGAAGTGCGGTTCCGGAAATCGTCCCATTGACAAGGCGGCGGCAATTTTCATCTTAAATCAGATTATGTTTGCGCAGGGTTTGAAGACACCGGAAAAAGGACGTCTTCAGACGTCTCCTCCAATAGAAGGCACACAATCCTTTAAAAAAACTATTTCTTTGCCGACCAAATCATCGGTAGTGGATAGGGATAAAAATCCCGTGGGCCATCAGCGGCTTTTTCGAAAAAGAATGTATGCAAGGCGCAAAGGGTTAAACCGCAGTTTGATGACCTCACCGGAAACCAACCCTCCGCCCAGAGAATCGGGCCTTAGATTCTGTATTTTCGATATCGAAACGCAACGATCCGCCCAGGAAGTCGGCGGCTGGCATCGGGCGGATCTGATGGGAATCAGCTGCGTTGTGCTGTATGATTCAATTCAAGATCTATATTTCGAATTTTTGGACAATCAGGTGAACGAACTTGTCGAGCATCTTAAAAAATGCGATCTGGTGGTAGGGTTTAATGTCAAGCGATTCGACTACAGGGTGCTGTCCGGATATTCTGATTTTAACTTTGAGGGTCTTTCCACCCTGGATATCCTTGAAGAAATCCACAATCGACTCGGTTATCGCCTCTCTCTGGACCATCTGGCCAGGGTGACCCTGGGGAAGGAAAAGACGGCAAACGGACTTCAGGCGCTTCAATGGTGGAAGCAGGGACGCATCCGTGAAATCATCGATTACTGTAAAAAAGATGTTGAAATCACAAAGGATCTTTTTTTATACGGTCAAAAAAACGGGTACCTCCTTTTCATGAACAAGGCCAAAAAAACGGTGCGTATTCCTGTGAAATGGTAAAAGTGGTTTCAAAACCTCCCCTCGGGCTCAATCTCTGCGTTGGACTGATACGGCCAATCCTCGAAATATTCTCGATATTCCTGCGGTTGGCCGTCTCCGTCCGCCTTGACCTTAAACCCGATTGAAGGTTTTGAAACCACTCCTCGTCATTTTTGATGAGAAATCAATAAAATGAAGATCGAGAAGGTGAGAAGGAAAGAAAGTTGGCATGTCTTGGAATCTCCGACCTTCTGATCCTCTGATCTTCTTGCCTTCTTAACTTCCTGATACCTTGCTAATCGTGTCTATCCTGTCCGGAAGTTTTTCCCTTTGGATAGATAATGAGCCGGTCCCCAGGATGGATGGGTTTGTTCAGGTCGATTCGATTCCAGATAATCAGGGCTGCCAGGGGCACATTGAATTTCTCGGCAATGATTGACAGATTATCCCCTTCTTTAATGATGTAGATCCGGTCGCTTCTTTTTCTTTCATAGTCCTTGACCAGCTCGTTGTAACGTGTGCTAAATCCATTTTTTACCCCTTTGGGTATTAGAATTGTGTGGCTCCCCTCCATGAGATAGTGCCCCCGAATTTCGGGGTTCAGGTCCTTGATCACTTTAAAATCTGTTTCAGAGGCTTTTGCGACAATGGCCAGCGGGATTTCCTGAAAGCAGTCTATTTGAATCTTATCGAATTTAAGGGGTGGATAATAGTCCGTATCCGTGAGATGAAAGCCGAACTCATCGGGATTCGACAAAATCAGTTTGACCGATAGGATTCGGAAAATAAATCGCTGGGTTTCTATCGGCAGATAAAGCCGGTAATAATCCCGGGTGTGTTGGACCATGATTTCAGCTTCCAGCCCTTCTTCTCCCATATTGTAGGCGGCAGCCGCCAGGGTCCAGGACCCCATGGATTGATGAAGGGCCTTTAAGTATGCTATTGCTGCGTGCGTGGATGCAAATATATTTCGCCGTTCATCGATGGCATCGTTAATGATCAGTCCGTATCTTCGACCGATTTCCGGCAGAATCTGCCAGTATCCAATGGCCCCGTCCTTGGAGCCGGCATAGGAGAGAAGGGCGCTTTCGGCAACGGCCATGTACTTGAGATCATCGGGCATGTTGTTTTTTTTGAGCATTTCTTCGATAATCGGCAAATATCGACGGGAACGCTTCAGCCAGAGAATCACCTGGGGGCGATTTCCAAGGGACAGCAAAAGTTCTTTTTCCATACGTTCCATAACATCCCGGTTTTCCATGGGAACCCGGTCATTACAGAACGAAAGGGCTTTCATGTTTTTAACGGCGTTTAACATCGAAGGGAGCTCCAATGGATTGGCCGGCGCACCCAAAGCGTCACATGTTAAAGCTAAAATTACTATGAAAATCAAAAGGATCGTCTTTTTCATATGAACTTGCCAAATTTCTCACAAATTAGACCTGTTACGAAACATGATGTTGACATAATGTTTCGCAAATTCATCTGTTGGATAGGGAATAAAATCATGACACGATATTATTAGCACATCATTTTAACCTCGGAAAGTCAAATAGGGCTTTAAAAATTCAGAGCTGATTCTATTAATGATGCCAACCGTGACGATAGGCATATGGACGATGCCCGTAATAGTAAGGCCGATAATGATAATAACCACCGTGGCTTGAACCCCCAAAGTAAAAGGAAAAGTACGGGACAAACGGCCATCCCCACCATCCATAATAGTATGCGGGAGGCGGCGGGGGGGCGTAATACCGGACGACCGGCGGCGGAGAGCTGCAGATTTCTTCAACGGTTTCGTCTATCATCTTTCCGTTCTTCCAAACTCGCTTGCGCACCTTCCGGCATGTGGCGCCAACAGATCCCTCAGGAATGGCTTCAACGGCCTGACCGTTTTTGTCATAATAGAGAATCGTTTTGTCATAAAGGGCGGCATCTCTAGCAGCCTGATAATTTTGATCCATGGCATTGCCGACCAAAATGCCGATAATGGTTCCGGCGGCCAGCCCGACAAGGGTGCTCTGCGTATTGCCGCCGATGGCCTGACCGACCAGAGCCCCCATCCCGGCACCGGTTACGGCTCCTGCCTGGGTGTTGTATCGATCCGGCGGATAGGGGGCGCAGGAGACTAATACGAAGGATAAAATAAGTGCTAGTATAAAAATATGATTTTTCATCCTAAAATCCTTTTTCCGATCTTACATGGTTAGCATTTCCGCGGGTGCGGGAAAGCTTTATTTTGTATTTATTCTTTCATTTAGACGTTTACATGCAAAAATAGTTTACTACAGATGTCATATCATATTTTATTTAAATTGTATTCATGGTATTGAGACCATAACCTTCACGCTCAGGTATTTTATTCTTTTAGTAATGAAAAGGAGAATATTTTGAAAAAAAATACACTTAAGTATTTCATTAATGTCACGCTGTTTATGGACATCACGTCAATTGCGGTTTTGGGTCTTCTTTTGGGATTTGTGATTCCAAAAGGACAAGGCGGTTCCTTTCAAAATTATTTTCTCGGACTTCACCGTCATGAGTGGGCGGATATCCATCTGACCCTGTCGCTGCTATTTTTAATCCTGCTCGTTTTTCATGTATGGTTGAACTGGACATGGGTCATTCAATCCACCAAACGTTACCTGGGAAATCAGTGGAAGAATTTTTTCTGGACCATTTCATTTGCCTGGATCATCATATTGTTTCTTGGATGGATGGTTGTCAAATTATGATGGCGGCAGAGACCGGCCAGCCTTTCCAGATCGTAGCCTTGTTCTGTTAGCCGCGTCGCAGATTTTTTCGGTCAGAACGGTAGTGCCAACGCCTCGTCGCCGGTTGTGTGAAGACTGTCTCGCACCGCCGGCATGAACAAGGTCATCGGCCATTTCAAAATAAAATGATTGAAGTTTTATACGAAAACCTCACACAAGAGCAGGCCGACGCTTATGGCTTGGTGCTGGACGCCTATGATCTGCCGTATTCTGTAAAAAGATCCGGCAGTGACTGGGAAATTTGGGTTGATGAGGAAATCCGTGACAGAGCGCTGGAACTTATCGCGCAATATATTGAAGAGAATCCAAAAGTTACGATGTTGGATGTGCCGGAAACAGAAATACATCAGAAAACGTTTACCGGCATATGGGCGTGCCTGATTTTACTGGCATGCCAAATCGTTGTAAACATGTCCGGACATGTTGATCGGATTATCAGAGAATATGGCGCATCTTCCCGTGATATTCTCAACGGAGAACTTTACCGGACGGTTACTTCTTTGATGCTGCACTCGGGCTACCCGCATCTGGTGGGAAATATGGCGGGCATTGCCATATTCGGCACAGCGGTGTGCAATATTACCGGTTCGGGTGCCGGCTGGTTGATGATCCTGTTGACCGGGATTTTGGGAAACCTGGCGAATGCCTTTCTGGTTCGATACGGTTATATTTCTATCGGCGCATCAACCGCCGTATTTGGCGCTGTCGGTATTCTGGCCGCATACCAGCTTTACAGGAAGATAAAAATTCCCGGCCAAAAGATGAAAGCCTGGCTTCCCATAGCCGGCGGCCTGGCCCTGCTCGCGTTTTTGGGTTCCGGCGAGCACTCGGATCTAGCGGCACATCTGTTCGGCTTTGTAGCGGGAATTTGTATCGGACTTCTCTATGCGATTTTTCTGCGGGGCGTTCTGGAAAAAAGACATCAGATTTACTGCATGGCCGCTGCAATTATTACGCTGATTTTATCGTGGGCCAAAGTAATTTGATTAAGGTATCATGTCAACTTGCTCTGATCTTTCTTTAAGCAGGAAATGATAAATCAAATCACAGTATCGATCCAGTTCCAGCATGCCTTTGCCTGAAACGGCGTATCGCCAGAATCCGTATAATTTGGTCAGGTTGATGAGCTGCTGGCTGTAGGATCCCCAATTAAAACGATCCCGAACACGTTGAATCCCGTTTTCGGATATTGTATTCCACAAATTTTCATCCACCTCACACTGTTCCATAAACTGTTCCAGGCTTTTCGATATCAGTTCGGGCTTGCTCGTATTTAGCAAAAATCCATTGACTCCGTATTCAATAATCTCAAGAGCCCCGCCGAATTTGGGTGCAAAGGTGGGCAGTCCCGAGGCCATCGCTTCAATGACCGTCAAACCAAAGGCTTCAAACAACGCCGGCTGGACAAAAACGCCTTTATGGTCGGCGATGATTCTGTAAACCTCTCCGGTATCCAACTTGTTGATGCTGGGCAGCCAGCGGACCTTGCCGTGCAAATTAAATCGCTTTATCAGATCGTATGCTTTGGTAATTTCACTTCTTTCTTCAATATCACTGGAGTTTTTAATATGAATCGTTCCCGCGGCAAAAATGAGATTACACGATTGCATGAGTTTTTTGCTCATGCCGAATGCATGAATGAGACCGGTGATATTTTTAATTTTATCCAATCGGGCCATGGTGAAAATCGGCGGTTTTTCCGGATCGTCCAGGTTCCCAAAAATGTCTTCGGATTTATCATAAAAAAGCCGTTTTTCCCATTGCTGCCATTTGTGTTCGATACGCCTTTCTTTTTGGTGGTAGGGAAAATACAGTTCTTCATCGACTCCCGGTGGTATGACATTGAACTTTGGGGCAAACAGATTGATGCCGCTAATGATTTGGCACAGATCCGGCATGGTGAAAAATTGATAGGATTCATATTGTCCCATTGTGTTTTCCGTACCGATGATTTCTTGTAATGTACTGGTGATGATAAAGTCCGACTTGTTCATTGAGAAAATGTCGGCGGTATATTGTATTGAAAAGTGGTAATCCTGCTCTTTTTCCTGCCATTGGATATCGGAATATGCGTATTTTGTTTTTTCCAGGGCATGTGCAATGGTGCATTGAATGACGTCGAACGTATCCGACAATAATGAAGCCACCAGATTTCCGTCGGAATAGTTGCCGATAACCAGATCAGGACGTCCCTGAAATTCACCGAGCAGTTCTTTTGATGCATCTTCTGCAAATGTTTCAAGATAGGGCCAGATTTTAAACCGGGAGATCCAGTGTTTAACCACATTATATTGCTTGTCCCGAAAGGGGACTCGTAAAATCCATCCATTATCCGTGTGAAAAATTTTTTCCATGCGTTGGTTGCAGGATGTATCCTCGGCCTCCGGGATTAACCGGGTCAATACAATAATTTTAGGATCGATATCCAAACCGGTCAGTTGAATTTCAGCTTTCAAATGCCGTTCCAGAGCCCGAACTTGATCGAGGATATAGATCACCTGGCCCCCGGTATCGGGTTTGCCAAATGCATTGGATTGTCCAAACCAGCCATGAGGCGAAATAATGGCAATTTTTGAAATCAAAGGTATGGGAACACGCGATATAAATCGCTCCAACAGTTTATCGGTGGGTTCGTTAATGAGATCAAGAAGCGTTTCTACGGTCTCGACAATCCGACCCACGGTATTGCCCCAACCAACCTCGAATCCGGATTTTTTCATTCTCGCTTCCACGCTGGGAAATGGTGTTTCAGGTTTCTTTTTTTTAAGCCATTCCAGGAGGTGTTCCAGTTTTATGTAGAACGCATCCAAATCCTTGGTCAATGTGCCGTTTACCAATAGCTGCCGGCCGTTATATTTATGGAGCTTAATAAAATCGAACAGTTTTGTGTGCCATTCATCCGGCCGGGTAAAAATGCTGCTGCTCAAGTATCGATTCAAAAAACGGATGCCGTTTCCAACGGAGCGTGTGTCCCGGACAGATGGTGAAAAATCATAAAACGGCATGAAATCAATATGAAGGTGATAGTCGTTTTGGGTCTTTGGTTGTGCATAACGATCTTTTAGATCCAAATAAGTCGAAAGTGAAATTTCTTCCATATGTTCTCCATCTCGCCGAACCATATAGAATCTGTATTTTGCAATGGCCCAGCGATGTATGAGCACAAGATGTTCATTGGTGATGAACATCTCTTGGGCTTTTTTGAAAAAATGATACAATGAAGAGTTTTCTCTAAATTTCTTTGTCTTCCGATTTTTGTCACAATACTCGCGGAACAAGTGAATAATTCCGTTTCTCAAACTGATCGTCTGGTGCTGATTCGACATAAAAGAGATGAACTCTTTAAAATCTTTGTGTTCGCTTTTTCTAATAAGTGATCCCAATAAGTTTTTCGTCATCAGTTTGCCTTCTATTGTGCTTTTTCTAAAAATTTATATTTTTTGATAGCCTCTAAAATGCCGCCGGCATATTTCGCCTTTGTAAAATAAACGTTTCGCTGCCCTTTAAGCGTTTCCAGTTCAGGACTGTAGTTGCCGACAACGACGGCAAGCGGGTCGCCTCGAAGCATTTCTTCGTCATTGCCGGAATCTCCGCACACCAGAAAATTACTCAAGGGGATTTCCCATTTGTAACTGAGATAGCGCAACGCTTTTCCTTTTGACGCACGATAGGGAAGGATGTCAAGATATTTATCGTGAGAATAGATGAGCGTGTAGCGACACTTATTGCGAAGCAGCCGCTCGTGGATTTTTGCAAGCCTGTCTTTTCCCGGCGGCATGTTGTAGCTGACCTTGAATTCACGCTGGGTCGATTCCTCCTGATAGGTCAAAAATGGAAGTTCTTCAAGTGTTTTGACGATCTTTTTTCTGTCCCATTTGGCGGAAATATGGGTCGCCCAACCCTTTGCATAATGAATATTTTTACCGTAGTAAATTTCCGCTCCTACGGATGAAATGATGATGTCCGGAGGATGAACGCCGTTTTTTTCAAGATATGCTCTGACCGAATCGACGGTTCGTCCGGAAGCGACACCGAAACCGATTGTCTTTCGATGCTTTTTGAGTACATCCAGAAATTCATCGAGATGGTCGTTCTGTTCGCCAATGAGTGTGTTGTCGATATCTGAAATAATAAAATGGCTGAGGTTGGCCAAACGTTTGCCGATGGCATCTGAAGGTTCTGCGATCTTCATCTTTTCCGTATCAAGGCTTTCAATGGTATGCGTAATCTCCTTGACATAGGTCTTTGCATGGGTTTTCCATGTGTAGTGCTTTCTGATGTTCAATATTCCGGATTTAGAATACCGCTTCCATTTATCGCTGTCTGCTATGATTTGTTTGATGGCCCCTGCCAACTCCTTGACATTTGTTGTATCGACCAGCAAACCACATTTACAATTGTTGATAATGTCCCTTGGACCGCCGTCATTGGGCGCAACAACGGGCAGGCCGCAGGCGGCGGATTCTATCAAAGTGAGCCCAAATGGCTCGGCAAGCGCGGAGTTGACAAAGACGCCTCGTTTTTCAGCCGCAATCCTGTATAGTTCCGGCACTTCATACTCAAAGTCGTGCTTTTTGGGAATGGCGATTTTACCATAGAGATCGTATTTGTCCATTAATAAAAGAATTTCCGTAAGAACATTTCGCTCGTTGTCTTCCATTTTCGAGATGTCTTTGCGAATCCCTGCAAAAACAGCCAGATTGGCCATGGATTGAAGCGCCAAATCTTCTCCGTAGGCCGTTATCAAGCCGGAAATATTCTTTCGTTTGTCCGGCCGGCAAAGTGACAGGATCAACGGACGATCCGGCTTCATTAAAAAACGGTTGAGTTCTTCAAGTAGCGAGGCATGAGCATACATTCTGGCTTCATCTTTTTCCCCATCCGATAAAATGTCATGATAGAAGGGATAAAATGTATCGACATCCAATCCTGGTGGAATGACGGTGAATCTGGGTATGTCGCTGTTCTCGTATTGAGCGTATTGCTCTTCGACCTCGTGATGGGTGCTTGAAACAATCAAATCTGCGTGTTTTAAGATTTCTTCTTCCATATTTATGCGATGGTCAATTTTGAATTTTTTGTCGATGTCTGTTTGTTTCATCCCGCTGTTCAACAGGTTTTTCAATTTGGAGCGGCCAAGGGAGTGTCCGGTGTAAATCGACGTGATGCCGAAAATATCAGCCAACTGCATGGCCACATATCCTGCATCGGGGTAATGCCCGTGCACAATATCGGGTATCGTTTTCTGCTGTTTGATGTATTTAATGGATTTATCGACAAATTCATCCAGGTGCGGCCATAGAAGTTCTTTTCTCATGTATTTTCGTCCACCACACTGAATTCTTACAATGTTAAATTTGTCGTTTACCTGTTCGATTGGTTTGGCGTAATCTTTGGATACGGCCTTATCAGAGATCAATCGCGTAAACAATTCGACCTGTCTCACAGCGTCGTGCCGGCTGAGGGCAGTTGCCAGTTCAATGACATATTTTATTTGACCCCCGGTATCTGCATCTCGGCCCAGTTCCATATTTTCAGATCGCAGCAAACCATGAACGCTGAACATTTGGATGTAAAGACCTTTGGAAGCCATGTTATCCTCCATTTCCAATCATTTCCTTTATCGGTTCATAAAAGCCGCGGGAATCGGGAACGGCACCCCTGATGTTACACATGCGCGATGCAAACATGGATGCCATGGACAACATTCTATCAGGTTCCCATCCTTTAATTATACCGACAAGGAGCATTGCAGAATAGGCATCTCCTGCGCCGACGGTATCGACCATCGACGAAACACGGTGTGTTTTTGACCGGAAGCGGCCGTCTGGCGTGTATAATTCGCTCCCTTTATCGCCGTCGGTTACTGCCAGAAATTTTAGTTCATAATGTTCCATCAAAAAAGGAATAAACGCCTCATTATCTTTTGAAAATCGAAGGATTCTCTTACATTCATCAAGTTCCTGTGTATTCAGCTTCAGTATGTCGGCATGTTCGAGAGAGGCGAGGATCACCTTGCGTGAATAACAGTCCGGCCGCAAGTTGATATCATAAAAACAGAGGGCGCCAGGATGTTGGTTTTTCATGAATTTTTGGATATTCTCGAATCCCTGCTTGCTTCGTTGTACCAGCGTTCCGAAATAAATAAAGTCGGCATTATCCATAAGGGATGAGTGTGCTTTTGGAAGATAGTGGATATAATCGTAAGCCACATCGGTGTTGATGTGAAAGGTCGGAATGCCGGATGCGTCGAGTTGAACGGAAACCGTTCCGGTATCATGTGTGTCATCAACCTGGATGTCCTCGATGTTAAAACGATACTGCTCTAAAACGTTTAAAATTTTCTTTCCAAGAGCATCATTTCCAACACGTGAAATAAAGCGTACGGGCAATCCGAGACTCTTGAGATGACAGGCAAAATTAAAAGGCGCACCACCGAGCCTCTTCTCGTTTTCAAACACATCGAATAGGATTTCACCGATAACAAGTATCACGTTGCAACCTCTTTGGTATCTCCCTCATCAAGGGTATCCTCGACTGATACCGCGAATGAATTAAAAACTTTTTTTTATTTTTCGAATGTCTATGATAAAACTGTTGATCTCGTGAAGCAAAACCTTCTGTTCGGATATGATCATACCCATATATCTATTCAATTCGGGAAAAGATGAACGGTCAATGTCCGTTGATTGTTTCTGAATGCCGTTGATGTATTTCTTAAGTTTTGGAAAATCCTCTTGATCGATAGATTGAAACGAACCCAGACTGATAAATTTATTCCTCAGATCAACGACGATGTCATCATCTACTCCTTTTGGGACAGATGCCATCAGCAGAAGCTTGATGGCCAGCTTGGCATCTATCTTCGAGCATGGAAGCTTCCTTATATCTTTGAGCTTCATCGGGTTGTTTTTAAGAACCGCGTTGTATTGGTTCACAAGATCATGCGCCCAGGTTGACATTGCCATCTGGGCATTTTTGTTCATGGTCAATATCGCGGTGATGCCTGTTTTTCGCAGGGTATTGAGAAGCGTATCCAGCTCTGATGATGAATTCCCGGTCCCCGCTGAATTTTGATCCGTTTTTTTAACGTCATTTGTCGGTTCCATCAAAGTTTCCTTCATTATTT
>JAJDND010000112.1 GCA_022340885.1 Desulfobacterales bacterium | reverse complement strand
ATTCTTTTACAACTATTCTATAAAATACTGTAAATGTTGCAGGATAACCAAATTCCCGAACCCTTGCATCCCTAAAAAAATCCGCATTCAGATCCAAATTCAAACTTTCCAGTGAAGACCGACAATATATCCAGGACAAAGGTATCGACACAATCCGGCAACACGCCATCGGTTTCATTAAAACCAGGATGGCACTCCGGGATCCAAAAAATGATGGTAAACAAACTCCGATGAGAGGGCACCCTGTTTTCATCGCGCAGCATGCCCCGCATCTAGCTGGTCGAGGCTCACAGGACAAAGCAGAAACATGATCGAGAAGTGGATAAAAGCGCCGGAAGGTTCCCAGCATGAAAAAAACATTTTAAAAGAGCCATCAATTAATTTTGTCCCTCAATTTCCCTGAGCACTTGAAAGTTACGATCTTCCTTGGTTTGAGCATCAAATCATCTCCGGTGGCGGGATTTCTGCCTTTGCGTTCTCTTTTTTCTTTAACGCAAAACTTGCCAAACCCTGAGATCAGTACATCCTCACTGTTAGCCAGTGTTCTTTTGATGATTTCTAGAAGGGTTTCTACAATTTCTGACGACTTGTTCTTTGGAAAACCGGTCTGATTCTGGATGGACTCTACGATCTGAATTTTTGTAAGTGTCATAGTTGAAGACTCCTTTATGAAAAATATCCAAGTTTTAATAAGATATATGAATTTTAATCAATCATAGGTTGATTTGTCAAGAAAATATGCGGGTTACAGTAGATATCCCATTGAGGGCCATAAAGGGTGAGACCTTTGCAAAACGCCCCTTTTTGCCCAATCCGCCGGAGGCGGACAAGTTTCTGCGCCTGCCCCGTGAAATGCGAAGCCTATTTCTCTGGGGTCAGGCTCAAATTTTAATCCTCAAAATACTCAATGTATTCATGCGGTTAAAATTATCGCCTTCTCCCGGATCAAGGTCCGGGATCTACGACTTGAACTTGAACAAAAATGAGCACTTTTCAAAGGTATCAGGGTTAAGGTGAATACATTCGGGATATGAACAAGCCGCGGTTAGAACGATCAAATCGATATTATCACATCAGCTGACTTAGCGCCATATGATCGAGGTCGTATTTCTCAGCGGCAATCTTTGATATTTGAATTTCGGATACCCCACCATCATTGCGCCGAAACTAATATTTCCTTCAGGAAGTCCCATTTCTTTTTGCATCGGCGGCCAAAATGACGCTGCGGCATTAAAGTAGCCCGCCCAGCATGTACCGAGATCAAAAGACAAAGCAGCCAGTTCCAGGTATGTCAAGGCAATGTTGCAGGCGCTCTGGGCTGTTCTATCATCTTTTCGGGCGTAAGCAACGATAATGTGGGGCGCATTTCTGCATATGGGATCAAGTCCCGCATCGTAAAAAGAGACGACCCGGTCCAGGTGCATTGCGGCAACGAGCGGAGAATCTTCCTTGATTAAATCGCGCATCCAATCGACAACCAGTCCGGTCATCTTGCGAACCTCATCCTCTTCGTAAATGACCAGCCATCGGACGGGTTGGGAATTGTGTCCTGAGGGGGCAAATCTTGCAATATTAATTAGATTTGTCAGCACCTCTCGATCAACCTGCTTTTTTTTGTAATTTCTTATGGACCTTCTGAAGCGCAAAAAATGCTCGACCTGTTCCGGAAGCAACAACCCGTCATCCTTGACGGGCGGGCATTCTTCCGGCTTCATAATTATATGGGCCATGGCGCCGTGCGGACAAACCGCCACACAATGTCCGCACCTGATGCACAGCTTATCTCCACCGTCAATTAGGGTGGGGAAAGCATCTTTGTCTTTAAACTCAATAATTCCCACAGGACAAACTTCAGCGCAGATACCATCACGCCGACACAATGCTTGATCTACGGTCAACAGTCCCATATGTTTACCTCCCTCTAATATGTTTTGATAAAACAGTGTATCCCAAGGGACTCCCGCGCACCTATTGCACCCAGGACAGCATTGCGCTGCCGAGGATCAACGATATAATGCCGAACAGCCTGTATGTTTGATCTGATGCCGAATCGACATACCATTTGATAAGTTCGTCATACAAGGATCTGGGGAGTGAAATGATAAGCGCCCCTTCGATAACCGCCAGCAATCCGATCAATCTGATAAACCATGGTTGTTGGCTTGCCGCAGCAGAAACCAAAAGCAAAACGCCCATTGCAGCTTCGAAAACCGAAATTATTTTACGGTTAACCTCATTTAAAAAGCGCTTTACAAAATGTCTGGTTCCGCTGGTATAAAGAATCGTACAGCAACCGGTCACAATACAAAAAAAACTGATGGCATATAGAAATATCTTCATACTCGACTCCTCATTTGCATGTGTTCAGGGGATGCGCTCTGTCGTGAGACGATGGCGCGCATCCCCTGAACACGTACTCTCATTTTTGGGTTAGCCAGTCTTTTAATTTAAACTTTTGCTTAATTAAATTTTGAATCGGCAGGAATTTGGGCTCCGGTAATTGTGACCAGTTGAACCATTCCCATTTTTCGCACTTTTTCGGTTCTTTTACGGTCAATACGCCCGAATCGTAATCTGCGATGACAAACAACGTGATGTAGTGTGTTTGTTCTGTTTTGAAGATATCATTGGTATACGGCCCGGATCTGAGATTTCGTATGGTTAACCCCGTTTCTTCAAAAAGTTCTCTTTTGGCGCAATCCTCTATGGGCTCACCGAACTCCAAATGACCACCGGGAAACTGCCATGTGCCGGATCCATGCGAATTCATCCGTTTCCCAAGCAGAACCTTGGAATCTTTAACGACGATGACTGCCACGCCTACTTTTGGCCTCATATGATATTTCCTCGTCATCTATTTCTCAAAATTTTTATTGTAATTGTATTCATTTATAAAATTGAGTCAATGTTTTTTCAAGTCATAAAAAAAATCCGCATCTACGATTGACCCATGACAACGAGTTCAATACCTGAAGTTTGCATGGAAATCAATTAAAGTACAGTTTAATTAGATCGAAATAATCCGTGCAGCCGTATCGGATAAATTTATTGATTTAAGACGCTGAATCATAATAAGATTGATATAAATGACATGACAACCAAGGAGGGAATCGACGGTCTTTTATGGAAAAAGATGACGTTGCCAATCATAAAAAGAAGCGGATTAATCTCACCATCCGGGAGATGGAAATCGACGATATTGCAAAAGTATTTCATTTGGGTGAAAAACTTTTCACAGCCCGCAAGGTGCCCAATCTTTACCGAACCTGGGATGAATACGAAGTGGTTTCTCTATTTCAGAGCGATCCCGAGTTTTGTCTGGTAGCCTATTCGGATGATACGATAATCGGTTTTGCCCTGGGATCGACCATCAGCAAAACCGGTTCCGCCTGGAAGTACGGGCATCTCTATTGGTTGGGTGTTGAACCTGAATATCAGAGACAAGGGGTTGCCAAGAAACTTTTTAAAAGTTTTATGGATCTTATGCTCGAAAACGGGGTGCGTATGCTGCAGGTGGATACCGAAGCGGACAACCTGGCGGCACTTTATTTTTTTCGGAAAATGGGGTTCGGAAATCCCCAGCAGCACATTTACCTGAGTCTCAACATTTCCGATCTTCGTCGCCAGATTAAGGAAAAGTAGAATAATGGGCGGATGTAATTCCCCCGATTTCAATGTTACAATGAATAGAACAATCGATCAGATTCAGCCCAAGCGCCTGCGACGCCTGCTTCGCAAGCTTGTAAATATTTACAGCCCTTCCGGGAAGGAAGAAGATGTTCTTTCTTTTGTATATGGTTATATGAAAAAGCATCATCTTCCGGTAATTCGCCAGTTTGTCGATGACAGTCGATACAATTTGGTAGTGATGCCGCCGGAAATCGATGTTCAACTGGCACTTATCGGTCATCTGGATACCGTGGCGGCATATGATCTTGATCATTACGGTTATCGGGAAACCGGGGATCAGATTACGGGACTTGGCGCCGCTGACATGAAAAGCGGCTGTGCCGCCATGGTGGAAGCCTTCATTAGCGTCTGGGAAAACGGTTTGACCCGAATTCCCGTAGCCCTGGCCCTGGTTGTCGGAGAGGAAGAAGAAGGTGACGGAACCGAGCGTCTGGTGGAGGATTTCTATTTTCCTTGGGCGGTGGTGGCTGAACCCACAGATCTTCGTCCGTGTTTAAGTCATTATGGCTACTTGGAGATACAAATCTGCGCCCGGGGCAAAAGACGCCATGCCTCTCTGGCCGACCGTATGCATAATCCCGTGGAAAACATGCTGAGAGTGCTCATGCAGGTTTCCCGTTATATGATGGACTGCCGTCCCGAAGGGGTTTACAATATTAGGGATCTTTTAAGCAGCCATGTCGGATTTGCCGTACCGGATTGGTGTGAAGTCTGGCTGGACGTTCACCTCCCGCCCCATTCTCCCATCGGCGAGGTTTCTTTGGAACTGGAGCAAATTGTCAAGCGGATCCGAAAGGACAACCCACAAAATAATGCCGCCATCCGATTTGTAACGGTGCATGACGGTTATGAACTGCCGGAAAAGGGACCGGTGGTAGAGGTCTTGCAGGACCTGTACAAAAAGCGTTCGTTGGACTGGACCCCGCAAGCCTTTTCGAGCCATTCCGACGCCAACCGGTTATGGATTTCCGGGGTAAAGCCCATTTTACTCGGCCCGGGTCAATTGCATATGGCTCACGCTCCCGAGGAGTCGGTTCCTTTCAGCCAGGTTCAGTGGGCCGCCGAATTCTATCGGGATCTCATTATATCCATGACTCACTGAGAATCTATTTGAATTTTTCTCACAACATGTCGTTGCGATCATTGATTTTATTAGATTATCTGTTGATCATATCCCTCAACTTGGCGGAGCATTTAAAGGTGACAACCTTTCTTTCTTCGAGCGTCATATCTTCACCGGTCGCCGGATTTCTGCCCCTACGAGCCTGTTTTTCTTTAACACAGAATTTACCAAATCCGCTGATCAACACATCTTCGCCGGATTCTAGTGTGTCTTTAATGATATCTACCAGGGCTTCCACGATTTCAATGGATTTTTTCTTTGTGAATCCGTCTTTGTCGCTGATTCTCTCAATGATTTGAGCTTTTGTCAGTGTCATGCGCATTGCTCCTTTTGACTTACGAGGTGGCGGGTGAATGATTGCATCCGAACAGATTGGCAAAAAGCTATTTTATATTCGATTATCAACCGGATATCAATAAAAAATTAATAAAAAGAAGTCAATATTCAATTCCATGATTAGGATAACCACCTACTTTATAGGGATTTATCCTATGAAAATGAACCATCCGCTCTATAGACATATTGAATGGCAATCTGATAAACAAAAAAAAGCAAATGCACTATTCTTATGTAAACCTAAGCTGAGCGTTGCAAATTTTTGAAATGGTTATTTTAACAAAATTATTAAGGTATTCTGACATTTCGAATTTCAATAATTTGAAACCCTGCGGGATTTCCAATTTCACCGCATCTACTGCGTCAGATGCCGTTCCGCATAGTCGAATGTAGCGAAACGACATCTTCCTTGTATATGCGGCAAACTTGAAAATCGCACAACTTGGGTTTAAAAATCCGAGGCTTGTGATATGCTCAAAAAACGGAAAAAAGGATAACTGTGGTATGTAATGGTGATCAAATGAATTTGTTCTGCTTTATTTTGTGTGATTACTCCTACATATCTGATATTAAGCGATTTATGCGCTCATGACACCTATAATTTGAGAAATTAGTTCTCTGACGTTAACGTGGCGCATGTCGAATGGCGTTCACGCCGCTGTTGCCATACGATTGTTCGAAATTAGAACATAAATGCCTTGATTCCGGAAAGTGAGAATTGTACACCCATCGCTATGACGATGACTCCCATGTAGCTGGTAATCATTTTCTTAGTCATAGTCGGTTCGCGCTGCCCTTTAAAGAATCCAATCGAGATCGAGAGGACTAGTGCTAACACAACAAGAGTTGCGATTACGCCAACAATGGCAGTGATGGGAAGCAACCGCTTCCCATGGGAAGCCGCGACAGTAATCACCCCTGTAATCGTGCCCGGACTTGCGGCGAATAGAATCAACGGTGTAAGGGATATCGACGATACTGTTGCCTCCGTAGATTCAGTTTTGGGTTTATGCTGGGCTGACCTTAGCATGTTGGCTCCAATCCATACGAGAATGCCTCCACCAGCGCAGGAAAAGGCATCGAGAGAGACACCGAAGACATTTAAAATCGAGATGCCGGCTATGGCGGCAATCAGCAGGATGATGCCTATGGATGTAACCGCCTTTATCGCTTCCTTCACTTTTCCCTTTCTTGGGATATTACCGACGCAGTCGGAGAAAATCTCTGCACACATTACAGGATTCACGAGCGCGAGAATTGTCACAACTGCTTGTATGTGCTCTTTCACTTAATGCCTGTCCACTCTCTTCTTTATTATCAGGTTTATGTATATATCACCAACAATTGTGTAAAATGCAAGAAAATAAAAAATGTACGCCATAAGAAAAACACAATCAAATTGGGGCAAAAATCCTCACCACAGTTTAACCTGCATCCCGCTATAATTGATGCCATACTTGAATCCATGAAAGAAAAAAGGCGTTTATTATATTAGTTGACACTACCTACAATTTATCTATATATTTTTATATTCTTAAGTGGTTCGATTACATGATCTTGGATGCTTTCACGTCGGCCTGTCTTGTAATACTGTAATTAA
>JAJDND010000092.1 GCA_022340885.1 Desulfobacterales bacterium | reverse complement strand
GCATAAGTCCAATGCTGCCTATCGCCTCTTGCTCATTTGCTATTGCGAAAAAGGTTATAGGTTGTTGCTCAAACACCTTGGTAAGAAAAGCTTCGGCATCGGAAAGATGATACGGGTGGGGGAAGCGATCCCGGAGGTTAATCCAAATCTTTCGGTTGTTTGCATACTTAGCAATAGCGGGAGCATCTTCCTTTTCCCAGTATCGTATCAAGTATTCTTTTAATAATATCTTCATATACTTATTACATATAACGTCGCTATTCAGCCGCGCGGCTTTTTGTGTCGGCTGAAATAGCTTTGTTAGGTGGTTTACAAACCAACCTGTGCATCATGTTTTGCCCAACCTTCATACCAGTACAACCCCTACTGCAAGACCAACTCCATAAAAAAGATGGTTGGCGAGAGGGGTGATGAAGGCCTTAATTCTCTCCGGCGACCTCCTTCCAAACGCACCAAGCCCCATGGAAGGGTAAACGAAGAAGAAGGAGGCCGCCGTTGTCGCGACACCATATAGAACGGCCCACACCGGTGACGCAGATCCTCCAATCCAAAGATCCCAACCAAGCACGAATGGGACCGCGAGGCCCGCGCCGATGGCGAAGTGCGCGAGATAACCATAGATCATCTCGTTGGGGACTTGCTTCATCTCGTCTGGATGCCCATAACGAAAGCGCCCGCGTGTCCAGCCAGCAGCCATCCGCCCTATCATCGCCACATCTATTTTCAGAAACACTCCCGTTCGGGCAACGAGATTGTTCAGCAAGTCCATTGCCAATGTCCCTAGTACGCCTGCTACAAATCCGGCTATGACAAGATCCATCACACCTCCAACGTGGTCATGGGAGATACCAGCCTGCAAAGACCGTTTTTGCTTACTATGAAACACCTAACAATTACTATATAGAATTAATTCTTTATATCCCAATATATCATGATGTTAAAAGCATTTTCTTTTATCGGGAATTTAGATTTTCAATTTTCTCATGTCTGGTCGTGATCGGAAATCCATTAAATTTGCATGCATCAAATTGGAACTGTAAATATCAGACAATGATCATTTTAAGATATCTTGATGCAGGAATGTAGGGCGACACATCAAGAGTAGACTGTGGGAATCGGGGTTTTCAAAGCCTGAGATACCCTGCCAAGAGCACCGGTGAAGGCACCTCGATTAAAAGTTCATATATCCTATTTCTTACAAAAATGCAAAAAAGGCAAACCCCGAAAATGAGATTTGCCTTTCTGATATCTAAAAACACAAACTTTTTGAATTTATGTTGAGCTTTGCTTTATTGCAGAACATGCAATTATGCTTTATTCCGCGTTCGTTGAAATATCTGTACCTCAAATTTCATTTACCAATCATTGGAGAAACATTAAAACACCTTGACAATATACCACAAAGTGGTATATTTATGTGTATGTGTCTTTAAAGCTTCCTCCCATGCATTACATATTAATTACTTATCTCTAAAAATGAGACTGAAAGCTAATTTTTGTTCCATTTTTGTTTCAAATTGACCGAATTCTTTTTTTTTCTTAAAGAGTATGAGCAAGGTTCACCTCTCCTCGGCCTATTTCAAGACACATTCGATATTTTTCTATTGATGTCCAACATCGCAAAAATTGGGGAATAGTCTCATGACCAAAGAAAGTTTCAAGAGCAGGGTAACTGCAAGCCCAAATCTGATAAAGGCAAAATTTTATTTTCGCCTTTTCTTTGTCATTGGCATTTTGCTTATAACTGCGATTTGGATGGACCATTGGATTAGAGGCGAACTAGGAGTTGGGGAAAAAGTTATAGAAATTGCAAAAGGCAGGTGGGGAATTGGAGTTCTAATAACAGGTGGAATGATTTACAGCCTGCTATTGAGCCTACCTTTTGTACCTGGTGTAGAGCTTGGGATCTTGCTTATGTGTGTTTTTGGAAAAGTAGGAATCGTTTTTGTCTATTTTGCCACCATTATAGGATTAAATCTGGCTTTTTTAATGGGTCGCATAGTTCCGAAAAAATGGGTCGAATCCTTGTTAAAAAAACTTGGATTGTTTCATTCCAGTAACAACCAATCTGATGAGATTGTTTCCATGCTGGACAACTTTCTTTGCAACAAAAACTGGCTCAGGAATCTATTATTGAACTATCGGTATCTGGTCATAGGTATTTTGTTCAATATGCCTGGAATTTACCTCATCGGCGGAGGGGGTGGGATTTCTCTAGTCTGCGGGATTAGTCGAAATATCTCATTTAAATGGTTTTTACTAACAGTAGTTCTGGCTGTTTCTCCGGTACCTCTGCTTGTATTCTTTGGTGTAATTCAATTAGAAGCTTTATTCTCAATCTAAAAACAGAGGAGGACTATATGAAAAGCCCTATTCTAAATTGGGCATGCGGAATAATAGCTGTTTTGGGATTACCTCTCGGAGTACTTGTTGCATGCTCATCAGGAAATCTTCTGGCAGGTTTAGTTAGTATGATAACAGTTGTTTTAGTGGTGATGTTGGCTTGTTACAAAGATATTATTCGAGAATTCGATAATAATAATACGCCTGCACCGAAATGAAAAAGAATTTTTTAACAAAGAAATTATTTGTACAGTTGTTCGCCGCTAAGAAAACTATGGTTATAGCCAAGATCAATAAATTTCTAATACGATTGTATACCTCAATCTGTATGTGGAACTCTTGCCATAAAACCAAATATCACTCAACTTTGATATAATTGAGATTATCAAAGTTCACGAGAAACCTGTGATATTATACAATCCAGCATCAAAATTGGTACTTTTCCAGACTTGTGCTTTCTTGCCAATCTCCAAACCATCCACACCGACAATTGATGTACAGATATCATAAACACAAAACCCCACCTCTATGAGAAATGGGGTCTTGATATTCAGTCCATGACAACCAACGACAAAACCAAACACAATAGATATCAGGGCAAGCACTAAAATTATACGATCCAAGCCCTTGATGATGTTCATGGTTACCTCGATTATGAGTTATAGTTAAGGGCTTCTTTCTATATAACTCAATTAAATTACATCAAAACGAAATGCAATAAAAAATACCTTGACATTATGGTATCATGATATTATTATATCATTAAAAATCTAACAATAGAAAAAAGGAGGGAAAAATCTAAATGACGGAAAAAGTCAGGAACATCACAATCAGGATACCTTATGACATTTGGAAAAAACTAAGGCGTATGCAGGAAGATGATAAAATAAAGTCAATTCAACAAGCATGCATTGAAGGGCTTGAGCATGTAATTAAAAAGAAAGGGGGGAATTAATCATGACAGTTTTGGCGGAATGTCCGAATTGCCGCCGAAAGCAGAGCACGAAAAATAAAAAGTGCAAATGCGGCGAAAATTTGGTCCAATCAAAAAAAGCAAAGAAGATCCGATACTGGATCGATTATCCGCTTCCTGACGGAAAAGTAAGGCGTGAATCCGTGGGCTCATTTGAGGGTTTAAACGCTTATTCAATCAGAGACGCAAGGACGGCGCTTGCAAAAAGGACGGTCCAGAAGCGCGAAAAAAGAATCTTGGATATGCTGCCGGAATCTACAATGACCTGTCAGGAACTGACTGGCTGGTATCTGGAACTAAAATCAGTCAAAAAACTTAAATCTTTTATTAGGATCAAGCAGGCGCTCAGCAATTTCAACACGGTTTTCGGAAATATGACAGCTGATGAGATCAAACCTGTCATGTTGGAGAACTACCAAGAGGATCGAGAAAGGCAGGGCAGGGCTGATGCAACCATTGATATGGAGATATCTATTGCAAAAACCATGATCATAAAAAGCTTTGATAATGATATGGTGGACGGACGAGTTCTCAAGGCATTCAGAAGCCTCAAAAAGAGGCTGAAAAAAGGCGGCAATGCAAGAAAAAGGACTTTAAAGGTTGATGAATACGTCAAATTGATCAACTATGCACCTCAACACCTTAAAGCCTTTATTATTGTTGCATATAACACAGGGATGCGAGTTGGAGAATTAAGGTTGCTAAAATGGTCATATGTTGATAAGGTTAATAAATATATAAGATTGCCTGCTGAGACCACAAAAGAGGGAAGGTCAAAAAATATACCTATCAACCACCATGTGAGAAAAACACTGGACTCGCTCCCGAGATCAATTTTACACAATTTTGTCTTTACGTATAAGAGGCAACCTATAACAAATGCTGGAGGCTTGAAAAGGTCTTTCAAAACTGCCTGCATAGAGACTGGAATTCCGCATGGTTCTAAAACACAAAACGGGCTAATATTTCACGATATACGCAGAACGGTAAAAACCAACATGCTGAATGCAGGGGTTGATAAGGTGCATCGAGATTTAATTTTAGGGCATAGCCTTAAAGGTATGGATGCTCACTATATGGCGCCCGATGATGGCGCCTTGACAAAAGCGATGGATAAATACACACTCTGGCTCGATGGTCAAATATCAAATATTGACCATTTTCTTGACCATGAGGCAAAAAGCAAGTTGACAGGATAGCCTAAATATATGAAATTATTGGTACGCCTGGCAGGATTCGAACCTGCGACCTACGGATTAGAAGTCCGTTGCTCTATCCAGCTGAGCTACAGGCGCATGGCAGAAAAATAAATAGATCACGTAGCATAACCGCGGGCTTCTGTCCATAAAAAAGAGACGGATGGAGCCATTGCTTTGGATTGGTATAGCATAAATTATGGATAAGACGAAAAAAAAGCAAGCACAGCATAAAAATATGACCGATACTTCCAAAAACGGAACCCCGAAGGGTGTTGAAAAGCCGGTACAACCATCCTCCGGCACCGCTCTCGTAAGATTCGATCCGCTTCAGCGCTATTTGGCGGAAATCAGCAAATATCGGCTTCTAACAAGAGAGCAGGAGATTGAGCTTGGCAAAAGAGTTCAGGAAGAGGGGGACACGGAGGCTGCATATGTTCTCGTGACGGCCAACTTGAGGCTTGTGGTCAAGATTGCATTGGAATTTCAAAGGGTCTGGATGCAGAATCTTTTAGATCTGATCCAGGAAGGAAATATCGGGTTGATGCAGGCGGTTAAAAAATTTGACCCTTATAAAAATGTTAAATTTTCATACTATGCCTCCTTTTGGATTAAGGCCTATATACTTAAATTTATTATGGATAACTGGCGTCTTGTAAAAATTGGGACCACTCAGGGACAACGAAAGTTGTTTTTTAAGCTAAAGAAAGAAAAACAAAAATTGATGGATCAAGGGTTTGATCCAAAACCAAAACTTCTTTCAGAGAAATTGGGTGTGTCTGAACGGGAAATTGTAGATATGGATCAGCGGCTTGACGGATGGGACGTTTCGCTGGATGCACCGCTGAAGGATGATTCCGACGCAGGTCGGATCGATTTTTTAAATTCGGAAGAAGAATCTACGGAAGATCAGGTGGCAAAAAAGGAGATCGAATCGCTTCTCCACAACAAGATTGACGAGTTCAAAAGAACAATGACGAAGAGAGAACTTGAGATATTTGAGCTTCGAATTTTTGCCGATAATCCTGCCACATTGCAGGACATTGGTGATCGATACGGCATATCAAGAGAGCGGGTCCGCCAAGTTGAAAAAAATATCATCAAGAAACTCAGAGCTTTTTTTAAACATGAAATGCCTGATTTTGACTCTTACGACAGTGCCGGCTTTCCCGGCTAAAATAGGATGTTGTTATAAATGAAAATCGACTTTAAGAATTTGACCATTATAATGATGGTCTTTCTATTTTTGCTCGGGTGTTCCGTTCAGAAAAAAGGGGCGCCATTGACTAAAAGACAGCCAGAAGAAACAGGCGCCGGCGCAGACGGATCCGGAAATTCGTACTACTACTTCACCGAATCTCAACTTTATCAGAAACAGGGCAACCTGGATAAAGCCTTACAGTCTCTCGATAAAGCCATTCAAAAAGATCCCGATTCTGCATATTTGAAATTAGAGCTGGCAATTCTTTACCTTCGACAAAAGAATAATAAAAAAGCGCTGGATATTGTCGCAGACGTTATTAAAAAAGAGCCTGAGAACGTCAAGGCGCTGATCATATACGGGAAATTGAAACAAGCATTCAAAGAAAATAGTATTGCGGAAGAGACCTACGAAAAAGTGATCGCTCTGGACCCTGGACAAAAAAATATATATCTTCTTTTGGGCAGTCTGTACATGCAGGAAGAAAAGCTGGGAAAAGCCTTGGAAGTCTTTCAGAAACTCGTTCATAAATTCCCTGCATCCTATGCCGGCCATTTTTTTATCGGAAAAATTTATGCGGCGCAAAAGAATACTCCCGGTGCTGAAAAAGAGTTTAAAAAAGCATTGGCATTAAATCCCGATCTCGAGGAGCCGCGTTACGAATTGATAAAGCTATATGAAAGGGCCGGCAAAGAAAAAAAAATTATACAAATATACAAGGATCTTTTGGAAAAAGACCCGGAAAATGCCAAAGCTGCTATGGAACTGGGTTATTTTTATCATCAAAAGGGAAAAACCAAGGAAGCCGAAAAGATATTCAAAGAATTGGGCAAAAGGAGCACCGACCAGATAGAAGTGCTGAGGACACTCATTTATCTTTATCTGGATAAAAAGCAATATGCTGCGGCCACCGTCATCCTTCAAGGCATGTTAAAGGGGGCCCCGGAAAATTCGGACCTTCATTACGTCACCGGCATCACTTATGATGAACAAAAAGACTGGGAAAGGGCGATGACCCATTTTAAACGTGTTGCACCCGGCTCAAGGTTTTATCAAGAAGCGGTTGTTCATACGGCATTTTTATATCAGGAGCATGAAAACACGAAAGACGCCATCGAATACCTGAAAGGCGTGGTTAAACATACGCCTGACAATCCCGAATTTTTGCTTTATCTGGGCTCGCTTTATGAAGAAAATAAAGAACTTGAAAAGGCTGAAAGCGTTCTTCAACAAGGCATAAAGCTCGACGACAAGAATCCCAGACTCCATTTTCGTTTGGGAGTTGTTTATGACAAATGGGGAAAGAAAAAGGCCTCCATTTCACAGATGAAAACCGTGATACGCCTTGAACCGAAAAATGTCGATGCATTAAATTATCTTGGCTATACCTATGCGGAAATGGGGGAGAATTTGGACGAGGCCGAAAGCCTCATCAAGGAAGCACTAAAGGAAAAGCCCAACGACGGTTATATTACGGACAGTCTGGGCTGGGTATATTTTAAAAAAGGGCTTTATGAAAAAGCCGTGAGATATCTGGAAAAAGCTGTTAGCCTTGTGCCTAACGACCCCATAATTTTGGAACATATGGGAGATGCATACTTTAAAATAAGCCAGAAAGAAAAGGCGCTTCAATTCTATAAGCGCTCACTGTCAAATAAAAAGAAAGACACGTCCGGCCTCGAAAAAAAAATTCAGGAAATTAAGGGATTGACCGGAAAATGAAACGGTCGTCCCCAAACATGCTGCTTCCGGTGATCTTTTTCGTCAGCCTGTTTTTCTTCTCTGCATGCACTCTGATTTCTCCAAAAATATCGAAAACATCACATTACCGCCGTACCTCTGTAGAAGCCACCGAGACAGTTTCGATCCTGAAACGCCAAAACCATAATCTTACAACCTTCAAAGGATTGGGCAAAATTATCTTTCTGGGACGCGAAGGGAAAAAGGTCGCAACCCGCATCGCGTGGGTTGCCGCCGTACCCGACAGGATGCGAATTACACTCAGCAGTATCTCAGGCCAACCGATTATCAGCGCCGCAAGCGACGGTCAATGGCTTTATCTCATTTCTTATGCCAAGGGTGATTTTTATAAAAAACGAGCCACAACTTCAAACATGAAGCGTTTTTTTTCGATATCCATAAGGTCACGAGACATCGTTGATCTATTGGCCGGGCGTGTCCCCTTCGAAAAATATGATTCGGCCGTACTGATTGAAGACAGATCTTTAAATACATCGTCGGATGAAGGTTTCGGTACGACGGGAGCTTCGTCGCCTACGGGTAGTAAGATCGGAAACATCCTTATTTTAAAAGATAAATGGGGTAATGTGCTGGAGAAGATTTATCTTAACCGAAAACACGATGCCCAAATAATTGAAATGTTCACTACAGCCGGCACCCTTTTATACCGGGTACGGTTTTATAAAATGCAGCAAATTGAGGCCTATCGCGTTCCCTTCCGACTCGAGGTGTCCAATGACCAGGGGCAGGGGTTCATGCTTGACCTGAATCGATACTGGGCCGATGCCCGGGTGTCTCCGTCCGTTTTTACGTTGACGCCTCCGAAATGAAGACGACCATGGACGGTATTCAAGAATACTGTTTTGCTGCCGAAAAAACGCTTGGAAAGCTGGCGAAATGGCTACGCATTCTCGGATTTGACACCTTTTATTCGCCGGATTTATCCGGAAAACAGTTAATCGATGCCGATTTAAAGCGGATCCTCCTCACCCGGACCCGGAAAATTCGGGACTTGACCGTATCCAAAAAGTGTATTTTTATCGTCTCGAACGACCCTTTCGAGCAACTCCGGGAAGTCATTCAAGCGGCGGGCATTATCAGAAGGGATATCCTGCCTTTTTCAAGATGCATCCGATGCAATGCCTTGATCCGGCGGGTTTCAAAAGATTTCGTTCGAACGATGGTGCCCGAATATGTGTGGGAATCTCATGATACGTTCCGAATGTGCGCGCTTTGCCGTAGAATCTACTGGTCGGGAAGCCATACCCGGCGCAGCCGTGACATCATAGAAAGTTTGTTCGTATGACGAGTGGATATTCAAAAAAAGTCGTCGCACTGGAGGCCCGCCTCAAAGCGTGCAAAAATGTTTTGACCTTAGGTGTCCGGCCGAATTTTTATGACTATCGCCCGGATGAAGCCGAAAAGATCCGCAGGGCCCGAAAAATATACTATCCAACCACATTTTACGCCGAATTATTTGATGCGATGGGTAAAAAAACATTTCCCAGTTATCATACCTACAAATGTGTTCAAGACAAAATCAAGCAGACCGCCTTGTTCAATCTGTTGGACATCCCCCATCCTAGAACGAGAGTGTTCTATGGAAAGCGCCAAAAAAGCAATATCTGCAATTATTTTAAATTCCCTTTTATCGCCAAGATTCCGAGAGGATCGGCAATGGGAAGAGGCGTGTATCTGATACGCAACCGGGAGGATCTCATTTCATATTGCCGCCTGTCTACGGTTGCGTATATTCAGGAGTACATTCCGTCGGATCGCGATATTCGAGTGGTGATCATCGGCAAAGAAATGGTGCATGCATACTGGCGTATCGCTCCGCCCGATGATTTTAGGAGCAATGTCGCCGTAGGCGCCGGCATCAGCCTAGACCCCGTTCCGCAGAAAGTCCTTGATTTTGCCCTTGATATTGCTCAAAAATGTCAATGGGACGATGTGGGGATCGATATCGTTGACGACGCAGGGAAGCTTTTTGTTCTTGAAGCGAATATGAAATACGGGAAAGAAGGATTTCGTCAGGCGGGTATCGACTATATCAAACTCATGGAGCAGATGATCGAAAATGGACGTATCTAAAGATCAAAATCTTGACTTGATCAGCAAAGTGTTGCAAGAGCGGGAGAAGACCATCCTTTCACCGATCGCCACATTGAGCGCCCATGGCCTTCGCCGTCACCATGACATTCGGCTGGAAGGGGGGTATCGCCAGACATTTTCGGTGGATGTGGACAGAATCCTCCATTCACGGGCCTATACGAGATACATTGACAAAACCCAGGTTTTTTATTTGATTCATCATGACCATATCACCCACCGGGTTTTGCATGTCCAACTGGTTTCCAAGATTGCAAGAACCATCGGACGCTACCTGGGACTGAATGAAGATTTAATTGAAGCCGTTGCACTGGGACATGATATAGGGCATACCCCTTTCGGGCATGACGGAGAACGGTTCTTGTCCGAACTTTGCAGATCCGGCGGTATCGGGGATTTTTTGCACAATGTTCAGAGCGTTCAGTTCCTGGACTTTGTTGAACGAAAGGGGAAAGGATGGAACCTGTGCCTTCAAACCCTGGATGGCATTCTTTGCCATGATGGAGAAATCCACAACCAGGTGCTTAAGCCTGAGCGAAAAAAGACATTTGAAACGCTTGAAAAAGAGATGGCGGTGAAAAAACAAGATGCCTCGACCCCGCTCATGCCCATGACCCTGGAAGGGTGTGTCGTTCGGATGGCGGATACCATCAGCTACATCGGCCGCGATATAGAAGATGCCATACGGCTCAATATCATCGATCGGACCGACCTCCCAAAAGAGAGTGTGGACATGTTGGGGAACACAAATGGAACCATAGTTTACCATTTGGTGACGGATGTGATCAATACCAGCTTCCAGAACCCCTATATCGCGTTCAGTCGGAAAGTATCCGAAGCGTTAAAGCAGCTCAAGAGTTTTAACCTGGAGCGGATTTACATGAGTCCGAAAATCAAAAAGGACACCGATACCATCAAAAGGCTTTTTGGGTTTCTGTTTGAAAAATATCTCGATGATATTGAAAATGAAAACCACTCATCGGTGATATTCAAAGGCTTTTTGGAAAATATGTCTGAAGATTATATTCAAAGCCACTGCAAAGAAGAAATCGTCAGGGATTTTATCGCCGGCATGACGGATCAATATTTTTTAAGACAGTGCCCTGAAAACATGCGGCCGAAAATCAAATTTCATTGAAACCAGAAGCTATCTAAAAAAGACGGATATGGGAAAATCAGCAAGCCGCAGCAGGAAAGACTCCATTTTTAAATCCCAAAAAAGATCCTATCGGAATTTGATCTCGAAATCCAACCTGGTTGCCTTCAGGGTAACCGTTAAAGAAACAGATCTGTTTGTACAGGCCTCGACGGTTCTTCAAGACATTACAAAAGAACTGGTACTGGAGAAGAGGGGGTATATCGAGAATTATATCAAAAAGCACCCTGAATTTGCGAAAACCTTGCAACCATGGCGTGTAACGGCATTTGAACCGGTCATTATCGGCGATATGGCCCTTGCGGGAGAAAAAGCCGGGGTCGGACCCATGGCCGCGGTGGCCGGCGCCATTGCCGAACACGTGGGCATCGAGCTGCTGCGTTATAGCCATGAAATCGTAGTGGAAAACGGCGGCGATATTTTTCTTAAATCGGATGATCCCGTTACCGTCGGTGTTTTTGCGGGCAAGTCGCCTTTGAGTTTACGCATGGGGCTTCGTATCGAGTCCGGGGGAAACCCGATATCCGTATGCACGTCCTCGGGAACCGTCGGCCACTCGTTGAGTCTGGGGAAAGCAGATGCGGTCTGCGTGGTATCGGATTCCTGCTGCCTCGCAGATGCGGCTGCAACGTCCATCGGAAATCGGGTAAAATCAAAGGGCCATATCCAGCCGGCTATCGATTTCGGTCGACACATCGAAGGTGTAAAGGGGATCGTGGTCATCATCGGAGATGAGGTCGGCATTTGGGGAGATCTGAACGTCGTACCGCTTAAATTAGAAAAAAGGTTGAGTTTTCAGTAAGAAAAAGGTAGAGAGAACGATAAGAATTGAAAATCGTTAACGGCTTAGAGACTTTTGAAAAGGGGCATGTGACATGAAAACCATGTGGGCGCCCTGGCGCATGGAATATATTCTCGGGGAGAAGACCGAAGGGTGCATTTTTTGCAAAGCGCTGTCAGATCAGGACCACCTGACACTTTATAAAGATCAGGAGGCTCTGGTTGTTATGAATAAATATCCATATATCAACGGTCATTTGCTGGTTGCGCCGATCCGGCATCTATCCGCTTTGGACCAATTGAATAAAGATGAAATGGGAGATCTGCTCGAAACTGTCGAAAAATCCATTGGCATCTTAAAAAAGACGATGAATCCGGACGGTTTTAACGTGGGGCTCAATTTGGGAAAAGTAGCGGGAGCCGGTGTCGAGGAACATCTTCATTTCCATATCGTTCCCAGATGGTTTGGAGATACCAATGCGTTAACTGTTTTTGCCGATGTTCGCGTCATTCCGGAGCATTTGCTGGCCACTTACAATAAGTTAAAGCCATACTTTGATAAAATGGAAAAAATGGCCTGATATTAAAGGAGATAACTGATGAAAAAGCTGAAAATTGTACTCTGGATCATTTTGCTCGGATTTCTCGCAATTATCTTTTTTTCAAACCAAGATTATTTTTTAGCCAAACAAAGCATTCAAATAAAAATACCACATGTCGCAGACAAGTCATTCAAAGAACTGCCCAATGTCGTCTACTTCCTTGTTTTTTTTGTTATCGGCTTCTTAATTGCTTATTTTCTAAGTCTTTCCGAACGATTCAAATCTAAAAAAACCATTAAAAATTTAAACACGGCAGCGACCTCGCAATTGCAGGAAATTTCAGATCTCAAAAAGGAAATGGATTCATTAAAGAGAAGCGCTGTCGACAATAAAGCATCTGAACCGGAACCCGAAGCGCAGAACCCGGCGAGCACGACTTGACATTTTTGTTGGATATTTTAAAATTTATGCGCATTAACCGCAGTCAATATCATTTTTGTAGTGAGTTTTATCCGCCTTTGGCGTGATCTTTAAGCCAAAAATCGAATGATACCCGAAAGGGTCATCTTTTTAAAAAGGTTACAAAGTCACCTTTTTTCGTTGTTCGAGTCGTATGAATCTTCAAAAAGCAACACCCATGATCAAACAGTATCTATCCATCAAGGAAAGGTATACGGATGCGATACTTTTTTACAGGATGGGTGATTTTTACGAAATGTTTTTTGAAGATGCCGAAGTTGCATCCAAAGCCCTTGAAATCACCCTGACATCCAGAAACAAGAAAGATGAATTTCCGATTCCCATGTGCGGCGTGCCGTACAGGGCTGCCCAGGGATATATCGCCCGGCTTGTAGACCGGGGCCACAAGGTGGCCATTTGCGACCAGGTGGAAGATCCCACCCTCGCCAAAGGGTTGGTCAAAAGAGAAGTCGTACGGGTGATGACGCCGGGAATGATCCTCGACAATGATCTTTTGGACGAAAAATCGGATAATTATGTTCTTGCCGTGGCCCGGCATGATGATATCTTCGGACTCAGTTATTTGGATATTTCCACCGGATCCTTCAGGCTCTCGGAATCAAGGGATATGGGCTCGATTATGGATGAAGCCCTTCGAATTTCCCCCAGTGAAGTGCTTTTCCCGGAATCATTAAAAAACGACCGGCTTTTTTTACCGGTGTTGAATGCCTTGTCGGATCGATCCATAAGCTATTTATCGGACGTTGCTTTTGAATATGGCAGAGGACGTCAATGGCTCATCGATCAATTCAACACCCTTTCCCTTGAAGGTTTTGGGTGCGAACATATGAAGGCCGGCGTCCGTGCTGCCGGTGCTTTGCTTTATTACATAAAACAAACACAGAAGCAAAAAATCCAACATTTATCAACGCTTGAATCTTATTCCCTCAGCAACTACCTTATTATCGATGATATAAGCTTCCGAAATTTGGAAATTATAAAAAATATAAGAACAGGATCGAAGCAGGGAACACTCCTTGGGATCATGGACCAAACCGTGACGGCCATGGGCGGGAGGCTGCTCAAACGATGGATCCGCTATCCGCTAATGGATGTGGCCGAGATATCATCCAGGCTGGATGCCGTTGAAGAAGCAAAAAACAACATCTCGGTTCGTCGGAATATCCGCGAAAAAATGAAAACGGTCTATGATCTCGAGCGCCTCGGAAGCAAAATTGCCATGGGGCAGTGCAATGCCCGGGATCTTGTTGCACTCAAGCAGTCACTGAACAGCCTTCCGGATATCTGGTCCATGCTTTCGAATTTCGAGGCGGAACGATTGAAATGCGGTCAAGATATCGACAATTTGTGTGAACTGGCAGGCTTGATCGATAAGGCCATTCGAGAAGATGCGCCGCCGTTTGTCAACGAGGGGAAATTGATCAAAACCGGCTTCAACGCCGAGCTCGATGAGCTCATTTCCATGAGCCGGGACGGAAAAAAGTGGATGGCCCAGCTTGAATTCCAAGAAAGGGATGCAACAGGGATTAGCTCGCTTAAAGTCAGTTATAACAAGGTGTTCGGTTATTTTATCGAGATTCCCAAAGCCCGCTCCAAAGCGGTTCCATTGCACTATGTGCGTAAACAGACCCTTGTCAATGCGGAACGATACATTACCGACGAATTGAAAAAGTTTGAAACAAAAGTATTGGGAGCGGAAGATCAGCGGGCTGTTCTTGAATACGAGCTGTTTATCCAAATAAAAAACGAGGTCATAAAAAACAACAGCGACATTCAACAGGCGGCCCGATTTCTGGCGGGTTTGGACTGTTTGCTGATGCTGGCTGAAATTGCCGACCAAAATGACTACCATCGGCCGGAATTTAACACCCATGGCTGCATTCTCATTGAAGACGGGCGTCATCCGGTGGTGGAGAAAATGATAACCGGCGAGCGATTCGTACCGAACACCATCCGTTTGGATGATGCCGAGGAGCAAATACTCATCATTACCGGTCCCAATATGGCCGGAAAATCGACGGTCCTCCGTCAGGTGGCGTTGATGGTGCTCATGACCCAGATTGGCGCTTTTATCCCGGCATCAAAAGCTTCCATGAGCATTACGGATAGAATATTCACGCGTGTCGGCGCCCTGGATAATCTTTCCCAGGGACAGAGCACCTTTATGGTCGAGATGCAGGAAACGGCCAATATTTTACACAACGCAACCCAGAACAGTCTCGTCATAATGGATGAAATCGGCCGGGGAACCAGTACCTTCGACGGTCTCAGCATTGCATGGGCGGTTGCGGAACATCTTCATGATTTAAAGGGGATGGGCGTTAAGACCCTGTTCGCCACCCATTACCATGAGTTGACGCAGCTGGCCCGGTCAAAGCCACGGGTAAAAAATTATAATATCGCCGTCAAAGAATGGAATGATGAAATCATTTTTCTAAGAAAGCTGGTGGAGGGCGGCACAAACAGAAGTTACGGTATCCAGGTGGCGCGGCTTGCGGGCATTCCCAACCCGGTTATCCTTCGTGCCAAAAAAATCCTTTATGAAATTGAAAACAACGAAAGTGCATTGAAAGGGTCATCTGCTTTGACCGAAGGGTTGAATATTTCGGGGAAAGGGCATGTGCAGCTCAATCTTTTTTCCAAACCGGATCATTTTATTGTAGAGAAGCTGCAAACTCTCGACATTTCCAAAATGACGCCGCTCGATGCGCTCAATTGTTTAAATGAACTACAGGAGAAGGCCAAGACCATTGTTTTTTAATCACAAAATGATATGTTTTTCCGGTATCCTGGCAGTCTGCACATTGTTTATGATGTCACCGCGGGTTTTATCCGCGGCGACCGCCAAACAAAAGTATTATCGAGCGGAGGCCTGCTATAAAAAACTTCGTCACAGTCCCAAAAAACAAAAATACAGAGACAAATGGCTGACCTGCATCGAAAATTTCGATTCGGTTTACCGACATGACCCCCAGGGACCGTGGGCGGCGGCAGGACTTTATATGTCCGGACAGCTGTATCAGGAACTTTACAAGCGATCTTTCAAAAAATCCGATAAGGAAGCAGCGGTACATATCTATGACAGCATTGTGTCCGGTTTTCCGAGAAGCAGGTACTACCCAAAAGCCGAGATAGCCCTGCGTCATCTGAGATATAAAACGACCCAGAAATTTGTCACCAAAAATACAACGTCTTATAAATACGATAAAAAGAAGGCGGACGACGAAATCGAGGCGGAAATTGAAAAGTATGCTTCAGCAACGGTTTCGGTTAAAAAAAATATAAAGGCGCCTGTGTCGGAGACCGCCACCATTTCAGGCCTTCGATACTGGTCAAACCCCAATTATACCCGGGTCGTTGTCGATGCGGACAACGATATTGTCTATAGCCATAAACTTCTTAAAAAAGACGCATCGAACAAAAAACCTCAACGGTTATATATCGATTTAAACAACAGCCAGCTGAAAAAAGACATCAAAAAAACCGTTCCGATCAATGACGATCTTCTCCTCGACGTCAGAGCCGGTCAGTTTGCATCCAACCGGGTTCGCGTGGTGGTCGATATCAAGTCATTCAAGCGATATAAGATATTTTCGCTCAAAAATCCGTTCAGGATCGTTATCGACATCTGGGGAGAAGTTGCACCATCGTCGCCGGTTTTGAAGGCGAATATAAAAGGTGAGAAACTTCCGCCCGGGGCGTTGGCCAAGCAACTTGCACTGGGTGTCCAACGTATTGTCATCGATCCGGGGCACGGGGGTAAAGATTACGGCGCGCCGGGATTTCAACGGGGTGTATATGAAAAAGGTATCAATCTGATGCTTGCACGGCGGCTGGCCAGGAAAATTCGCAAAGAACTGGGGTGTGAGGTTATCATGACCAGAAACAGCGATCGATACTTGACTCTTGAAGAGCGCACCGCCATTGCAAATACGAAAAATGCAGACCTGTTCATATCCATACATACCAACGCTTCACGGGACAAAAGTGCGTACGGCATCGAGACATTTTACCTAAATCTGGCCACGGACAATGATGCCATTCTGGTCGCAGCCAGGGAAAATGCAACTTCAACAAAAAATATCAGTGATTTGGAAACGATTTTGAGCGACCTGATGCAAAATGCCAAGATCAACGAATCGAGCCGCCTGGCGGTTTATGTCCAAAAATCGATGTGCCGGTATTTGGGAAATCATTACAGCAGGGTAAGGGGTAATGGTGTAAAACAGGCCCCGTTCTACGTGCTTTTGGGCGCTCAGATGCCTGCGATCCTGATAGAAACGTCCTTTATCAGTAATCCGAGGGAATGCCAAAGGCTAAGGAGTACAGCCTATCAGGACCGAATATCCGAAGCCATTATTTTAGGCATCAAAAGTTATATCCGGGACATGAACCCGACGGCTTTCATGGATAAAAATCCTAACCCGATTTCAGGAAAATACGGAGGATAGACTATGGAATACCGAAACATCATATTTCAAGCAGAAAAAGGGATCGCCACCATCACGTTCAACAGGCCCGAAGTACTAAACGCACTGAATGAAGCATGCCTCGAAGAATTTGTCCATGCGATTGACGTGATTGACGGAAACGAAGATATCAGGGTGCTTATCCTTACCGGCGCCGGAGAAAAATCCTTTGTTGCAGGGGCGGATATCAAGGAGTTTTTAAAATTCAATGTTCTCAAAGCAAAAACCTTTTCCGAGAAAGGACATCATATTGTCCAAAAACTCCAGGAGTTGCCCATACCCGTCATTGCGGCGGTCAACGGTTTTGCACTGGGCGGCGGATGTGAGGTGATTCTGGCATGCGATTTTGTGTATGCCTCTGAAAACGCCATGTTCGGTTTGCCGGAAATCAATCTGGGCATTATTCCCGGATTTGGCGGCACCCAGAGACTGCCGAGACTGATCGGCAAAAACAGGGCCAAAGAGATGATATTTACGGGCAAAATGATTCCCGCGGCCGAAGCCCATGGCATAGGGTTGGTCAACAAAGTATGTCCCCAGGAACAACTCATGGATGAGGTCTTGAAAGTTGCCGGGATCATTGTTTCAAAAGGCAAAGTTTCGCTGCGTGCGGCAAAACAGGCCATCAACACCGGTATGGATGTGGATCTCGAGACAGGGTGCCGCATTGAGAGCGATTCGTTTGCCATATGCCTGACAAGTCCGGATGCAATGGAAGGGACCAAGGCTTTTCTTGAAAAACGAGAGGCCCGCTTCAAAGGAACATTGACGGAATAATAATCAATCTTTTTCCTTGACATAAACGAATCCATCAAATATAGAGCCTCAAATATAGATAACATAACGACTTTAGTTTACAGGACATAACAGATGCGGTTTCGGTTTTTCTACTTTGGATTTTTTAGTTTTTTGGGTGGCTTCTTTTTTAGAAAGTCTATCCATGGTCCGGCAAGGTAGAAAAAACCAGCTTGTTAAAAACCATGGGTAGACAAAAAAGGAACCCATGGTTTTATTTTGAAGGCTGTGGGTTTAAAACCTACAGCTTTTTTTTTAGAAGGTATCTCAAAATAATCTCTTGGCCCAAACTCAGCGTTGGGACCTCGTTTTAAGTCCTCGACATACTTGAGTATGCCTGCGGATTAAAACTCGGCTTCGCCTTGATTTTGAACCAAAATCTTTATTTTGAGATGGCTTCTAGTATGTTGGTCAATATTTCGTTTACGAACTTAATATAAAACCATTTCTGAAAGGAGAGTATTGTAATGATTCTCGACATCGGATTCGAAACCATGCCAAGAGAAGATCTCGAGGCCATCATACTTCGGCGGCTCAAAGCGACCATTGATCGAGTCTATGCGAATGTACCGTTTTATCGCAAGAAATTCGAAGAAAATAATATTACGCCCAATGATATCAAGTCTCTTGAAGATTTAAAACGAATTCCCTTTACCACGAAGGATGATTTAAGAGACAACTACCCTTTCGGCATGTTTGCCGTGCCCATGGACAATGTCGTTCGAATTCATGCATCCTCGGGCACCACCGGTAAACCTACCGTGGTCGGATATACGGCAAGAGATGTCAATACCTGGGCCGAACTGATGGCGAGATCGCTGGCCGCCGGCGGCGCAAACCGGGGGGACATCATTCACAATGCCTACGGATACGGACTTTTTACTGGTGGGCTGGGTGTTCACTATGGTGCAGAAAAACTCGGTGCATCCGTTATCCCGGTTTCAGGAGGAAATACAAAGCGGCAGATCGTTATTATGAAGGATTTCGGTCCCACGATATTGACGGCAACGCCTTCCTACGCCCTCCACCTTTCGGAAGTTGCAGAAGAGGTGGGGGTCTCCTTCAAGGATTTAAAATTTAAATACGGAATATTCGGCGCTGAACCCTGGTCTGAAAAGATGCGTGATGAGATTGAAAGAAAACTGCATATAGTCGCCGTGGATATCTATGGCTTGAGCGAGGTGATCGGACCCGGCGTCGCCATTGAGTGCCATGAGGCAAAAAAAGGACTCCACGTATTTGAAGATCATTTTATTCCCGAAGTGATTAACCCTTCAACCGGAGAAGTTCTTCCTTACGGTGAAACCGGAGAACTGGTTTTCACGACCATCACCAAAGAAGCATTCCCGGTCATCCGTTACCGGACCCGTGACATTACATCACTGAATCCCGAACCGTGTATTTGCGGTCGGACGCATATTCGCATGAACAAGGTCAGCGGACGAACAGACGACATGCTGATTATCAGGGGGGTCAATGTCTTCCCGTCGCAGATCGAAAGTGTTTTGATGGAGATGGAAGAAGTGGAGCCGCATTATCAGCTTGTTGTAGACAGGGACGGTAATCTGGATACCCTTACGGTTTTGGTTGAGGTGGGTGAGCGCCTCTTTTCCGATGAAGTCAAACGCCTTCAGGATCGGGAAAAGAAAATTGCAAAAAATATCAAAGATTATCTCGGCGTTTCGGCAAGAGTTAAGCTGGTGGAACCCAAGGTCATCGCACGGAGTGAAGGAAAAGCGGTGCGTGTGATTGACAATCGTAAAATTTAAGTGTTCAGGGTTCAGGGTTCAAGGTTAAAAAGTAGAAGAGCAGAGGCAGGTAAGTTTAAAGTTCAATGGTGAAAAGATAGAACACGGATGACACGGGTCTTACAGATTTTCGAGGATCATGAATTTTTAGTGCTGCACCCAGTGAGCGAAGCGAACCCGAATAAATATCAGCGCAAATCCGTTAAATCAGCGTCATCCGTGTTCTATAATTAAAAAATGATCAATAACAAACGAAAAACCATCACAGGGAGGGCAGATATGCGGGCGGAACAAATATCAGTCTTTTTGGAGAACAAGGCCGGGCGTCTGGCCGAAGTGACAGGGATTCTTTCCGACGCAAAGGTGAACATCAGAGCCCTTGCGCTTGCGGACACATCCGACTTCGGGGTGCTTCGCCTGATTGTAGACAGTAATGAAAAGGCCGTCGAGGCGCTGAAAAACCGGGGATTTACCGTGGGGAGAACCGATGTCCTGGCCGTGGAAGTGGAAGACAGACCCGGAGGCCTGCACCGTATCCTGGATATGTTGAACGAGGCTGATATTAATGTGGAATATATGTACGCCTTTGTTCAACACAGCGGAAAAAACGCGGTAATGATTTTCCGCTTTGATAATATCGATGAAGCCGTTAAGGTGCTAGAAAAAAACAATGTCAAGGTGATCAACGGCAGCGAGGTATATACCCTTTAAGCTGATCGTGCTGTGTAAAGCGGCTGGTTCTGCGGATCGCAGCGTCAAGCCTTTGGTTTCGAATGTGATCCATTTGAAACCGACCATCATGTCAGTAGAAGTTATCTCAATATAAAGATTTTGACTCAAAATCAAGGCGGAGCCGAGTTTTAACCCGCAAGCATACTCAAGTAAGTCGAGGACTTAAAACGAGGTTCCAACGCCGAGTTTGGGCCAAAAGATTATTTTGAGATATCGCATAGCCTTGTCGTACCTGCTGCGGCCGGTGACATCGGATGGATGATGAAACCGATTCGATTGTAGAAAGTACTTTGATTTTCGTAACGATTCGCGTGTTAACCGTTTAAAAAAGGAGGAGGCGTAGATGACACTCAAAAGAATTTCCATTTTTTTGACAATCGGTCTTTTCTGTTTGGGACTGCTGGTCAGCCCGGCAATGGCATTCAAGGGAGCCTATAAGGTGGGGGCTGTTTTTTCCGTGACCGGCAGGGCATCCTTTTTGGGAGATCCTGAAAAGAAAACCGCTGAGATGATTGCGGAGCAGATCAACAAGGCCGGCGGCATCAACGGCAAAAAGCTGGAGCTGATTGTTTATGATACCGAAGGCGATGCGACCAAAGCGAACTTGCTGGTAAAAAAACTGATTACCCAGGACAAGGTCAGCGTGGTGATCGGTCCCTCTTTGAGCGGGACATCCCTTGCGGTGGTGCCGTTGGCTGAGAAATATAAGACGCCGCTTGTTTCTTGCGCAGCAAGCTACAAGATCGTTCATAACGAAAAAACCGGTAAACCGTATAAGTGGGTCTTTAAGACGCCGCAAACCGATAGCATGGCCGTGGAAGCGATTTACACGTATATGAAAAAACATGGTATCAGCAAAATCGCCATTCTCAGCGGAACCACCGGTTTCGGGGCCAGCGGTCGCGAAGAACTCATTCGGCTGGCACCCAAATACGGCATCACAATTGTTGCCGATGAAAAGTACGGCCCCAAAGATACGGATATGACGGCCCAGCTGACCAAGATCAAGGGCACATCCCCCCAGGCCATTGTCAATTGGTCTATTGGACCGACCCAGGTAACGGTGCTTCGCAACCGGAGAGATTTGGGAATGACCAATATCCCATTTTACCAGAGCCACGGCTTCGGCAGCCGTAAAAATATCGAGTTGGCAGCAGGAGCAGCGGAAGGTGTTCTCTGTCCGTTGGGCGCATGTAACATTGCCGAACTGCTGCCGGCCGATAATCCTCAAAAGAAAGTGACCGAA
>JAJDND010000074.1 GCA_022340885.1 Desulfobacterales bacterium | reverse complement strand
ACCGCCGCAAGCCGGAAAACATTCGGGTTTCCCATTGAACATTATGATTCGTCGGTTAAACGTCACGAATGGTTCTATTATGTATAACAGATCCGAAGACACCGCCGGGACCCGAATCGACCGGCTGAATTTTCAGAACGTGAATCTTACTGTCCTGGATGGAAATTTGGTAAAACACAGCGGCCGGATACTTTTTCGGACTACCAAGGGGGACATTCAAATTAAAGATGTTCGAACCGATATCGAGCATTTATCTTTTAAAGCAAATGTCCGGAACGAAAGGGTTTCCGACCTGCTTTTCGATATGAGCACGGACGGTATTTCTGCCCGTGTCACCGGGACCGTGGAAAATCCTTTTTCAACCGAGCCCATTTTGGATCTTCGTTTGAAAAGCCGGGTTTTTTTATCCAAACTCACCCATTTAATGGCGCTTGGGCCCGGTTTCTCGGGAGAAATCCAGGCAGACTCGAATTTAAAGGGGACGCTACGAAATCCGAATATCGATCTGCAGCTCGGCTTCGAAGAGGGGAAGATTGCCGGACACCGGATCCGGGGGATTCGTTTCAACGGCCATCTGAAAAACAAACATTTAAATATTATTGCCGCAAATGCAAATACCCCCTGGGGCCGTTTCGATATCAAAGGTGATGTGGATTTTGACAAGGCATTTTCCGATGACGTCTTGACGTCAGGGTTTGTTGCAGACGCCGTCTCCTACAAATTTTTAATCCGACAAAAAGTTTCTCAATTGGAAAATATGGCGCCGGGCATATCCGGCCTCAAAGGCGCCATACACGCCGTCATTGACCTTGAAGGCAAAGGGATTGACCCGAGATCACTCCGGGCCCAAACGACCCTTGAACTTTATGGAGACAAATTGGCCGATGCAAAAATTCTTGCACCCATTGACGTTCATGTGACGGCGAAGACAGGCATGACAGGGGGACGTATCACGATCCAAAATCTGGCGGCAAAGGCAAATGGCGCACAGTTTGATATGAACGGCAGTTATGATGTTTTTAGCCGCAAGCTATCGGCTCATTTCGGGCTGAACACTTCTGAAGTGTCCGGGATACTGTCAAAACTGAGCGTTAAGGATATTCAAGGAAAAATGAATATAAACGGAAAGATGTCCGGGACCTGGAGCGAACCGTTCGTGGATGCCCGGTTAAAAGGGGATCACTTAACATTTAGGAACGTCCGGTTCGACAGTGTCGATGGGGATTTTCGGTTTTCAAAAGGACGGCTTTCCCTTGATCATGGAAAAATTACCAGCGGCGATTCCATTGTCAATCTTTCCGGGGACATTCAACTCTTGAATCCCAAGAACATGCGGTTTCTCCGAGATCCTGTTTTTACAGCCGCGCTGGATGGTAACAGCCTGTCTCTCAAAGATTTTGTCCAGGGCATGGCGGGCCACTTCGACCTGAAGGGCCGTTTTAACGGGGATATTACCCATCCTATGGGAAAACTCGACCTTTATGGGAAAGATGTCGATTTCGGTATCCAGAAGATCCAAGACATTCGCCTGACATCGCGCATCGAAGGTCGTCGCATCGAGGTCGATCCCTTGGCACTTGCTGTGGTTCCGGGAGAGAGAATCGAATTAAAAGGCTGGGCATCTTTGACCAAGCACTATGAACTTCACATGGCTTCCAATGGCATTTCATTAAAAAATATTCAAAAATTATCATTTTTAAAAATAAAAAAGGAAAAAATTTCTTTTAATTTGGCGGGAAAGGGCCAATTTTCAAATCCTTACTTCAAGGGCCAGGCGATTCTCGAGGGACTGACGGTTGAAAACAAAAAACTCCAAGAAATTCCCTTTAACATCGGCATCGAGAACCAAACGGCGTATATTGATGGCGGACCGAACTTTGACATGAAGACAACATATGATTTGCAGCGCCGATTTTTTTCGATATTCATTGGTTTTGACCAAACAGATTTGACGCCTTATTTACAGCTTTTTGGCAATAAAGAACTCAACGGCAGCGTTACCGGCATCATTGATGTAAACGGCAAATTGCGAGCACCTCTGCAGATCGACGGTTCGATCAGAGTTGCCAGTCTGGACCTTTTCTGGAAGAATACGGCGCTGGTCACGGGCAGGGATTTTGGAATTTTCATGAACAAAAATGAAATAACGATCCCAAAAATACGACTTTCCCTACTCGAACAGGGCCATTTCACGATGTCGGGCACCGGGAAATTATGGAGAAATTTCGACGTGAAAGGCCAAGGGATCATTCCTTTCAGCATTTTTCCAATGGTTACGGATTCCATTTCCGATGCCGGCGGCAAAGCCCGTATTTCGCTTCATGTCAGTGAAAACAATTCACAATCGGCCGTTGAATTCGATGCCGTTATTGAAAACGGCAGTGCAATGATCCCAGGACTTTTTCAAAAATTTCACGATGTCAATGGTCATGTTCACGCTAATTCTGAAGCTGTTGTGATTGAGAATATCAAAGGAATGCTGGGCACCGGCCGATTCGAGCTTTCAGGGAAGGGAAATCTTCATCGATATCGACTGTCTAACTTCGGACTCAAGTTGAAAGCAGATAGCCTTCCCATTACCCTTCCCGACCTGTTGGATGTCCGCTTGAGCGCCGAACTGGACGCCCGGGGCTCGCAGGAAAAGTCTCTGGTAAAGGGAAATGTTACGATTCTCGAAGGGCGCTATATTAAAGATGTTCGTCTGAATCCCATCGAAAGCATCGACCAGGCGTTACGGACAACCCCGGTGGAAACGACAAAAGCCCCTTGGCCCATTTTCGATAACATGGCCCTTGATTGCAAAATCAGCTATGAAGCGCCTTTTGTGGTTGATAATAATATTGCTTTATTGACGATCAAGCCTGATCTTTATGTACGCGGGACGGTGAACCGGCCGATTATTACCGGACGGGCTGAAGTCGGCTCCGGGACGATATATTTTCGAAAAAATGAGTTCAATGTCAAAAAAGGAATTTTGGATTTTACAAACCCGTATAAAATCGAGCCGACGATTGACATTCAAGGCGATGTTAAAATTCGGGAATGGACCGTATTTTTAGATGTATCCGGGACATTGGAAAATTTGAATTTCAATCTATCTTCGGATCCGTCGGAAAGCGAGCAGGACATTCTATCTCTTTTGATCACAGGGAAAACTATCCAGGAGCTGGCCGCGGGGCAGGGCGGTTCTTCGTTCTCTCCGAAACAGATGCTGGCCGATGTTCTTGCCGAAAACGCTCAAAAAGAAATAAAGAGCGCCACCGGTCTGGATGTTGTGGCGTTGGAATATAACAGTGCTAAAAATGCAGAGGAATCGGATGAGGTGAAAGTTACAGTGGGTAAAGAGCTTTCCAAAAGGGTGACCGTTAAATACGGGGTGCAGACCAAAAGCACAAAGGTCATTCAAAAAGTCATCACGGAATATAAATTTCTTGAAACGCTGCTGATGAACGCTTTTGAGGATAACGACGGAAATTATGGCGCCGAGATTCAATTCAGGCTTGAATTTCGATAGGAAACATTGGTTCAGATGACAAGATGTCAGCTCAAAAACCGGATAAAAATCATCATATTTTTGTGGATACTGATGATTGTTTTTACCCGAGATCCTGTAAATGCGCAAAAAGAAAACCCCCGCGAAACCGGACCCGTCGTGTCAAAGATTGTCGTCGAAGTTCATGGGATAAAAGGGGATGTTCACCCCTGGGTAAGCGTTGTAAACCATCTCATTTTCATCCGCCAGGGAGAGCCGTTTTCACCCAAACGCTTCCGGGATTCACTCGAGGCTTTGAAATCGTCAAAAGTATTCAAAACCGTCCATGTTTTCGAAACATCCGAAAAAAATGGTCGTCTGGCGATTCGTTTTCAGGTGACACCCTATCCCCGCGTCAAAGATATCAAGATCAGCGGTGAGTTTCCTTTGCTGGAAAGAGAAATTTTCAGCGCCATGCAGCTCCGCCCGGGGGACGGTTATCATCCGAAAATGATTTCCGCGAAAAAGGCCGCGGTTATTCGGCTTTTCAAAGAAGAAGGATATATCGCGCCGAGGGTTGATTTGCAGGTCAAAGATAATCCTGCGGACGGAAACGTGATTGTCTATGTCGATATCGACAAGGGAAATTTTTTTCATGTTCGGCGATTTGACATCAACGGAAACCGGAACTTTTCAAAAACACGTCTCGAATTTCGCCTCAAAACATACAAAACACGGTGGACTCCGGATTTTATGAGGCGCTTTAAGAAAAAAGAGCTTGATGATGACATCAAAAATCTGATTCTGTTTTACCGAAATAAAGGGTATCCCGACGTTTCGCTAAATCGTGTTGTTGACAAGGATATCCAAACTCAAAATGTTTTCATTACGTTGAACATTTATGAAGGCCCCCGGTATGATATTGAGTTTCAGGGCAACACGGCTTTTGGGGATTATCGATTGAAAAAAGATCTCATTCTGTTTAAACAGGGCAATGAGAAAGATTTCGGTCTGAACAAAAGTATACGAAACATAAAGAAACGCTACCTTAACGCAGGGTATAAAGATTGCCGGATTGAAATGAGATCCGAAATAAAACAACAAGACGGTCAACCCATACGAAAGATCCGCTTTATCATCTCTGAAGGCCCGCAATACATTGTAAATTCAGTGAAAATTACCGGAAACAACGCGCTGGATGCCCGGGAAATCGAAAAGGTGCTTTTGACAAAGCCACCGGGAATCTTCAGAAAAGGCGCATTTGTTTCAGACATTTTGGATGAAGACCAGCGCTCGGTAACCGCCCTTTATCTGAAGCATGGATATGCCGATGTTGTCGTAAAAAGTGATATCACCGTTAAAAAAGACAAAAAGGAAAACAAAAAACGCGTAGACGTTACGTTTGACATTTCGGAAGGTGCGGAAGTTCGTGTGGCATCCGTTGCTTTTCCCGGTCTGGCGCTGTTGTCGGAATCCGAAGCGCTTCGGGCCGTTAGTTTGAAACAAGGATCGCCCTTTCGCAGCTACATGGTGCAAAGCGATGAAAATACGTTATCTTCAAGAATATCCGAAAAAGGATACCCCCATGTCAATGTAAAGGGGAGTGCGATCATCAACAAGGACACTCATGAGGCTGCCGTTACCTATAAAGTAGACCAGGGACCATTCGTGAAAATGGGTCAGGTCGCATCTATTGGAAATTTTTTTACGAAAAGACGCGTGATACAAAATGAAATGGAACTCGATCCGGGCGAACCGTTTTCTTTGAAGAGATTTCTGGGTTCCGAGCGCAATATCCGCAATATCGACGCATTCGACACGGTCCGCTTTGAGACTTTCGGCTTAAAGGAAAAGTCGGATAGCGTAAACATGCTGACGGAACCGGAGGAAAAAAAGCCTTTCTATGTTCAGACCGGCGGAGGATATGACACCGAAAGAGGATTTTACGCAAATATCCTGTCCGGTGACCGGAATCTTTTTGGACTGAACAAGCACCTATGGGGGGGCGTTGAAATCAGCCAGATCGGATACCGGGGAGATTTGGGCTTGTCCGATCCCCGGTTTCTGGGAACCCGGATCAAGTCAGCAGTGAACATGTTTAGTGAAGAGCAAGAACCGTTCAATACCGATTTCGGCACCAGAGAAAAGGGTGTTTCAATAACCTTCAGCCGTAAATTTTATCGAAAATTTCACGCAGATCTCTCCTTTGTGTATTCGTATAAAACCACCTATCCCCGTGATTTGGAGCCCGTTACCGCAGATGAAGACATTACCTATGGATCCAGAGAAATTCTGACGATCAGTCCCTCTATAATTTATAATAACATCGATTCCTTTATCCGCCCCAAAAAAGGGCTTTATTCCTCTTTGATACTCGATGTTTCCAAGGGGCTCCATGAAACCTCGGATGATTTTTTCAGATATCGATTCGAGATGCGGAAATATTATACGCCCATAAAAGACTTAACGTTTGCACTCAGGGGAAAGGTCGGGGATATCACCCCCTTCGATGGTGCGGACAACATCCCTGAAGATCAGCTTTTTTTCCTGGGCGGCGCATCCACGGTACGGGGTTTCGATCAAAACCTCCTTCGGTATGATGCGGCCGGCAATGCCGTGGGAGGGTTAACTTCGATTTTGGGCAATTTCGAAGCCCGGATCGGATTGGGTTCCAATTTCGAATTGTCTTTTTTTTACGATATCGGCAGCATCAGAAATGCGGTTGTCGACGAAGGTTCGGACGCGTTTCGTTCTGCGATCGGTACGGGGCTTCACTATTTTACCCCCATCGGCCCGGTCGGCGTTTATTACGGCCATATATTAGATAGAAAACCCGGTGAAAGCGCCGGGCGATTTTATTTCACGCTTGGATTCAGATTTTAGAGGGCTGCCGTGGCAAATCAGCCTAAACATTTACGATCACATGGGTGGTTTCTGATCATTTTCGTCGGTGTTTTGATTTCAGGTTGTGCGGGATTTCGTTCTTCGGCACTTTTGAAAAAAACAGGCGGCATCCCCGCATATTTCGAACTGGACGGGGTCCCCTTTTTCCCCCAGAAAGCCTATCAGTGCGGTCCCGCAGCCCTTGCCGAGGCGCTCCGATGGAGCGGTCTTTCCATAACGCCGGAACAATTGACCGATGAGGTCTTTACACCCGAGAAAAAAGGCAGCCTCCAGGCCGCATTGATCGGCGCGGCCCGTCGAAACGGCAGAATCGCTTATCCGTTGCCGGGTCCGGAAGACCTGTTTAAAGAAGTGGCTGCCGGGAATCCGGTGATTGTTTTGCAAAATCTCGGATTGTCATGGTATCCTGTTTGGCATTATGCCCTGGTGATCGGCTATGATTTGACCGAGAAAAGGGTGGTTCTTCGTTCCGGCAATACCGTTCGAGAGGTGTTATCATTTTGGGTGTTTGAAAATACATGGGATCGAAGCCATCATTGGGGAATCGTTGTTCTTCGACCGACCCAATTTCCAGCTGTCGCTAAAGAAGATCTGTTTTTGAAAGCCGTGTTGGGGCTTGAAAAAGCCCGCCGGTTTCAAGATGCCATCGACGGATACCAAACCTTGCTGACACGGTGGCCCGGCAGTCTTCCGGCGCTGATGGGCATCGGCAACTGTTATTATGCCCTCGGAAAGCTTGAAGATGCTGAAACCGCTTTCAGAAAAACCATTCGTTTGCATCCGGATTCGGGTTCGGCGTTTAATAATCTTGCACAAATCCTTTTTGAACAGGGGCGAAAGAAAGAAGCGCTGGCGGCCGCCCGAAAAGCGGTCTCTTTGGGCGGTCCTTTTCGTTCATCATATCAAAAAACCCTCAGGGAGATTCAATCCGAATAATTTGAGGGGAGGAGTGTTTCTCGAACAGGCGCTACATGGACAATCTTTTTTTAAACCGCATGAACTCGCGGCAAGGGTTCGTAAAGAAAGAACAGGAGACTATCTATATCCGATTTAAAAAAAGATCATCCATTCCGCTTTTTTTTAAGGATTAAGAAGAAAAACTCCCGGAGGGCTCAAGAAAATGTGATTTCGACCGTTCTATGGTTTATAGGAAACTATTGATTTTAAGGGTCTGATTCGATATAAAAAAAGCCTCCACCGAAATGGAAGAAGCCTGTTTAATGGGATTCAGCGGAGGCTTTGAGTAAGGAAAACTGGTGACAGCACTCCTTCAACTCAAAAAAACAAATAGCAATTAACCCCGCGCGGGTCAATCAAAAACCCTTGACATGTGATTTGGTTAATGATCGAAAAGGCTATAGCTGAAAGATTGACGAATATTTTATCATAGAGGATGGAGCCGATTAACGGTTTTATATTTTGTCTTAATGCAAGGATAAAAGATAATCATGGTTAAAAAAAATTTGATTCGGCTATTGTTGTGTTTGGTTGTCGTGCAATCGATGCTTTTTGCCCAGGCTTCCAATGCCCAGGAACCTGTTAAAATTTTTACCCTCAAGCAGACCATTGAAAGCGCCTTGAAGGTGAATCTCAGGTTAAAATCAACCCGAGAGGGAACCGCTGCATCTCAGGCTGTAAAAAAAGCACAACGAACACAATTTTATCCCACATTCAGCACATCGTATCAATATAACCAATTGGACAGTAGCGCAACTACCGGCAATATTGTAATTACACCGGAGAAGCAATACAACTTTGTGACGTCATTCAGTCAACCGATATTTACAGGATTTAAATTGCTGAGACAATACGATATCGCAAAACTCGGTCTGGATAAAGCCAAAATTACCGAAGAGATGACCCGGCAGGATATAATACTGGATGCAAAAAATGCTTATTTTCAACTGCTGCAAATGCAAAAGCTGTATGACGTCGCCCAACAGACCGTGGTACAGATCAGCGCCCAAAAGGATGTGGCTGAAAATTTTTATAAGGTCGGCATGACGTCATTGAATGATTTGTTGCAGGCACAGGTTGAATTGGCCAATGCCAAACAAGATCTCATCGTCGCAAAAAACGACATGAATACTGCCGAGTCGAATTTCAATACACTCCTTCGAAGACCTATCAATGCTCCCGTTATTTTGAAAGATATCCTGACCTATACGCCGTTTAAAAATACTCTTGAATATTGTCTTTCCATGGCCGAAAAAAATCGATGGGAAATCAGGACCGCCGATTTGGACGTCGCTATTTCCCAAAAGCAATACCAGCTCGCCAAAAAAGATTACTATCCGACCGTGGATCTAGAGGGAAATTATTTCGAGCGCGGAGCGGAATGGGATGTTAACGGCGGTCCCGGAATCTATGACCCCAGCGGATGGGAAATCAGTGCCGTGGCGAAATGGAATTTCTGGGAATGGGGACGAACCTCATACGGCGTTAAAGAAAAATATTCCCAATGGTCTCAGGCAAAGATTAAAAAACAAGAAATAGTCGACAATATCCTTTTGGAAGTCAAAACGGCATACTTGACGACCGAGCAGGCCGAAAGGGCGATCAAAACCGTTGAAACAGCCATAGAACAAGCCAAGGAAAACTTCAGGATCAACCAGGAACGGTATAAGGAACAAATCGCCACGCAAACCGACGTGCTCATTGCACAAACATTGCTCACAAGAACGATGACGAATTATTACAAAGCCTTATACGTATTTAAAATCTCAAAGGCAAAACTCTATCGTGCCATTGGACAGGAAGTGACTGAATGATTGATCCCCAGGGCAAAGGCTCGATTATTCGTCTGTTCCATGTTCACAAGAACTACGGCGCCGTTAAAGCGCTCAGCGATGTTACCGTTGACATTTCAAAAAATGATTTTCTCTTTATCACCGGTCCCAGCGGAGCAGGAAAAACCTCCTTGTTAAAGCTTTTGTATTATGGGGAGCCTGTATCAGAGGGGCAGGTATTGATCGACGGCATGAATCTGTCGAGAATCTCCCATAAACGAATACCGATGCTTCGAAGAAAGTTCGGCATCGTATTCCAGGACTACAAGTTGATCCCTACCAAAACCGTATTCGACAATATCGCCATTGTTCTTGAAACAATCGGTAAAAAGCGCCGGTTCATCGAAAAAAAAATAAGGAGCGTGCTAAGGACCGTCGGCATGGAAAACAGTATTCATTCCCTGCCTCCCACCCTGTCCGGTGGGGAACAGCAGAGAATCGCCGTTGCCAGAGCCATTGTGGGAGACCCGAAAATTATTCTTGCAGACGAGCCGACGGGGAATTTGGATGAAGACAGTGCTACTGTGATTCTTGATCTTTTAAAAAAATTTCATACCAGAGGCGCAACGGTTATAATTGCCACCCACGATAAAGAGCTCATCCGCAAAACAGGCGGCCGGGTTATTTATCTGAAACAGGGTCGAATACTGCCCATAATCCCCCCCCAGAATGTGCGCCAATGATAATTTATTTTAAACGGGCCATAAAAGATATTCTCGAGCATCGATTTTTAAGTGCCGTGACCGTCGTCACCATCTCTATTTCCATATTGATTGCCAGTGCTTTCACTTTGTTTTTTATCAATGCAAACGCTATCGTGAATTCATGGAAAAAGGGAATCCGGATAATGGTCTATCTGAAACCCGACATCCCTGACATAAAAGTGACGGCGATACAACGCAATATCCGGGAAATGAAAGGTGTAAAAGATGTTCGATTCATTTCAAAAAAAGAGGCGTTGAAACGGTTGAAAGACCAATTGGGACGGCAGTCTTCCTTATTGGACAACCTGAAAGAAAACCCTCTCCCGGATGCATTTGAAATTCAGCTTATGGAAACCTTCCAAAATCAGGATAAAATCGAGAAACTTGCCGCACGACTGGGATCTCTAAAACCGGTGGATGAGGTCGAATACGGACAGGTCTGGCTGGGACGGTTTACGAATATTCTCAACCTGTTCAGATTAACCGGATTCGCAATGGGCAGCCTTTTTCTGGTGGCGACCGTTTTGATTGTCGCCAACACGATTCGCCTGGTTTTCTATTCACGGCAAAAAGACGTTGAGATCATGCGGCTCGTGGGCGCGACCGACGGTTTCATCAAAGCGCCGTTTTATATCGAGGGACTGATTCAGGGAGCGCTGGGGGGAATTATCGGTCTGGGCGCATTGTTCGTTCTTTTCATGTTCATTTCATCCAATATGGGACGGGAATTAACGTCAAGCCTTTTTACGATCCGGTTTCTTTCCTGGGAGACATTTTTAGGCATATGGGGTTGCAGCATGTTTGTGGGGTGGATCGGGTGTTTTGTTTCTTTAAAACAGTTTTTAAAACCGTAGCCTATATTACAATAGGCATTATTGTCTTTCTGCGAGCGTATGATGTTGCCGTCGCGGGACCCAATGAAATCGGCGTCATCGCCGTTGAACAACTGAATGTTCGGGCGCAACCCGGCGTCGAAAACCCCTCTATGATGCAGATCCCAAAAGGCGCAAAGGTTCGCATTATCGAACACCAAAAGAAATGGCTAAAAATTGAATATAAAAACCAAGTGGGTTATATTCGATATTTAAAACGATATGTACACATTATAAAAAATGACCCCCCGGCTGAATCGAAAAAGACCGGCGCCACCCCGGACAACATCGAAAAGTTTCAGAACGAGGCAAACAGCATCAACCAAAAGATCGAAAGAAAAAGATCTGAACTCTTAAGGTTCACCAGGAAGGAAACAGCCGTTGTCAACAGCTTGAACGATATCGATCTGGCACTCGACCGTGCGAGAAAAAATGCATCGTCGCTAAAAGCAGAACTCGCCGCATTGGAAATAGAATTCCTGAAAACGAAAAATGATTCCGATGATCTCCAAAAGCAGATTAAAACCAGTGAAGCGTATGCCGCGTCGCGTCTGGTGGCCATTTACAAGCTGAGTTGGCTGGGCAGAATCTATGTTCTGGCATCGGCCCGGTCCGTGTATGATCTTTTTCAGCGAAAAAGGGCTCTGGAATATGTGCTGGCGTATGATGAAAATATTTGGCAAAATCTTAAGGACAACAAAAAAAGGCTCCAGCAACTGCTGGTTGATCTGAACCGGAAAAAAACGGAGAAACTCGCCCTTGAAAGCGATTATGCAAAACAGATTGAAGCGATGTCTCGTGAGAGAACAAAGCGATCCATTCTCTTGGATGGTATCCGCAGGAAACGGTCTCTGAAGCTGGCGGCGCTTGAATCCCTGAAACGGTCGGCGGCAGATCTGGATGAGACCATAAACGATTTAAAATCGGTTTCAATTCGGAGTGAACCCAAAGAAAAACAAGCTTCAAAGGATTTTTCAGCATTAAAAGGATTGCTTATAATGCCGGTTAAAGGTAAAATAACATCCTTCTTCGGACCCCATCGAAATAAAAAGCTCAATGTCGTCAATTTCGAAAGCGGTATCGAGATAAAAGCCGACAGAGGTGAACCGATTCATGCGGTCTATGCTGGACGCGTTCTTTATGCCAAATGGTTTAAAGGATACGGAAATATGATCATCATAGACCATGGAAATAATTACTATACCATTTATGCCCATGCGCAGGAACTATTTGCAGCACAAGGAGATACCGTGGAAGCGGGAGAAGTGGTGGCTACGGTCGGGGATTCCGGGTCAATGACTGGGCCGAGCCTTCATTTTGAAGTGCGCCATCACGGAAAGCCTGTAGATCCGCTGAAATGGATTAAAAAAGGGTAGTCCGGATTTTTCACCGAATGAGAAAACAGGTTGATGAAGGATTTGGGCTGCCGGGAGAAAACATTATGAATATTAAGAAAAAACAGCATATTAAACTGTGGCTGGCTCTGTTGATCGCCGTTATATTCTGGACTGTCGGATCCGGTTTTTACAGAAACCTTTCAGCCAAAGGGGCGGAGACATATAAGGGCCTGAAATTATTTTCCGATGTCATTGAGCTGATTGAAAATAATTATGTCGATCCCGTGAATTCAAAAGACTTGATCGACAAAGCAATCCAAGGGATGGTCAGCGGCCTCGACCCCCATTCTGCTTTTTTGTCTCCCGATGACTTTAAGGAGCTGCAGATTGATACCCAGGGTGAGTTTACGGGCATTGGCGTGAGTATCACATTGAAGGACGGCTTTGTTACCGTGATTTCTCCCATTGAAGGAACGCCCGCTTACAAAGCAGGAATCAAAGCCGGAGATAGAATTATCAAGGTCAATGGAAAACCCACCAGAGATTTGCGGGAAGCGGTCAAACTGATTCGAGGCCCCAAAGGCACCGCAGTTACGGTCACAATCGCTCGTGAAGGAAGTAAAAATCCGATTGATTTCAAAATTATCCGGGATATCATTCCCGTAGAGAGCGTCAAGGCTGTTCAGTTAAGACCCGGGTACGGGTATGTTTGGGTAACCAATTTCAGAGAAAATACGACCGAAGATCTCGTTGCAGCACTGGATAAACTCGAATCCGGGAAAACACCTTTAAAAGGGTTGATTCTTGACCTTCGCGACGACCCTGGAGGACTTCTCGATCAGGCGATAGAGGTTTCAGATCTTTTTCTCGATAAAGGGATAATCCTTTCCATCAGGGGGAGGGAGGAAAAAAACAACCAGGTTTTTAAAGCAACTCCGAATCAAACAAAACAGACATATCCCATTGTCGTTCTGATCAACGGCGGGACTGCCAGTGCTTCGGAAATCGTTGCCGGAGCACTCCAGGATCAAAAACGCGCACTGATAATGGGAACCACGTCTTTTGGAAAAGGGTCGGTACAATCCGTAGAAAGATTGAGAGATGGTTACGCGCTTAAATTGACGATTGCCAGATATTATACACCCAGTGGCCGCTCCATCCAGGCCAAAGGAATCGTACCGGATATCATCGTTAAAAGGCGTTTCATTACTAAGGAAAATACGTCTCTTGTCAACGAGGGCATGATCAGGGAAAAAGACCTCAAAAACCATCTCGAAGCAGTGCCTGAAAGTGAAAACAATCATAAAACACAAGGAGAAAATAAAGAAAAAGCGCCAAAGAAAACGAAAGTCCTAAAACCGGTATTTATCTACGGCAAGCTTAACCTTGAGCAACTGCAAGAGGATAATCAAGTGACACGCGCGCTGGATGTTCTTTTAAGCTACCAGATCTTAAAAGGTGTCAAAAATTAAGCATGGCGAAGCAACGGCGGCGGCGACCGAAGAAAACGATAAAAAAGACGAAACATCGAAGTATTTGGAGTACATACCTTATACGGGCTGTTGCAGGGATCGGCATTCTGTTATTTATGGTCGTCGCTGCCGGTGTGCTGTTGAGCCATTTCACGTCGAACAGATATGTTGCCCCGCTGATGAAAAAATCACGGGTTGCCGGCTCGCCCACGTTTGAGATCTATCCCAAAAATGATATATCTCCCAGGGAACTACTGCCGAAAAAACCACCCAGAGCCATCGGGAAATTACCGAAAATTGCCATTATTATTGATGATATCGGTTACGACAAAACCATCGCAAAAAAATTCTTGGGACTTCATGCGGTGTTGACATTTTCCATTCTTCCTTACAGCCCCTATGATAAAAGCATTGCCAGATCCGTTCATTCAAAAGGCTACGATGTGATGCTCCATCTTCCCATGGAACCGGATGAGTATCCATCGATAAATCCCGGTCCTGGGGTACTTTTGACTTCCATGGCGCCGGATCAACTGATTGGTCAGCTCAATGAAGACCTGGCTACCTTTCCATTCATAACAGGGGTGAACAATCATATGGGGTCAAAAATGACGACGGTTTCCCCTCAGCTCAACCAGATTTTCTCGGTGTTGAAGGCAAAAAAGCTTTACTTTATTGACAGCCGAACCACGCCGGATACCCTTTGCAAACCAACGGCACACCTTTTCAGAATTCCTTTTGCACAAAAAGACGTTTTTATCGATCATAAACCGGAGCCCGAATTTATCCGTAAACAAATCCATCGACTCATACTCATTGCCGAAAGTCATGGCGAAGCGGTCGGCATTGCACATCCGCATCCGGAAACCTACAACATTCTTCGTGAAATGTTGCCGGAGGTTGAAAAAAAGGCAAAACTGGTCCGCGCATCCGATATTGTACATATTGATTAATGGCCCAGGAAATTTTACAAGCTAATGAAAATATGGCAAAATTTTTGCGGCTTGGACACTTGGCCCGAATAGGGAATATTGGAATGCTGAAATGCCTGCTCATTGCCTACCTGGGCTTCGGTGCTTGAAGCGGAATACCCCCCCAAAAGCACTCTATTAAAAATTCGCGGATCTTGACTTGTCAGGACAATGTGTGATTAATGTATTTTATATCCACCAAAGACCTGTCACGAAAACATGAAAGAACGAAAGCACGAAATAATAAGTGTTCTTTTAATGACACTGCTCTCTTTTTTGCCGGCGTATTATACTGCACCGTGTCTGCCGGCACATGCCGGCAGCATCCGTGAACCGGCATTTGCCGGCAGTTTTTATCCGGATGCCTCAGGGCAACTTTCGGCCTTGATAAAACAGTATGTCAGCCAGGTTAAGCCGGTCCAATTCAATCGCCCCCCGAATACCTCACTCAAGGCCCTCATCATTCCCCACGCAGGATATGTTTATGCCGGATGGACGGCGGCCCACATTTCACTGGTCGTCAACGGGGATCGATTCGGCAGGATCATCGTTATGGGACCGGATCATCGCATCGGATTTGAAGGCTGCGCCGTCAGTGACGCGGCTGCCTGGGAAACGCCTCTGGGCCGGATTCGACTGGATCCGGGCGCCGACCGGCTGCGCCAAAATAAGCATCTCTTCCGGGCGATCCCGGCCTCTGACCGTCTCGAACATTCCGTTGAAGTGGTGCTTCCATATCTTCAGTATTTTTTTAAAAAATTTAAATTCGTCCCGATGGTTTTCGGCCGGGGACAAGATCTGGCTGAACAGGCATCGGCGGTCCTCGATCGCTTGGTCGATCAAAACACCCTGATCGTGGCCAGTTCGGATTTATCCCATTATCTGCCTTATCAAAAAGCCATTGCGTGGGATCAGGGAACCATTGAAAGCATCTTGACGTTGAATACCGGCAAATTGAAAATGCGTGAGAATGCCGCTTGCGGCAAGGTGCCGATTCTGGTTCTTATGGACATGGCCCGCCGCCGCCACTGGAAGCCGGTACTTCTTCATTATTCCAACAGCGGCGACACCGCAGGAGATCGTTTAAGGGTTGTCGGCTATGCATCCATCGCCTTTTATGGAGGTTCTGATATGAAAAACCATGGGGGTTCTTTCCAATCTTTGAATGAACACCAGGGCCAGACACTGGTGAAACTGGCTCGGCAAACCATTGCCAAAAAGCTTGGCAAACGTTCGGCCGAAGTCGATGCGGATGCTTTGGCGGACCCTGCTTTTCAGATGAAAAGGGGCACCTTCGTCACATTGACCATAAACCAGCGGTTGCGAGGCTGTATCGGCAACCTGGAAGGGAGGGATTCGCTGGTGGCCGGGGTCGAACGAAATGCCGTCAATGCCGCTTTCCATGATCCCCGTTTTTCCCCTTTGAAAGCGGATGAGCTGGACCGTGTGGATATCGAAGTCAGCATCCTTACAGAACCCCGGTCCTTGGAATATAAGGACGGCAATGAGTTGATCTCCAAGTTGCGGGTCCATGTCGATGGCGTTATTCTTCAAAAAGGACCTTTCGGCGCCACTTTTTTGCCCCAGGTGTGGGAGCAGTTGCCGAAACCTGAAAGTTTTCTTTCCCATCTTTGCATGAAAGCCGGACTGCCCGCCGACACCTGGAAAACGGAACATCTCGATATTTCGACTTACCAGGTTCAATATTTTGAAGAGGAGAAATGAGCGTGTCATAACACGGGTGGTCATCGCTACGGGTATCTCATCCGTTGTGACCCAATTGTTGATCATTCGTGAATTTCTGGCCCAATTCCAAGGGAACGAGTTCGTTATCGCCCTGATTCTTTTTAACTGGCTTATTCTGGGTGGCATCGGCACGATTCTATCCCACAGAATCACTCGAAGCTTATGGGCCGCTACTGCAACCCGACTGGGTTGGCTCTCTTTGCTTTTAGCGGGGTTGCCCGGCGTTTTGATTCTGGCAGTCCGATATTTTCGCGATGTCTTTTTCATTCATGGAAGTTCCGTAGGGTTCTATTCAATTTTGATTTATTCCTTCCTGGCCACAGCCCCCTATTGCCTGATAATCGGTTTTGTTCTGCCTTACAGTCTTTTCGTCATCAGAAAGTCGAATCCGGGCTATCCCGGCGCGCGCATTTATATTACGGATAATTTGGGAGATGTTTCCGGGGGCGCTTTGTTTTCCTTTGTCCTTGTTTTGTGGGTTTCTCCGATGACCGCCGTGTTTCTGGCCAATATTCCGCTCCTATTGGCGGCATTTTTACTCTTTCATCATTATTCCCGGCAGCGGTTATCGGTCTATCTAAGCGCGGCCGCAGCGTTTGCCGTGTTGGGGGCCGGTATGTTTATAGAGCCGCTGTCCCTGGTTCCACCTGAAGGCAAAACGGTATATTACAGTGAATCCCGGTATGGGCGTATTCAGGTTTTAAAGGATAAGGAACAGTATACGCTGTTCGTGGGGGGTGTTCCGTTATTTAGCAGTCAAAATTTGAACATGGCCGAAGAAACCATCCATTACCCTTTGTCCCAAGTGGATACGGCGAGAAATGTTCTTTTGATCTCCGCTCAAGGCGGTATGATGGCCGAGCTTGAAAAATATCGACCGGCATCCGTGGATTACGTGGAACTGGATCCGAAAGTGGCGGACGTTGAATTCAGATTCGGCCTGATCAAAAAAATTCGCGGTTTAAGGGTCATTCACCAGGACGGAAGAGCTTATCTGGAAAAATCGAAAAAAATCTATGATGCTATTATCGTGAATTTGAGTGAGCCGGACACGTTTCAGATCAACAGGTTTTATACCGATCGATTTTTTGCCCTGGCCAGACGTCATCTGGCACGATATGGGGTGCTGAGCTTCGCAATGGAGGGATTCGAAAATTATCTGGCAGAACCCCAGCGTCAAAAACTTTCTTCATTGTACAATACCGTCCGCGATTATTTCAGCCATGTGCTGTTGCTGCCCGGAGAAAAAATTTTTTTTCTGTGCGGTTTCCGGCCCATCAACACCGATATTCCGAAACTTCTGGATCAAAAAGGGATTCCAACGCGATATATCAGAGGATACTATTACGGCAATGTGACGCCTGAAAGAATCGAGCGATTAAATTCCCTCATCGATCCAAAGACGCCCAAAAACATCGATGATGTCCCCCAGCTCATGCATCTTATGTTTTTGCAATGGTTTGCAAAGTTTTCGACTTCACCGACCGGTTTCATTGTGGTTTTGCTGCTGTTTTGCATGGTCTACCTTTTTCGTATCCATCTGGAGGAATTCGTTCTTTTTTCCACCGGCTTTATGGTAATGGGAAGTGAAATCCTGGTAATATTTGCTTTTCAAATCTTTTTTGGATATATTTATTTTCAGATCGGCCTGATCGTTACTGTTTTTCTGGCCGGTCTTTTGCCCGGCGCCTGGTTCGGAGACAGATTCAGAAAGAGAAGCAAACAGACCCTTATGTTCACCGACGGCCTCCTGATGGTTCTCATGGGTCTGCTGATAGCAGCAGTAAAGCTGGCCGGCCATCAGCTGCCGGTGGCCGCTTATTTGGTTTTCGGGTTTTCGGTGTCGCTGATTTGCGGGTTTCAGTTTCCGGTGGCACTCTACCTAAGAGGCGGGGATGCGCCGGCGGTGACGCAGACCTTTTCCGCGGATCTCATCGGAGCGGCTTTCGGCACTTTGATCGCCAACGTCTTCTTGATTCCCTATTTCGGCATCATATGGACGGCAGCCGGCCTGATTGGGCTCAAGTTTTTAAGTTTAACGGTTACCATTTTAAGCTATGAAAACGTTTAGCCGTCGTCAATTTCTGTACTGCGGGGCGGGACTTTTATGCAGCACCGTATCCGCCCGGGCCTTCTGGCCGTTTTCTGAAAAAACAGGTATGGCAGCCGGACCGGCCGATATTCGTGGCCATGTCTTCAAAGGGGATGCACCCGAGACCTTGTGGAAATGGTCCCACGAGGGCTTTTTATACACCAAGCTGAATGACAAACTGGTGATGTGCGGTATCTGTCCCCACAGGTGTCTTCTATCTCCGGGGGACCGAAGTGTATGCCGTTCCAAGGTCAATATGGACGGCATTCTATACAGCTTAACCTACGGCAATCCCTGCAGCGTGAACGTGGATCCCATTGAAAAGAAACCGCTTTATCATTTCAAGCCGCGGTCAAAAGCCTTTTCCATAGCTACCGCCGGTTGCAACTTTCGCTGTCTGAACTGCCAGAATTGGGAAATTTCTCAGGCCAAACCACACGAAGTGAGGCATTATGAGCTTTTTCCGGTAGATGTCATTAAAGCCGCGCAGCGAAGCAAATGCCTGTCCATTGCATACACCTATTCGGAGGCCGTTACATTTTTTGAATATATGATCGACACCGCACGACTGGCCAGAGAAAACGGGGTCTTCAATTTGTGGATTTCAAACGGCTATATCAACCGGGAACCGCTGCTGGCGCTCTGCAAGGTATTGGATGCCGCCAACGTCAATCTCAAATCTTACAGCGACGCTATCTATAGAAAACTGAACGGCGGCCGGCTTCAGCCGGTGCTGGAGACCTTTAAAACCCTGCATGAACAAAGAGTTCATTTTGAAATGACGAATCTGGTGGTTCCCGGGTATGTAGATGACGATGAGATGGTCAAGAAGATGTGCGGATGGGTTCTTGAAAACCTGGGCCCGGATTATCCCCTTCATTTTTTGCGGTTTTTCCCAAAATATAAACTGGATCGACTGCCTTCGACCCCTGTTTCAACACTGATTCGATTCCGTAAGCTGGCCATGTCGGAAGGCATCCATTATGTCTATGTGGGAAACGCTTCTTATCCCGAAGGGAACAATACCTATTGTCACCACTGCAACAAACTGCTCATTGAACGGACCGGGTATCTCATCCCGACTTACAACCTGGATAAGAATCGGTGCAAATTCTGTAATACGGTAATTCCCGGCCGCTGGGTATGATGGGGTACGTACTAGACCGCTCACCAGAGCATTAAAAATTTTTTCCCGTCTCTGAGCTCGCCCCTTAACTTCTCCATATGCCGGAGCGACGCAACTTCCCTTTCGAGATCCGAAGTATTGATGCCGAGCCGATGGATGATGTCTTTGGGTTCGGCGCCGCCCGTCTCCTTTAAAAGACGCAGGATATTTTTCTGTGTCTCATTGAGTTCCACGGACCCACCTTTGGATTTTGCAAAGGACTGTGCGCTGTGCACGGCCCACGGGTCGCATGCTTTGGCCGGCGACAACGCATCCATATAACAGTCTTCGCATAAAACCTGTCCGTGATGCTCCCTTTCTTCTCCGGCGCCGATGCTTTCCGAACATCGATCACATTTCATTTTTTTACCTCCTTATTCGCTGATTATAATTTTAAAAAAAAGACAGGTATGTGTCAATTGTGAAACTGAGGTTCTAAAGGGCACAGGGATTTGAATATGCTTCAAACGCTCCGCGGCGGCTTGTATCTCTTTTCAACCGACTGAAACCTGTGCTTAATGATTCTGTTATAAGGTGTGTAAGACTTTACAACCCTTGATGGTTGTGTCATAATCCTGCGTCGTTATCGCGTTGAAAGTAAAGTATGATTTGGTTGATTGGAGAATTCGCAATGAATGGCTTCTACGGCAGATATATCAACATAAACCTGGACGGAGAAAAATATAACATCGTTTCGCTAAGCGACAGCATACTTGAGCGGTATCTTGGCGGGAAAGGCCTGGCGTCCTACCTTCTTTATGTTTTAAACCCTCCGGGCGTCGATCCATTATCGCCGGGCAACCACCTGATTTTTGCCACCGGGCCCGTTACCAGCAGCAGGATATGGGGATCTAGCCGGTACGGCGTTTTTACAAAGTCGCCTCAGACCAACTTTTATTCCGAATCCTATGCCGGCGGAAAAGTTCCGGAAGCTGTGGATTCGTCGGGGTTCGACGCCATCGTCATAACGGGCAAAGCCCGCTGCCCTACGGTGGTGCTGGTGCATCCCGAAGGTGCCGAATTTTTTGATGCGGCCGGGATATGGGGTATGGACACCTATGAAACGGAAGATACCGTGAACCGGGGATTCGGTGCTGGGAATTCCGGACCGAAAAAATCCGGCGCTGTTGTCATCGGACCCGCCGGAGAAAACCGGATTCGATTTTCGGTCATCGAAAATGACTACTGGCGGTCCGCAGGAAGGACAGGGGTCGGAGCGGTAATGGGATCGAAACATCTCAAGGCTGTCGTGTTTACGGGCGACCAAAGGCGCCTCCTTTTCGACACGAAAGCAGTGGAACATTTTTCCAGAGAAATTGCCCGAGAATCCAGAGATCATCCTGCGGCCGAAGCTCTAAAAAAAATGGGGACGCCCAACATGGTAAAAACCACTAACCAAGCGCGGGCGTTTCCAACGAAATACTGGTCGGAAAGTTTTTTCGATCGATGGGAAAATATCAGCGCCGAGGCCCTGCACCGGCAGTGCCGTGTTCAGCCGAGGGCCTGCGCAAAGTGCTTTATCGCATGCGGCAGAATGACCAGGGTGATAAACGGCCGCCATGCCGGCCTGAGGATCGAAGGGCCCGAATATGAGACCATATTTGCCTTTGGCGGGCTTTGCATGATCGACAGCATTGAGGAGATTGCGTATTTAAACGATGTTTGTGACCGTCTGGGCATGGATACCGTATCTGCAGGGAATCTCTGCGGGTTGACCATTGAAGCAGCGAAAAGGAAAAAAGTCGATCTCAAGATCGATTACGGCGATGTCGATGCCATTGCCGGTTTGCTTAATAAAATTGCAGGCAGACAGGGCATTGGAGATATCCTGGCCCGGGGAATTAAATATGCGGCAAAGGTTTGGGATATGGAAGATGCGGCAGTGCACGTGAAAGGGCTTGAGCCGCCGGGTTATGATCCCAGGGTACTCAAAGGCAGCGGGTTGGCATTTTGCGTCGCGGCCCGGGGTGCCTGCCACCTGAGAGCGACGTTTCACAATCCCGAATTAAAAGGGAGGATCGATCCGGACGCCGTAAAAGGTAAAGCCGAACTGATGATCGACTTCGAAGACCGTCTGATTCTTATGGATACGCTGATTTTATGCCGGTTTTTCAGGGATATATATTCTTGGGACCGTCTGGGGCAGATCATCGAAATGACCACCGGTTTAAAATCGGACAAAGCGGTATTGCAGAAAATCGCTTCGGCACTCTCTTCGCTGACGCGCTGCTTTAACCTCCGGGAAGGGCTCCGGCCTGAAGATGATCGACTTCCCCGTCGCTTTTACAAAGAAATGCTAAAAACAGGGCATGTCGTCAATGAAAGAGCTTTGGCGGGAATGCTCAACGATTATTATGCCCTTCGCGGCTGGGATGAGAACGGGATCCCGGAGCAAAATATGCCCTTACCTATTGAACAACCTAATAATATGTTGCAATACCATATTTAATGGTAATAATTAGTGCTTGAAGCACTTAAAGATAAAATCAGCGCCGGTTTTGCGCAAAGCCGACATTTATATTCATTGAACCGGAGGATCATCAATGGCCTTTGAAACCAAAGAGCAAGTTTTGGAAAAAGTACTCAGTCAGGAAAAACCCCTGTGCCCCCACTGCGGCAACGCGATGACAATATGGGAGGTTCCTCCCTTTGATTTTGCAGACGGTCTTGGGTGGGGAACGCCATACCTGTTTGTTTGTTTCAACGACGAATGCCCCCTTTATGTCCGGGGATGGCAAAATATGGAGGAAAATTATTCTCAATGTGCATCTTACCGGTGCATAAACTATCCCGGCACGGAGCAATTCCAGTGTATACCCGTATTCAGTCCGATGGGCGGCACGGGACAAATCGTTGATGAACAGGTTTTGGCCGAGCAGGAAAGGTTAAAAGAAAAAACCAAGATAGGGTTTTCCATTCTTGCGGACGCCTATGTATCCAAAGATTCTGTTACGGTGGTAACGCTGCTTCTCGATGGAGCGCAGCCCCAGCGAGTCCGGTTAAAAGCAGCGGAAATGATCGGGGATATCGGAGAACTTGAAGCCATAGAACCCATAAAAAATGCCAGATTCGGAAATAAAATTATTCAAAAACAGATCGATGCGTCCGTGAAAAAAATTCATGAACGACATTTCACCCGTGAATGCCCTTTTTGTGCGGAAATCATAAAGAAAAGAGCCAAAATCTGTAAACATTGCGGGCAAGATGTTGCAGGAAAATAATAAAAACCCAGGTTGAATGGTTCACGGTTCAGCGCACGCAACGCAGATGCTTGCGCCGCGTGACGCTTACATTCAAACCTAAATCGACTCAAATGGGCTTAATCGAATTTTTTTACAACCTTTAACGTTAAACCGTGAGCCCGAAACCCTCCGGCTTAGAATTCTACAATGAATCGTTTCTGATCGGCTTGAATTTACGGCTTTATTCCGCCGGAAGATTTCTGATTTTTATTCTTTTTGCATCGATCCAGAGGCCTTCAAGATCGTAAAACGTGCGAACCGGTTCATAAAAAACGTGAATGACCACATGCCCGTAATCCAGTAAAACCCAGTGGCCCTCTTTTTTCCCCTCGACACTCAGCGGTTTTATGCCGTGGTTTTTTAATTTCACCTGAATGTTATCCGCGATGGCTAACACCTGACGGTTGGAACGGCCGCTGCAGATAATAAAAGCATCGGAAACAGACGTCAATCCCCGGACGTCAAGAACCACCGGATTCATTGCTTTTTTCCCCGTAACCGCTTGAATATAAAGATCAAGAGCGGTGTCCGGAGAAAACTTTGGCGTATCCGTCATAGATAAAGTCCTTTGGTTTTTATAAAATCCTCAATAATTTCAGGTACCAGATGCTTAATTGAGATCCCTCTTTTGATATGTTCGCGAATGAGGGTGGATGAAATATCCACGGGCGAGACATCGAAAACAAAAACCGGTCGTTTGTTGTCATGGATGTAAGTCGATTGAGAAGGGGAAAACGTGTATCCCTTAGAAATTCTGGACCGGAGATAATGACCTACAGATTCTGATCCCGATGTCCGATCGTCTTTTGCGCCAAGGATTCGGAAGATTACGATAAAGGGGATCAACAGGAAAAGTTCTTTGTAGGATTTCCAGGTGTCTATTTCTAAGAAAGCATCCAGCCCCATAATGAGGTAAAGTCGGGTGCTTTCGGGCATCCTTGACGTGAAATACCGAACCGTATCGATGGTATAGGAAGGCCCCGAGCGTTTCAATTCCACATCGGAGATCACATAATCCGGTTCATTTAAAAATGCGAGCCGGATCATTTTAAGGCGGTCTTTTGCATCTACCACTTTTTCTGATTTTTTATGCGGGGGGAGTGCTGTCGGGATAATCAGAATTTCATCCAGGTCAAACCCCGATTTTACTTCCCGGATCACCCGGACATGTCCCAAATGGATTGGATTGAATGTACCTCCGAAAAGTCCTATATGTTTCAAAAATTCCCCTATGTTTTACTCAGCCAAGTTAGGTCCTTATCTGCCCGTCTCCGAAGACGACAAACTTGGTGGTGGTGAGTTCTTCCACCCCCATGGGACCAAAGGCATGGAGCTTTGATGTGCTGATGCCGATTTCGGCGCCGAGCCCCAGCTCTCCGCCGTCGTTGAAGCGGGTGGAGGCATTGACCAGTACCACCGAAGAATCGACTTCGCGCACAAACCGTTTGGCCCGTTTATAATCCCGCGTTACAATGGCTTCAGTGTGTTTTGAACCATAGGTTGAAATGTGGAAAACGGCCTGATCCATATCCTCGACCACCCGGACGGCCAGGACAAGATCGAGATATTCTTCGGGCCAGTCCGCTTCAACTGCTGGTTTTGCTTCCTGCAGAATGTTGCATGTTTCAGGACACCCCCTAATTTCAACGCCGGAACGAACCAGCCGCTTTGCTATTTTCGGCAAAAACGTTTGGGCGACGGAGCGATGCACAAGGAGAGTTTCCATGGCATTGCACACACCGGGGCGCTGTACCTTGGCATTGAAGCAAATTTCTTCGGCCATGTCCGGATCTGCGTCTTCATCCACATAGACATGACACACGCCTTTGTAATGTTTTAACACCGGTATGGTGGAATGGGATACGACAAAACGGATCAACCCTTCTCCACCGCGAGGAATAATCAGGTCGATGAATTCCTCCTGGTTCAGTAAAATATTGACGGCTTCCCGATCTCTGACAGGAACGATTTGTACGGCGGTTTCGGGAAGGCCGGATTCACCGAGGACCTGTCCGATCATCCGAGAAAGGGTTTGATTCGAATTTAGGGCCTCGGAGCCGCCTCTTAAGATGACGGCGTTGCCGGCTTTGAGGCAAAGGCCGGCGGCATCGATGGTGACATTGGGCCGCGATTCATAAATGATGCCGATAACACCGATGGGTATGCGCATTTTCGTCACTTCCAAACCATTGGGTCTTCGCCATGTGTTTCCGAAAGTACCCACAGGATCATTGAGTCCGGCCACTTCCCTTAGCCCTTTGGCCATGGATTGAATGGTTGCATCCGACACTGCGAGACGGTCGATCATGGCGGGGGAAAGACTCATTTCTTTTGCCCGGTCAAGATCCATTTGGTTGGCTTCTTTGATCGTCGATGCTTCGCTTTCTATCTTGTCGGCCATGGCGATGAGCGCGGCATTTTTCCGGATTGAACCGCACCCGGCCATTTTCGCGGCTGCTGCACGGGCGGCCTTTGCCATGTTTACGACGGTGGTTTCGATGGTCATTATATTTTACCTTTAAAAATCAAAAAAATCGATAACTGATCATCACACGCAGCATTCAGCAGTGACCACCAGATTATCACGATGAATCACATCGTCAAACGGTTTATGCCCCAGACGGTTTTGAATCTGGTTCGATTGAAGTCCCATGATTTTGCGAATATCCCCGGAACTGTAATTTACAAGACCGATCCCCAATATTTCTTTATCATCTTTTTTGAATTGAACCGGAGCGCCGACGCCGAATTCACCTTCTACATCCACAATGCCGCTGGGCAAGAGACTTTTGCCTCTGTTAACGATTGCTGTGGCAGCGCCGTTATCGATTAAGATAGCGCCTTTGGGCTTCAAGGTAAAGGCGATCCAGCATTTCCGGCTTTTGAGCTTCTTCTTTTTTGGCGCGAAAAATGTACCGACCGCTTTACCGGAGAAAATTTTTTTTAAGATATTGGATGTGCCGCCGTTGGCGATGATCATCGGGATTCCCGCAGCGGTAACCTTTTTGGCGGCATTTATCTTACTGAGCATACCGCCGGTGCCCAGTGCGCCCGGAATACCGCCGGCAACCCTTTTAATATCTTCTCCGATAGCGGAGACCAAGGGAATGAGGTCAGCGTCCGTGTTCGTGTGGGGATTCTTCGTGTAAAGGCCGTCGATATCCGTCAGATTGACCAGAA
>JAJDND010000062.1 GCA_022340885.1 Desulfobacterales bacterium | reverse complement strand
CGTGATACTATCCTTCTTCGCTTGACTTATCATGTAGAAATGAAAATCAAAATGGGGTTTATCATAGATGCCAATTGGAATATGCCCCTTCGGATTCCAGTCAATCCCGATGAGGTCATATCCTGAGGTGGCTGCTTCCTTAGGAAGGGGTAGGATGGTTTCCCACCCGGGCACGTCATGAGGCGGTTCCGATTGTAATCCCGTCAGAGCCGCTTCTGACATCCTCACGCCAATGGTTATTGGTTTTCCGCTATCGCCCATCGTTTCGAAGGCATAAGCGCTGCCATTTCCCAAGTTTCGAGATGGTCCATCATATGTCATGGCCGTTGGACCCGGATTCGTAGACTCTGAACATCCAAGGATGAAGGCCATCAGCATAGTTGCTGTCATTATTATTAAAGATCCTCTATTAATAATTTTATATTTATTCATTTCATTGCTCCTTTTTTATTCCGCATTGTCACCGGTAACCTATTGGTGATATGGTTATGTCCCATAGTTCTTTTTCCGACTTTCCAACACTATAAATATGCACTATGAAAAAAGGGGTTAATTACCCCACCCCATAAAGTGCCCATGGAAGGAGTTGCTGGCCGGCAGTCAGACTAATTAGCATGCGAGGGCTTGGCTATCGTCATGCCATGACGCCGAAAGATATTCATCATCTTCACGGGGTCGGGCGGGCCGCCCTTGGCAGCACCGATTACTTCGGCAGCTTCACGGAAGTACGCGGGGCCCATTATCGCAGGGGATATGATGACCAGCTGTTTTACATCCTCGCTGCCGAAATTATCGAAACGGTGAACCGCACCTCGGGGGATACACAGCGCCTGCCCCGGACCCACCGCAATGGGCGTGCCGTTAACCGTCCAGGTAAGGACACCCTCGATACCATAGAGGATCTCCTCGTAGGCGTCATTCTTGTGGGCCGGCGCCATCAGCTTCTGTTCTGCAGGGACGAAAAATTCGAACACTGAATCATTGCCGTTGGAATCATCGCTCGTGAGCAGGAAATGGATCCTTAGCGGACCAATCTTGATGGTTTCTTCTGATGGATTGACCTTGATCATACGCTGTTGCATACTTGTGCCCTCCTTTAAATAAATTTATCCAATATTTCAGAGAGTTGCACCCTCAATAGTGTAAGGTATGCAAAATCTCTGTCGTGTGACAGCAGACATTACGATATCTGTTCTCTTGAATAGGTCTCTATTCAGAACATGATATAAAATTAAGTGGATAACGCTACTGATGGCCGGTGATAAGATGGGTCAGGAGTAGGTTGAAACGTTAATAAGGGTTGAACTGAATAGGATTTAAAACCTATTTATTTTAAGATATAAATCAATTTATCAAAGTCAATGGAAATGGATTAAAATATGGCAGGTTTAATCGGGGGGAAGATATACTTTGCATGAGGATATGGGAAACCGACGTGTTCAAAGCCATCAACCGTAACATGTCCTGGATGTGGTCCGGCTTATTCGCCGCTTCCCTGGTAACAGCAGCAATTCCTGGTTTATTCCTGCCCCAGGCCGGTTGGCCGACGGATATTGCCTTCCAGGTGGCCTTACCCAGCGTGCTCATGCTCGAGTCGTCGTGCGCCTCAATAAAAAATACCCTGCCTATTATCAACGTCGGATGGGCATTGAAAACAATCCATTAACGGCGGACATCCCTGTCAACCGACTGGACCCCGGGCCAACGCACCCCATCAAGGAGGAACATATGACAAAGCATCTAAAAGTAATCGCAATCAACGGCTCACCCCATAGCCAGGGCGGCAACACCAGTATCATGACGCAAATGATAGCCCCATGGCTGGCCAAGGAAGACATCGAACTCGAAGAAATCTTTCTGGCGGACCAAATGATCGAGTTCTGTGTGGGATGCGGCCTATGCATCGAAAAAGGTACTTGCTGGCGGCGGGATGATCATGCCCGCATCGTCGACCAGGCCCTGCAGGCCGATGGCCTGATCCTAGCTTCCCCGGTGTACTTCGGTCATGTCACCGCGCAGATGAAAGTATTTATCGATCGTTCGCTGGCCTACGGGCATAAGCCGCGCGGAACGTGGAAGCCGGGCTTGGCCATAAGTGCGTCCGCCGGGAAAGGAGAGACTGCCACCGCTGACTACCTGGCTGGATTGCTCGGAGTCTGCGGAACCTTCGCGGTGGGCAACCTGACGGCTATCGCGGTGGGCCCCGGGAAATTCATGGGCAAGGATCTCGTTGAAGCCCGGGCCGCCGATCTGGCGACGGATCTGGCTCGGGCGATCAAAGAGAAACGCCGGTATCCGGCAACGGATAGAGATCTGGCGAGCTACCTGTTCATGGGGGACCTGGTGAAGCGCCAAAAAGAGTTCATGCGCGACGACTACCGCCATTGGCAGGCTGCGGATTTCTTCGACGGTTTCGAAAAATACATGGACCAATACTTTACCAAACAGCCTTACAATGAAGACATGCGCAAACAATGGATCAAGGATTTGATCGCCCAGGCAGCCGGCCATGGGGCCGACCGCGTAAGGCCGGTAATGCCAAAAAGACCAAACCCAGTCGGCACCGCACCGTCATCGGAAGTTAGCTGCCAGGAACTCCTCAAAGCCATGCCCGGCGGATTCAATAAGATGGCCGCTGGTGATTTGAAAGCAGTCTTTCAGTTCAAAATGAACGGCACCGAAAACTTCGACGCCTATTTGACCATCGCCGACGGCCGATGCTCATACAGCGAAGGCATGCATGCCAGCCCCGATGTAACCATCAAATCACCGGCACAGGTTTGGCTGGCGATTTCCAGGGGCGAAATGGACGGTAAGGCGGCTTTCATGTCAGGTAAATACCAGGTCGAGGGGGACCTGAGCCTCTTGATGAAATTGGGCAGTCTTTTCAACCGGTAATTTAAGAGATGTAACCGATTCACATCTACATTATCAGGTGGATAGAAAATATTCATGGATAGTCCAATAAAAAACAGGGTGAATCTGGCAATTGGATTCACCCTGACAATTTCATCTATAGTTTGGCGATATGATATTTTGGTATCACAGAAATCTTAGGTGCTTGATATTAGTTTGAAATTGCAGGTATCTGTAATGCGCTCTTCAGTGGGCGCGGTTTTTGCGCTCCGCGGCAAGAGTGAGGTTATGCCGTCTTTTTTTTCTGCCAAATATTTGCTTTCTGGTTTTGAAAAATAAACATATTATCGTTTTTACAGAAGGACAATCAAAGCGATACCGCCGCCGATAACAGCAAAGTTACTCACCGCTGACACTCCATGTAATTTTCTGAACTGGACGCGAAGCGGATCATCTTGTGGGGTAGTTTCAAAAGAAGGGATTGCCTTTTTTAGCGCTGCTGCCTTGGGCTCAATCACAAATGCCTGGACCGAGGTGATGGCAAGCATAACGAAAATAATAACTGCTGCAATCGTCTTGCGTTTGACTGTTGATGACATGAAAATTGTGGCAAGAGCAATAACTCCGCAGACCAAACCCCATTTGAAGTATCCTGGAAAGAGAACACCTACAATTCCTCCTGCCATATCCCGGTTGTATGATTTGAAAATAGTGGGGGTAAGGACAAAAGTAAAAAGAGATGTTCCTCCAACCCAACAAGCGATAGCGAGGCGATAAAGAAATGTAGACATCTACTTCAACTCCTTTGATATTCCATTTAATTTCAATATTTTTCTCTCAAGCTGTGCATTTTTCTTTAAGTTTTCAACAATGAAAGTTGACTACCTGTTAGTTATCATTTGTTTGTACTTTGATTCTTCCCTGATCCTAAAATTCCATTTCTCCTCTGGGGAATTATAATATTAATATACTGACTCTTGATATATTAGATTTTAGCGCAGCCGCTTTAGTTTGGTAACACGATATTATGTGATTAAAGAATTATCAGGCACTTGATATAGTGACGCACTTGAAGCTATCACCAGAGCAGCCGAAAAATAATTTGGAGATAGTGCAGGCGCCAAAACATTCAAGAATCCTGTATTCACCATAAGTGATCTGTACTTTGAACCTTTTTAAAATACCTTTTTACACCGTTCTACAATATCGGTGCCAATAATCTTGCCGAACGAACGGCCAGTTTAAAGAAAAACGATAGCTGGGTATAATCTGTCAGATCGACCGAACGGCTCCGGGAGAAATCATCCTTTAACATATCTTCGATCTTTTTAATAAAAGACAAATCATAATTCAAAAGTGTGAGTTCAAAATTCAAACGAAAAGATCGATTGTCTAAATTGGCGGTACCCACAGCGGCGCAGTTTGAATCCACAAGAAAAACTTTCTGATGCATAAACCCATCTTTATAACGGTAGAGTTTGATGCCAATGGGCAGTATATTCTCATAATAGGAAAATGACGCCAAGTAAACGATCCGATGATCCGGTTTTTCCGGAATTAGGATGCGCACGTCAACACCCCTTAAAGCCGCCAGTTTCAGTGCACTGAGAACTTGCCCGTCTGGAACAAAATAGGGACTAGCGATCCAAATACGTTCCTTGGCCATATGAATCGTTTGGACGAACATGAGGCTGCATGTTTCCAGGGAGTCGGCAGGTCCTGAAGCAACGATTAGGGCGTCTTCACATCCGTTCTCTGCCGGTTGCAATTCCCAACTCAAATCGGGAATATGGGTCGTTGCCCAGTACCAGTCCTGGACAAAACAATACTGCACCAATTTTACAACCGGTCCTTCTACTTTAACATGGGTATCCCGCCAAGCCCCAAATTTAGGATGATTTGATACATATTCGTCACCCACATTATGCCCACCCACATAGGCACTTTTACCGTCAACGATAACTATTTTACGATGGTTCCGAAAGTTAAGCTGAAAGTGGTTGGCTTTACCTTTGGTTGTGTGGAATGCAGAAGTTACGATTCCCTCGTCCTGCATCTCTTCTATGTAGGCTCCAGGCAATTTATAACTGCCGATTTCATCATAGAGAAAATAGACCTTGATTTTTTCTCTGGCTTTTCGAATTAATCTGGCCTTTAATTCCCTGCCGAGTTCGTCATCCTTAATAATATAAAATTGTACCAGAATATATTCTTTAGCGGACTCGATACCTTCAAAAATAGCGCGAAAGGTGCCCACGCCGTCTACAAGCAACTGACTTCTATTAAAACGTGTTATCGGCGAATCGGCCAGTCGGGTCAGGGCCATTTCAGATGTCGAGGATTCTTCTCGGATCAATTTCTTTTCAACGGCCTCCGCCCTGCATTTATCGATAACATTCTGAATGGCGATATCCTTAGAACTGCGGAGTAAAACATAGCCTCTAAATTTGTTACGTCCGAATATGGCATATAAAATCAATGCCAGCCAAGGAAAAGTTACCAGTGAGATACCCCATGCAATAGCGCCCTGGGATGTCCTGGCATTCATTACCGCATGGACGGCCGCGATGATGCCAAGTAGTTCCACCAGAGGAACAACAACGGCAGTAATCATAAATATTGTATCTGCATTCAGCATTAATATTGATTTTTCTTTCCGGCGACCTAATTTTTTAACTGAATTTTAAGTGAAAAATTATAATAACCTTGAGATTAAATGGATGAAGCGAGGTCATTCAAAATAATTTCATCGCTTATTCTATCCGGATAGCATATCGGATGATTATCTTGTTCTCATCAATCTTCACTTAATGGTGTGCATCAAATCATCTTCTTAAAGTCTTCTTCGTAAATCACTTCCTTTTCCAGTAGTTTTTCAGCAATTTTGACCATCGTTTCTTTTCGTGATGTTAAAAGGTCCATGACATGTTTTTCACGCTGGTCTAAGATGGATTTGACCTCCCGATCAAGTTGTGCCGCAGTTTCGTCGCTGTATTCACGTCCGCCACCAAACGTCTGCTGACTTTGTAAAAAAACAGGGGCACCCTGTTTGGGATAGGTAGATAGCCCCAGAGTTTCCCCCATGCCGTATTCGGAAACAATTGCACGGGCAATGTCAGTCGCTCGCATTAGGTCGTTGCCGGCGCCTGTGGTCACACTATCAAACATGATTTTTTCTGCAACACGGCCGCCTAAAAGGACATCGATTTTGAAAAGAAGCTCTTTATGGCTCATTAAATATCGATCCTCGGTGGGCCTTTGCTGAGTATATCCCAGCGCTGCAAGTCCCCGTGGAATAATCGATATTTTATGCACAGGCTCGGCTTCCGATGTAAGCGCTGCAACCAATGCATGACCCACTTCATGGTAGGCAACGATTTTCTTTTCCTTGGGATTGATGACTCGGTTTTTCTTTTCCAAACCGCCGATAATACGATCAACAGCTTCGTCTAATTCTTCCATGCCCACTTTTTGCTTATTCTTGCGTACTGCCAGTAGGGCTGCTTCATTGATCGCATTGGCCAGGTCAGCCCCTGAAAATCCGGGTGTTTTCTGGGCAATCACCTTGAGGTCGACATCATCGGCCAGTTTGATTTTTTGAGCATGAATATTTAGAATGGCCTCTCTTCCATTGATATCCGGCCTGTCTACAAGTATCTGCCGGTCAAATCGTCCGGATCGAAGCAAGGCCGGGTCTAAGACTTCGGGACGGTTAGTAGCGGCCATTATAACAATACCAACCCTGGTATCAAATCCATCCATTTCCACAAGTAACTGGTTGAGCG
>JAJDND010000065.1 GCA_022340885.1 Desulfobacterales bacterium | reverse complement strand
CCGCAGCAAGCTGCGGGGTATTTCGGAATTTTTGCCACAGCCCTGAGGGCTGCGGCACCGCTCTTTCGCTTTAAATAAGGATCTTATCTTTATTTGAATTCATCCCGCGCTGCAAGCAGCGGGGAATTCAAATTTAAAAAGGAAATAGAATAGCTTGGAACCATTTTTAATGCAGTTTATGAAAACCTCATACAGTTTGCAAATTTTTTCGTTATTCTTTTAGCCTTTATCCTGTTTTCTTCTCTGATTACAACGATCCCTGAGTCCAATTGTTTTGTGTTGTAAATCGAGAAGGAGTGGTTTTTTTAACCCAAAGCCACAGAGGTCATTATGAAACGTCCGGTCAAATTTTTACTTATTCTCATCCTGGTCGTCTGCGGAATACTGATTGCCGCCACGGCAGTACTTCATTTCGTCAATCTGGATCCTTATCGTGAACGTATTGCAAGTTTGACATCCGAGGCAATCGGGCGCCAGGTTAAAATCAATGGCCACATCGACATCAACCTGTTCCCCCACCCGGAACTGATCCTGAATGACGTTTCTCTGGCTAATGCCGCATGGGGAAGCGAACCGACAATGGCCAGCGTTCATCATGTTGATGCAGCCATCAGCTTTCTTTCACTCTTTTCAGACACGATCATCATAAGACGGGTGCGGTTGAACGATGTCATCGTGCTGCTTGAGAGAAATGATCAAAATCTCGGCAATTGGGTCATGGGGACGGCTGGTGCCTCAGCGAAATCAGAGCCGAAAAAGAACGGTCGAGTTGCCGGTGAAATCGTTCATCTGCCGGTGATGGTCGATTTGGCAGAGTTCAGCAACGTCACCCTCACCGTACGCACCCCTGAAGGCACCGACAAGGTTTATCATCTTTCGTCATTCAGCCTGAAGCCCGAAGAGTCCGGCAACTTGATTCTCAACTCATCCGGTGAACTGTTGGGCTATCCGATAAAGTTCAATTGCCAGATTACCTCCAAAGCATCAGTCTCCGCGCAGGGTGCCGTAAGCATGGACCTTCGGGCCTCATTGGGGGATGCCGCCAACCTGACCGGCCAAATATCGACCAGTCGGTTGGCGACGCTTGCAGACCTCCAAGGGACTTTCAACATTGCCGTTAAGGACATCCAGAAGGCATTGAAAAAGGCAAAACTCGAAGCACCTCTCACCGGACCGATGACAGCGGATGCCACGATCAGTATCGACAGGTCTGTCTATAAGGCAGCCATGGAAGCCAAAGTCGAAGGCATCACCGCTACCGTCGACGTGTCATATGATGGCAATCAGGTAGAACTCAGCTCTGCTGTGTCGCCCCTTGCCCGCCTTGGGGAACTATTTAACCTGAAGGGCTTGACCGCTGAAGCCTTCAAGCTGAAAACCAGGGTGACCCGGACAGATGCCGACAGTTTTGAGATTCATCAATTTCAAGCTGACGTCGGCCGGAATCGTCTCACTGCCCAAGGCCGCGTCACCACCAGTGGCGATGCATCGTTATCCTTGACTCTATCGAGCCCCAACCTGAACACGATTCTCGAAACGCTGCCCAAAATTGACCTCAAGGCGAAAGCAAAGGCTCGACACTCGGTTAAAAAAATTGCTTTCTCCGAGCTGGCGGTCACCTTCGACAAAAGCAACATCAATGGTGACATCGCGATTCTCAAAGGCGATAAACCGAAGATCATCGCCCACCTGACCTCCAAATTGCTGGATCTGCGCCCCTTCAGCGAAGTGTCCGAGCCGAAAGACAAGGCGAAACAGGCAACGTCGGCGGGGAATGCAAAGAAACTACCTGAGAAGAAAAGCACAACGGGAAATCAGTACGTATTCAAAGCGACCCCAATTCAACTGGCCCCCCTGCAAGCCGTTGAAGCGGATGCGAAGATGGCAATAGATCATTTTTTCTATGATTTCATCGAATTAAAAGAAGTAAAGATCGATGCCGCTGCTCATGGGGGCCACGTTGACGCAAAATTCAAGTGCGATTTCGCCAACGCGGGGCATGCCGCAGGAAAAATTGACCTGAAAACCCGGGGCCGGAAAGCCACCATAGACACGCTGGTGAGTGTGTCTGATTTCCGTCCGAAGGTTCTGCAAGCCGAGGGCGTCAGTCAGATGGAGGTGCCGCCAATAAGTGTGAGCCTTGAATTAAAGACCGTCGGTTCTTCACCGCGGAAACTGGTCTCCGTCGCCAATGGCCGATTCCTGCTCACTCAGGGACCGGGGAAAATAAAAAACACCATTTTGAAAAAGGTCTCGGGCGACCTTTTCACTCAGCTGTTCAGTTCACTGAACCCCTTAGCCAAGCATGAAGAATTCTCCAGTTGGGAATGTACCGTTGTTAGTGTCAATATCGTAGACGGTCTCGCTGATATCGATGGCATGCTGGCCCAGGGAGAAAAGGTGATGATTGTCGGCGGTGGCGACATAGATTTGAAAACCGAGAAGCTAAACATTGAATTCAACACGAAGCCGCGATCGGGTGTCGGCATCAGCGCCGATATGTTCGTTACGCCTTTTGTCAAAGTCAAAGGCACGCTGGCCAGTCCAAGCGTTGGGCTGAATAAAAAAGGCACGCTGCTTACCGGTGGTGCCGCCGTTGCTACCGGTGGTTTATCATTGTTAGTAAAAGCTGTTTTCGATCGAGCGACCGCCGAGGGTGACCAATGTAAGAAGGCGCTGGAAACGGCGGGACAACACATCCGTTACGATTTCTAAGGGCATCGTGACCTGCCCTCCCAGTGTTTGTAACACCTTTTAAGTTAGAGCTTGAGCAATATTTCCCTTTGAAGACGATAACCAAAAAGGATCAAAGTGTAAAGGCATTATAACTTCCGGTAAGGGTGGGTGATAACCCTGAATAGGTGTCATAGACCTTCCCTTTAAACAAACCGTCCCGGGCGAGAGATTTAATTTTCTCTGCCGTGCTGTATTCGAGATCCATTTCAAGACTTTCGATTTCATAAGGGTTTGCTTGTTCATTTTCTTTGAAAAATTTGACTATATCCAGCGCATCGTCCCTTCTGTTTTCTGATTTTAATCGTTGAATCTTCTTTAATTGGGTCAAAGTCCGCGCTTTCTCGATGAATACAAAGAGCAAGACCTGACACAAAAATTACAAAGATCAACACTGTGAACTTAAAAAATTTCCAATTAATCTTATTCAATTTTCACCTCCCCTTTTGTTTGTATTTGAATGGTTAAAGAATAATGGTTGGATATACCTGGGTTCCATACATGAATTAATATATATAGCGGTGGGTTAAATGATAGATTTTTCGGAGGAATTTTTACTTTATGGACGAAAAATGAGGTTTATTTTAAAAAGAAAGGTGGCTGGAATTGATTAGAGGGCGGTGTATGCAAACGCCAAAAAGGCGCTTTGGGGGGTAAAAATAATTTCAAGACATTGACGTAATAAAATAATAAATGTAGTGGTAAATATGTAAGGAATTAAGGGGAGACTTCACTGAGATATTTTAATATCATATCACATTTTTTAGTAAACTTAGGTATTTGCAATATATCAAAGGTTTTGAAAATTCCTAAATTTGTGAGGGAATCTCAATCCATCTATAATTTTTTGATTTCTCCATAATTTCTAAGATCAACTCTATATGTTATAACCTAAATTGAGCGATTTTAAAGTTTGCCGCCCCGGAGAAATAGGCTTTGCATTTCACAGGGCAGGCATATACAAGGAAGATGTCGTTTCGCTATAGTCGACTATGCTGAACGGCATCTGACGCAGTAGATGCGGTGAAATTGGAAATCCTGTGTGAAGTAATGGGTGATTTATTGGAAATTTTGACTATCACCAATCCCGGCTAAGTTTCCCCCCCGCATCCCTTCTAAAAGGCATCCATGCCAAGCCGAAGATTTCTAAAGTGATATCGGTGCTTTTGGGTTTTATGCTGATTTTCTCCAATTCTTCGAACTTGGCGTCATAGGAGAGTTCAATCGTATCAATATCTTTTTGTAGCTGCTCATCGAGTTCAGATAATTGAAGACGGATCGCATCTGCCCTCTCTTGGGCCCGAGCAACATCCATTTTTTCTTTTTGGACTCGACCGGCAGATCTCATGGCAGTTCCAACCCGTTGAGCCGACATAGCACTCACAGCTTTTCTTCCTAAAAAAGCGCCAAGAATAGCGGTACCAAAAGATATTGCGGTCTGCATTTTGCTGGCTTTGGCCTGTTCGTCTTCTCTTGCTACAGCCTGTTCAGCACGCATTAGGCGATCTTTCAGTGTGGTGAATCTTCCACTGTATTTTTTACGCAACTTTTCAACTTGTAAGTCTCGTTTTTCACGTATTACCTGCGCCAGCCGCATTCTAAACTCACCCTCGGATTCACCCAATTGACTGGTCATGCTGAAATTTTTTGAACGAAAAAGAAAAAGCGGCCGGTTCTGGCGAACCCACCGTAACAAATCCTTTCTCCACTTATGATAGTTTGATATGTTTTGTGCCTCTGTTGGCAGATCGGCATATTCCCCTCCGGTCAATTGAGAGGTTTCAAAGGCGAGTGGATCAAACTCTATGGCATTGTCCCAGTCCAAAGCAACAGGACCGTCTTCCAACTGGGCCGCAAGTGCAACCGTCTCGGCGGTATCCAATCCATACTTAGCATTTGAATAGTGAACGTCCATGCGGCCGACAACTGCAGGGTAATACACCACGCCATGACCGGCACCAGATGCGGCCAAATAAAAGATGTCAACTTCAGGAGGCAAAATTGGTGGATCTGATGCGGATTGGACAGGTTCAAAAGGTTTTGCAGATCCGGTAGTTTCAGGAAAGGGAGATGATTGGGACTCATCTGTAGAAAGCCTTTTTCTCTGGGTCATAAGGATCTTAATTTGTTCTCGGGTCATGGGCCCTCGCAGATAGGACAGCACCCATCGGGTTTTGAAAATCGCAGGTTCATTATCGTGCACATTGTGCAAAAGAAATACCTGCTTTCCCAATCCGGCCAAAATTTCTTCCATTTGACTTCGATTAAATCCGCTACGTGCAGCGGCGCCTTCCAGCCCTTCCAAAACTCGTTTTTTGTCTCGTTCGGTCTGGAGACGACCGATAAACCATGTGCCAGTGTTGGCAAGTCCTTTATAGTCTAAATCAACCGGATTTTGAGTTGATAGTACTACCCCTAAACCGAATGCTCGGGCCTGCTTCAACAGCGTCAAAAGAGGTGTTTTGGATGGCGGATTGCCAACAGGTGGAAAGTAACCAAAAATTTCATCCATATATAAGATGGCGCGCAAGCTAGACGTACCGGGCTGAGTACGCATCCATCCCAAAACCTCGTTAAGTAGCATGGAAACGAAAAACATTCGTTCTGGATCGGAAAGATGACTTATGGTGAAGATAGAAGCCCGAGGTTTACCCTGTTCTGTGTAAAGCATCTGTCCGATATTAAGTGGGTCACCTTCCAGCCAAGATTCAAAACCTGGCGAAGCGAGAAGGTTGTTCATCCGCATTGCCAGGCCAAAGCGTTCCCTGGCAGGATAGAACGACTCCAGATCCATTACCCCAATACGTTCAAAAGGTGGTGACTGGATAGCGTGGATTAGCCCAGCCAAATCGATTCCTTTGGCTTCTGACCAAAACGTTTCAAAAATGTTTGACAGCAAAATGTGTTCCCGACTGATAATGGGATCGGCTTCGATATTCAAAAGTGCAAGAAGGCTTGTGGTTGTCGTCTGGATGCGTTCACGAAGAAGATCAGTGTCTCCAATAATTTCTTGGGCGGGAACCGCTAGAGATCTTAGAATGCTCACAGGCAGCCCTGCATGGCTTCCCGGTGTGTAAACTGTAAAATCAGCCGCGTCCTTCAGGCGGGCGATACGACTGGGTTCCTGGCCCCATTCAGCAAGACCTTTTCGCCATGTTTCTGCTTGTTTTGCAGCGAATTGATCAAGTGTGAAACCCTTATTCATAGCATCCTGAACGTTCACCCAGGGCCGGAAATCTTTAGGGTTAAGATCTGGAAAGTTCAACAAAAGGTTCGTCAAATCCCCTTTGGGGTCGATGGCAATAACGGGAATTTTGTCGATCAAAGCTTCTTCCAAAATACCGATTCCCAGTCCGGTTTTTCCGCTGCCGGTCATACCGATTATGACTGCATGGGTATTTAGGTCTTTGGAGTCATAGAGTACCAAATCTTCTTTAAGCGTTCGGGAAACCAGATCATATTCCTTGCCAAGATAAAATGCACCAAGCTTCTCATAGTCATTTTTCATTGAGCATCCTCCGCTAAGAAGTTGTGCTTTATTTGCAAATAAAATCGTGTAACGATTTTATGAAACGCGGCTATGCCGCTGAGTTGGCGAAAGGCTAAAATTCCTATCCCCGCAGCAAGCTGCGGGGTATTTCGGAATTTTTGCCACAGCCCTGAGGGCCGCGGCACCGCTCTTTCGCTTTAAATAAGGATCTTATCTTTATTTGAATTCATCCCGTGCTGTAAGCAGCGGGGAATTCAAATTTAAATTGAAAGTTTGAGACAAAAATGATTAAAATTATAGGAAAGTATGATTTTTGTGTCAACATTGAATACCCCGAAATGCCTCCAATTTTTTATTGTTAATATATGAGATTTATTCTTAATATATTGCAGGGTAGGGTTTTATTTAAATCTTTACCCGATTCTCAACAAGCCAAGTGAACAACTCAATGCACATTATGCTCAAAAGTACCCAACATTTTTTAAAAAAGAACAAAATGCGTTTGAAATTCTTAATTATAAGATGTATCAAATTCAAATAACACTAAATTGCCTTACAGCTCATAATTGTTCTGCACTGATTTTAACCGTTTATACCCATTTCTTCCGAAATAACAATAGCTTATCAACTTTATACATATTATCATGCTCGTGGCTTTTGCCCGTTATAATTGTTTAGCATATTAAATTATCTGGAATTTATGGATCAAACTTGGCGTGGAAATGGTTAACAGAAAAGGAGGAGAAAAATGTTTAAAGAATTTAAAGAATTCGCCATGAGGGGAAATGTCGTTGACATGGCCGTTGGTATCATAATTGGTGCTGCTTTCGGTACCATTGTCAAATCCCTGGTTGACGATATTATAATGCCGCCAATCGGTTTGCTGCTTGGCCATGTCGATTTTTCAAACCTTTTTCTCGTTATCAAACAGGGGACACTTGCCGGCCCATTTGCCACTGTTGCCGAGGCGCATAAGGCAGGTGCTGTCACAATTAATTACGGCATTTTTATTAACACGGTAATCAGCTTTTTAATCGTTGCCTTTGCCGTTTTTTTGCTTATTCGTGGACTTAATAAGCTCAAAAGAGAAGAGGAAGCACCTCCAGAGGAACCGACGACTAAAGAGTGCCCCAAATGTTTATCGACCATATCAATCAATGCAACACGCTGTGCGTTTTGCACCTCAGAGTTGTAGACAGACTGAAAAGATTAAGGGCATTCTAACCTGTTCTTCAAAGAACGGATGCTAAGACGTATGCCTGTGACAAACTTCAGGGAATGGCCTTGTTTTAACCGTCATAAAGTGTGGTGTTAATCGTGGACATAAATTTTCTGAAACTTCCAAAGCATCGATTTATAATATTTACAGGTATGTTTTTTATCGCGATTTCTCTAATTTTCGGTGCGGCTGAAGCCAGGAATAATTGGCTGGATAAAGGCAAAGATCTTCTTAAAACCTACGGAGGAAGCAGCGGACGATCTGGTCTCACGGTTGAGGAAATCGGGGCCGGGCTTAAAGATGCGCTCCGTGTCGGCTCGGAGAGTGTGGTTTCTCGATTAGGCCAATTAGATGGATTTAATGCAGATTCAGCCATTCATATACCATTGCCGAAACAGTTAAACACTGTAAAGTCCGTGTTGGATAAATTGGGTATGTCCGGTTTGCTCAAAGACCTTGAGCTGAAGCTCAACCGGACCGCGAAAGTAGCTACTCCAAAGGCAGAAAAACTTTTTTCACAGGCGATCACTGAGATGACTTTTGAAAGGGACCCCGCACCCTATACGATATCATTTTAATAGGAGTGAGACATGCAAAAAGGTACAGTCTCAATGCTCAATCAGTTAATTATCACTGCTGTTCTAATGATTCCCTTTATCGGGTGTTCCAAGGCATATTACGGCGCTATGGAAAAGGTGGGTATTCATAAACGTGATATTTTAGTGGATCTGGGTGGAAGGTGCCAGGGACGCTCAATCTGAAGCACAGAAACAGTTTAAGTCCGCTCTGGAACAGTTCGGTGCGGTTGTTAAAGTTGAAAATACCGACCTCAGGAAAGCGTATGAAAAGCTCAATGCCGAATATGAAGACAGCGAACAGGCCGCAAAAAAAGTTTCCGATCGAATCGACAAGGTGGAATCTGTTGCCGATGCCCTGTTCGAGGAGTGGGAGGAAGAATTGAAACTCTATAAGAGTGCCGAACTTCGCAGGTCAAGCCAAAAGAAGCTGCAAAAGACCAAGACCCGCTACCGTAAAATGCTCGACAGCATGCATCGTGCTGAAAAAAGCATGACACCTGTTTTGCGTACATTCCGAGATAATGTCCTGTTCCTCAAACACAACCTCAATGCCCAAGCCATCGGTTCTTTGCGAACAGAGTTTTCAACATTGAAAGGAAAGATTGACGGGTTGATCAAAAATATGAATGAGGCGATCCAGACTTCCAATAAGTTTATCGCGGATATCAAACAATAATTTCCAAGGGACGGATGGTGTGGCCCACTTGTTCAAAAACGGTTGGTCAGTCATCCTAAATAATCCAACCATTTTTATGGTTCAAAGCAAACTGATGTGGCTTAGACTAGTGTCCATCCATAAATGAGGATTTTTGTTCAAGATCAAGGCATGCGAAAAAAATAGCCGCAGGCATATAATTGATATTCCGAGGATTATTTTTTGAGCATAACGCAGAGATTGGGCAAAAAGACCATTTATGGATGGACACTAGACTAAAAAAGGGGGGGTTATGCAACCTATAGTTGTGATCGTTATTTTTATAATTTTTGTAATAACTGCGTTTTTTATCAACACCTATAACCGGTTTATCAAGTACAAAAACAGGATTGAGGAGGCATGGAGCGGTATTGATGTTGCATTGAGAAGACGCTTCAACTTGATTCCCAACTTGATTCGGGCAATCGAAAGATACGAGGAACACGAAACCGAAATCTTTAAGACTAAAAAGAATTATTTGGCTGGAACGGACGGTATTTCAAATCGCGCAGAAGAGGAAAAGCGGATTACCAAATCTCTGAGTGGACTTATGGCCTTGGCGGAAGCATATCCGGATCTTAAAACCAGTGCGAATTTTCTTGATCTGCAGAACAGTCTCAGTGAGATTGAGGAGGACATCCAAAAGGCCAGAAATCGATATAATAGCAACGTTGCCAGTTTCAATACCCTTATCGAATCCTTTCCAGCCAAATTTCTTGCAAGAAAATACGGATTCGAAAAGAAAAACTATTTTACGTTGGACCTTGCAACCCAAAGAGAACTGCCAGAGGTTGAATTCCCTTCATCCCGTGATCCCATGAAGCAAACTGCAACCTAAGGAGTCATTGACTGTGCGCTGGAAAAGTGGACGAAGAAGCAGTAATATTGAAGACAGGCGCGGCATACGCCTGTCGCGTGGCGTCAAGGGTGGCGGAATCGGGATGCTGTTACTGGTCATTGTTGCATTGTATTTTGGCGTCGATCCGTCGGTTATCCTTCAGCAGGGTTCGGAAATGCGTGGAGGGACTTCAATACAAACCATTCCTGTGCAGCCATCAACGGCTGACAATGAACTTGCCGATTTTATTTCAGTAGTGCTCGCAGACACCGAAGATACCTGGAAGGTTCTGTTTAAACAGATGGCAAGGACATATAAGGAACCCAATCTGGTTCTTTTTACTGGCATGGTAGAGTCCGCATGTGGTTATGCCCAAGCCGCAGTTGGACCATTTTATTGTCCCAGAGATAAAATGGTTTACATAGATTTGAGTTTTTACCGTGATCTAAAAAATAAAATGAATGCGCCGGGAGATTTCGCCCAAGCTTATGTGATTGCCCATGAAGTCGGCCATCATGTCCAGAAACTCTTGGGACTCAGTGACAAAGTTCATGCCATGCGATCCCGCCTTTCGCAGAAACAATATAATAATTTGTCGGTAAGGATTGAGTTGCAGGCTGATTGCTTTGCCGGCATTTGGGCACATCATGCCCAAAAGATGAGAAATATTCTTGAACCAGGTGATGTCGAAGAGGCGCTCAACGCTGCCAGCATGATCGGGGATGACCGTTTACAGAAACAGTCGAGGGGATATGTTACTCCCGATTCGTTCACGCACGGAACCTCAGCACAGCGGGTAGAATGGTTTAATCGTGGTTTTCAGACGGGCAGGATAAATTCCTGCAACACATTTAAGACACAAAATCTGTATGGAAATTGATCGGGAATTAAATAAAATGCAAGTGTTACGCGGGTATAAGCATGATGGGAAACAACAATAGTGTTGTTTCAAGAATAACTGAAAAGCGATTTGGCTGTTTGCAAGTCTTTGGCTTAATCGTTGTTGCCGTCATTATTACCGCAGGGGTAACAATCTTAATATTTAAAACCTACTTATTCCCGTCAGAGTTCAGGCCTGTGAATCTGACCCCTCGCGAAGAACAAGTCCTAAACCCTAACCGACAGCCTTTACTTTAAGAACCTTGATAATAACATAGGAGTATCTCATCATCTCGTCGACACGGCCGAAGAGGAGGAGTTCAAAGAAGCGATCCTGACTTATTACTTTCTTTTGGTAGAGCATAGGGATTTGACAATAACTGAACTTGATGAAACCATTGAACGCTGGTTAGCAAACAAACATAACTGCAGAATTGATTTTGAAAGGGCAGACTTGAGATAAGAAAACGATATCTGAAAAACGATCATGTTCTAATGTTTACAGTTCGAATTTGATATCCGTTAGTTAAACTAAAAACTTAGTAGCGGCGATTAGCCTTCGGCTGGAGCGACTTGTTGGACTTTATTCCATGTTTGATTTGCCAAAACCACAGATGTTTCCACTTGTCGCTGTGGAATAGACCAATACTTTCTGAGAAGGAAATTCTTTTCTTTCTCTGACACAAGGGTATATCCGTTCTTTTCGTAAAATGAGATTGCCCATGAAGCATCTGCCCAAGTCCCAATAAGGATGGGTTTTTCTGTCAGGCTTTCCAGATAATGGAGCAGCTTTGTTCCGATTCCTAGTTTTTGAGCTTGTGTCCGGACGTATGCATGACGGATGAGCGTAACCTCGCCTTTGTCTTGAATTCCCATGACCCCGAGAAGCTGTCCATCATGTTCCAGGCCCCAAAAAACAACACCATTCTCAATTTCCTTCCTGAGTTCTTCAAAGGGCATGTACGGCTCATGCCAACGATCTTTTGGGATAATCCCTTTATACGCTTGAGCAGCATTGTTGATGATCTTAAATATCCTGTTGAAATCTGATTCTGTACATTCCCGTATCATTTTTATCTCCTGCCCAACATTGCGCCTCAACGGTGGTCGGAAACCGAAGGCTGGAGGCGATCCGTTTGCAGACGCTGTTTGGCCGTTCGCAGTGCTGGCTCAAGGAACATCGATGACGGCCCCACAACCGCCTTCTATGAAGTCCTTTGCCCATTTATCATGGAACAGCGCGATCGCGGCATCACCTGTGCAGTGGCTGGGTGCCACCTTGCGCACGCCGAACTGGCGCAGCTCCGCGACGGTCGGACGGATCTGCTCCGGGTTGTGGGCGAGCAAATGAAACCCGCCCATAAGCAGATAAACGTCTTTCCTCAGATACATGCGCGCAGTACGGGTTATGTTAACAATACCTGGGTGCGCGCACCCGGTGATCACTACCAGACCCGAGGCGGTGTCAACGATCAGCGCCTGCTCGATCGTGCTGTCGCCCATCTCGCCTGTAGAATACATGTTCGCAAACAGGTGCCGCGGTC
>JAJDND010000032.1 GCA_022340885.1 Desulfobacterales bacterium | reverse complement strand
CTTCCACCGGATTCCAGGTGGACCCAGGCATGTCCGATATGGTAATAATATTCGTCAGCAACCCGGCATCCTGAAATCGAGACGTACTTCGGGACGACCAGAGGCCCTCGAACGTGTTTCACTTCGAGGGCGCTTTCCCCGCCGGCTTCGGTTGCAGCGAATATTTGAGAATCGCGAAAATGCATCATATCAATGGCCTTTTGGGGACAAGCAGCGGCACATAGGCCGCATCCTTTACATGACGCCGGAATATTCTTTGCCCGATACCCCTTTCCTGTATAATCCTCGAGAACAATGGCGCCGAACGAACAAATCTCGGTGCATAGACCACATCCGATGCAACGGTCTGCATCCACCTGAGATATAATCGGTGAGATCCGGATAGAATTCTTTGCCAATATCGTGGTTGCCCTGCCGGCTGCAGCCATGGCTTGGGAGATACTTTCATCGATGGCTTTAGGATAATGGGCCAGTCCGCAGAGGAAAATGCCGTCGCTGGCGAATTCCACAGGTCGCAGCTTGGCGTGAGCCTCCATAAAAAAATTCTCGTTATTAAGCGGGATTTTATACAATTCGGCGATCCGATGATTGTCCGCCGGTTCAATGGCTGTTGCCAGGTTTATGAAGTTTGCTTTTATTCGTAAATTCTTTTGCAAGACCGGATCAAACACACCCACTTCAAGCCCGTCTTCAACTTCAGTAACCGTCGGCTTATGATCAAGGGTGTAACGTATAAATATGACTCCCAGGGAACGGGCTCTTTTATAGAGAACCTCTCTTTGGCCGTATGTCCTCATATCCCTGTATAGGATGAAAATGTTGATATCCGGGTTCATTTCTTTTATGGCAATTGCCTGTGATACGGCTACCGTACAGCAGATTTTGGAACAGTATGGCCTTTTTTCATCCCTTGATCCGACACACTGGATAAATACAATACTTTCGGCATCTTTTATTTTTTCAATCTCATGTACCAGGTCATGCCATTTCGTTACCCTGGGATTCTTACCGTAAAGATATTCATCCGTGTCAGTGGCTTTGCCGCCGGTTGCAATGATCGTCACCCCGTGTTCGACGGTCTTTTCCGTCTTTCCTGTGGACACCCGGGTTTTAAAGTTGCCTACAAATCCGGAAACGCCGGTAATGTCAGCATTGGTCAGAACATCGATATTCGAATGTTTTGTAACGCCGTCCACAAGATCTGAAAGGAATTTCCGAACATCGAGCCCTTTCCATGTTTTGGTAATATCTTTTGCCGTTCCGCCGAGGACAGCGGATTTTTCAACAATGGTTACAGGGAAACCCTGATCGGCCAGACTAAGGGCTGCGGTCATGCCGGCCACACCGCCACCCACAACGAGTGCAGACTTGTAAATATCCACTGAAATATCGGGAATCGGCTCCAGTAAAGCTGCCCTTGCCACGGACATTTTTAAGAGATCTTTGCATTTTTCCGTAACGGTTTTCCGATCCTCGGAGTGGACCCATGTGCACTGATTTCTGATGTTAGCCATTTCAAAGAGGTAAGGATTTAGGCCGGCATTACGCAAGGTTTTCTGGAACAACGTCTCATGCGTCCGTGGTGTACATGCGGCGACAACGATCCGGTTTAAGTTTTGCTCCCTGATCACCGCTGCCATTTTATCCTGGGTGTCCTGACTGCATGAAAAGAGATTTTCTTCCACGTATACGACATTCGGCAGAGCCTTTGCGAACTCTACGATAGCGGGGACGTCGGCACTTCCACCGATATTGACGCCACAATGACATACAAACACACCGGTTCGCGGATCCTTAATATTTATATCATTTTCCTTCGGGAATTCGGTTTTTTTGACGAGAGAACCTCGTACGGATGCCAAGTCAATACCTGCTCTGCAAGCGGCTGCGCTTGCCTCTATGACCGACTCCGGGATGTCCTTAACCCCTTGCATCGCACCGGCTGCATAGATACCCGTTTTTGATGTGGAAAACGGAAGTATGCCATCTGTTTTAACAAAACCAAACTCGTTTAGCGTCAAGTCCAGCCTCTTGCACATTTCTACTGCGGAATTCGCGGGCTCCATTCCAGTGGACAGCACCACCATATCAAAATCTTCACTGATCATTTCACCGGAGTCTTTGACATAACGGAGGTTAAGCGTTCCCGTTTCATCAGCCTCGGTTATAGTGTGGACCGTTGAACGAACGAATCGGACGCCTTGGGCTTTTGCCCGTTCATAATATTTTTCGAAATCCTTTCCGTGGGTCCGTATGTCCGTGAAAAATATGGTTGGGTTAAAATTGGCTCCCAGATGTTCTTTGGTAATCACGGCTTCTTTTATCGCATACATGCAGCAGACAGACGAGCAGTATTCGTTGTCGCATCGGTTCAGATCGCGAGAACCGATACACTGAAGCCAGGCGATCTTTGCAGGTTTCTCATTGTCTGATGGTCGTCTTACATGTCCGGAAAATGGGCCTCCTGCTGATAAAATCCTTTCAAACTCCAGACTTGTAACGACATTGGGGAATTTTTCGTATTGATAACTGTCGAAGCTTTTCGGATCAAACGGTTTAAACCCGGCAGTAAGGATTACCGAGCCCACGTTAAGCGTAATCGATTCTTCCTGATCATCAAATTTAATGGCACCTGTGGGACAGAACTTTTCACAGGCTTTGCACTTTCCCGTTCCTTTCTTGAAATAGATACATCTGGCAGAATCGATGGCATATTTTAAAGGTACCGCCTGGGGATAGGGAACATAAATCGCCTTTCTTTTTGATAACCCCATGTTGAATTCATCAGCGATTTTGGAAGGACATTTTTCAGCACATATCCCGCAGGCAACGCACTTTTCAATATCCACATAGCGGGGCGCTTTTTTTAACGTGACAAAAAAATCCCCCTTTTTACCTTCGACAGCGATGACCTCGGAAAGGGTTAAAAGTTCGATATTCGAATGCCGGCCGACCTCGACCAGTTTGGGAGAAATAATTCACATGGAACAGTCATTGGTGGGGAAGGTCTTGTCGAGATGAGCCATTACCCCTCCGATAGCCGGTGAATTTTCTACCAAATAGACATAATAGCCCGAATCGGCTAAGTCGAGGGACGCCTGAATCCCGGCAATTCCTCCGCCGACAACCATCACCGATCCTAACAGGTTGTTCTCCATTATAGGCCTCACAGGTTTTCAAGATATGCGGGAATCCGAAGCACAAAAGATAAAATACAAAAGACTATTGAAATTCAAATTTCACGAAATTTTTCTGTCATTCCCTTTTCCCCACCAAGAAAAATTTTCACCAGACGATCCCATTTGATTTCAGGAAAATTCCCGTAGATATCGTCGATCAGCTCGCTGCCGGTGGCTGCGAGACGTTCGTATTCAGATCCCAGGATCTCCAGGAGGC
>JAJDND010000228.1 GCA_022340885.1 Desulfobacterales bacterium | reverse complement strand
ATCGACGTCAAAGAAGTATCCGAGACTGCGCCGGAACCTGCGCCGAAAGAAGAAAAAATATCCGAAGCCATTCAAAAGCCAGCGATTAGGGAAGAAGAAAAGATTGGGCCTCCGGAAGTTCGGGAATGGCCGGAGGAGCCGTCCCCATCCGGGGCTGCACCCGAAAGAGCGGTCGAAGAGGAACCGGTTGAAAAAACGCCGGCTGAAGTTCGAAGCGTTCTTTCCCCATCGGTCAGACGGCTTGTCTCAGAAAAAAACATCGATATTTCCGGCATCACCGGCAGCGGACCGGGGGACCGGATTACCAAGGGAGATGTGCTTCTTTATTTGGAACACCAGGCGCCGCCGCCGTCACAGGAACCGGTGCCTGATGCCGGAATGGAGAAGGCCGCTGATCTCAGAGCCGCAGTTCCGGCAAAAGCGGCTTCCCTTGCTGCCGAAGATGTCGTACGAAAACCCATGTCTCCCATCCGGCGGCGGATCGCATCCCGCCTTCTGGAGGCCAGGCGCAATACCGCCATGCTCACGACCTTCAACGAAATCGATATGACACGCACCATGGCCCTGCGAACTCAGTTCAAGGAAGCCTTCAAGGAAAAACATGGTATTTCGTTAGGGTTTATGTCTTTTTTTATAAAAGCCACCATCGAAGCGCTCAAGGAATTTCCGGAAGTCAATGCGTTCATCGAGGGAGAAGATATCGTTTATCACAATTATTTCCACATCGGTATCGCCGTCGGCACTGGAAAAGGTCTGGTGGTGCCGGTAATCCGAAACGCCGACAGGCTGAGCTTTGCCCAATTGGAACAGGCCATTGTCGATTTTGTAGATAAAATCAAGACCAATCGTCTGGGGCTGGCGGATCTTGAAGGCGGTACGTTTACCATTACCAACGGCGGCGTATTCGGATCTCTGATGAGCACGCCCATTTTAAACACTCCCCAAAGCGGCATCTTGGGGATGCACAAAATCGAAAAACGACCCGTAGTCTTAGATGACAAAATAACCATCCGGCCCATGATGTATGTGGCGCTGAGCTATGATCATCGCATCGTGGACGGCAGAGAAGCGGTCAAATCTTTGGTGCGGATCAAGGAGTGTATCGAAAATCCCGAAAGGATCATGATGGAGATATAACCATGGCACAAAAAGAGAATTTCGACCTCATAATTATCGGCAGCGGTCCGGGCGGTTATGTGGCGGCGGTTCGGGCGGCACAACTGGGACTGAAAACCGCCTGCATTGAGAAGGCTGACCGTCTGGGCGGCGTTTGTTTGAATGTGGGGTGTATTCCGAGCAAAGCCCTGCTCGATTCCAGTGAATACTATCATCTGGCAAAAGATCGTTTGTCCGAACACGGCATAAAAACCGGAAAGACGAGCCTTGACCTGTCTGTTATGATGGGCCGAAAAGAAAAGGTCGTGAAAGAGCTGACCGGCAATGTTCGGAACCTTTTGGAAGGAAATAACATTAAGATCATTCAAGGCACGGCACGTCTTGTCGGAGAAGATCGCGTTGAGATTCAGCTGCCCGGCGCTTCTTCCGGCAAAAAAAACATGCAAACCCTTGGCGCCAAGTCGATTATTCTGGCCACGGGAAGCGCGCCGTTACAGGTTAAAGGTATGGAATTTGACGGAAAACGGATTGTTACGTCCACAGAGGCTTTGGCGTTCAACACGGTTCCCAAGCATCTGGGGGTCGTGGGCGGCGGATATATCGGTCTCGAGCTCGGATCCGTGTGGATGCGTCTTGGCGCAAAGGTGAGCGTGATTGAAATGCTGCCGCACATCGCCCTTACGCTGGACGGACAAGTGGGCCGCGCCCTGGAGCGAATTCTTAAAAAACAAGGACTTGACATTCGACTCAACACCCGGGTTTCCGGTGCAAAGGTTCAGAAAAACACGGTTCGAGTGACTCTGGAAAACAAAGATAAAAAAGAGACCCTTTCCTGCGATCGATTGCTGGTTGCCGTTGGAAGGCGCCCCCTGACACAGAATCTGGGCCTGGAAGACGCCGGTATCCGTATCGATTCCAAAACCGGTCATATCCCGGTGGATGAATCTTTTCGCACCAATGTCCCGAGCATTTATGCCATCGGTGACCTCATACCGGGCCCCATGCTGGCCCACAAAGCCTCGGCAGAGGGCATCGCTGCGGTTGAATGTATTGCAGGGCTTCCCGGAGAAGTAAATTATGATGCTATTCCGGCGGTGATCTACACCTGGCCGGAGGTGGCCTGCGTCGGGATAACCGAGGAACAGGCCAAACAGAGACATATACCTTTTTGTGTGGGTACATATCCGTTTTCAGGGGCCGGCCGCGCGCGCTGTATGGGAGAAAAGGACGGCTTTGTCAAATTGATCGCCCATGGCAAAACCGATCGAATCCTCGGTGTTCATATCATCGGCCCCCGGGCGTCCGATATGATTGCAGAATGTGTGCTGGCAATGGAATTCGGGGCGAGTTCCGAGGATATCGCCAGAACCGTTCACGGCCACCCGACCTTTTCCGAAGCGCTTCACGAGGCGGCCATGGCGGTGCGAAAATGTTCGATTTATGCATCCTGATTTGAAAAGCGACATTTTGGAAAACAAGCATTATTTTTAAAATTAAGGTTCTAATGGTTGATTATGATTATGACATCGGGGTAATCGGTGGCGGTGCGGCCGGATTGACGGTCACCTCCGGCGCAGCCCAGCTCGGCGCGAAGACGCTTCTCATTGAAAAGAAAGAAAGACTCGGCGGCGATTGTCTCCATTTCGGCTGCGTCCCCAGCAAAACGCTTATCAAGACCGCCAATGTATATCACATGATGAAACATGCCGAAAAATACGGATTGCCCACCGTTCAGGTGCCGCCAATCGATTTTAAAAAGGTATCCGATAGAATAAAATCGGTTATCGAAGGCATCCAGGCACACGATTCAGCGGAGCGGTTCTGCCGTTTGGGAGCAAAAGTGGAATTCGGCAGGCCTGTTTTTTCGGACGAACATTCCGTTCAATTAAATGGAAAAACCGTTTCTGCCAGAAACTGGGTGATTGCCACGGGTTCTTCGCCGTTTATTCCACCCGTAAAGGGGCTGGATGAAACCGGGTATATCACGAATAAAGAACTATTTTATTTGGATCGCCTTCCCAAGTCCATGGTCATTATCGGCGGGGGACCCATTGGAAGCGAGATGGGGCAGGCCTTCAACCGGCTTGGGACCAAGGTGTATGTTGTGAACCAGGGTGATCAGATCCTGGGCAAAGAGGATAAAGACATGGCCGATACGGTCAAAAAGGTCATGGAATCCGAAGGCGTCGCGTTTTATTTGAACGCTTCCATCGAGGCCGCCAGGGATCTCGGCAGTGAAAAAGAGGTGGTCATCACAGACAAAGAAGGCAAATCCGTTATCCTGAAAGTCGAGACTATCATGGTTGCGGCAGGAAGAACACCCAACATCGGTCAAATGGGACTCGAACATATCGGTATCAAGGTCAGCCGGTTTGGAATCGATGTCGATAAACGGTTGAGAACCAATCACAAGCATATCTATGCAGCAGGCGATGTCAACGGCGGATATCTTTTCACCCATGCGGCCGGGTATGAAGGCGGGATTGTGGTCAGCAATGCTGTTTTTCGATTTCCGAGGAGCACGGATTATACGTATCTCCCCTGGTGTACCTACACCGATCCTGAACTGGCGAGTATCGGTATGAACGAAAAGACGGCCGAATCTAAAGGGATCGAGTATTCGATCATCGTTGAGGAATTTAAGAACAATGACCGGAGTCTTGCCGAGGGAGAAAAAATCGGGAAAATCAAAATGCTGCTGGATGAAAAAGAAAAGCCCATAGGGGTTCAGATTGTCGGCCCCCATGCCGGAGACCTGGTCTGCGAATGGGTGGCGGTACTAAACGGAAAAGTAAAACTATCCACTCTTGCAGCGGCGGTTCACCCGTATCCGACCATCGGCGAGATCAACAAAAAAGTCGCCGGAACATTTTTTACGCCCAAGATTTTTTCAGATAAGATCAAAAAGGGACTCAAATTCTTTTTCAATCTCAAAGGCCGGGCCTGCGGCCTTGAATCGGATAAAGAATAGAAAGAAAGGAGCCCGCAGACATGGAGACTTACTACAAACCTGAGGATTTGCTTAAATTCGAAGATATCGGGAAAGACTCACCTGAACTGGCGAAGAAGTTTTTCGAGTATTACAGCGCCGTATTTGCGGAAGGTGAACTCACGGAAAGGGAAAAATCACTCATTGCCCTTGCGGTGGCACATGCCGTTCAGTGTCCGTATTGCATCGACGCCTATACTCAGACATGCCTCGAAAAAGGGTCTAACATGGCGGAGATGACCGAAGCGATCCATGTCGCCGTCGCCATACGCGGCGGCGCTTCCCTGGTGCATGGGGTACAAATGCGAAATGTCGGTGAAAAGATATCCATGTAAAAAAACGGTGTGGAATTTGGATTATGTTGAAGGAAAATATGATAATCGCATCGTCCGGCGAAAGGAAGATGTGGTCTGAAGGAGAAGGGAACGATATCACACCTTTCGGTCTGACGCTGGCACATCACGGCATTGATTTGAAGCGGATTGAAACGAGTGTATTGCAGGTCAATGTCGGATTTTTGTGCAATCAGACGTGCAGGCACTGTCATCTAACTGCAGGTCCCCATCGAACAGAGAACATGGATGGTATCGTTGTCGACGAGGTCATATCCTATGCGAAAAGAAGCGGATTCGACACCGTCGACATCACCGGCGGCGCCCCTGAATTGAATCCCCATATCGTCAAGCTGATCCAAGGCATGGTACCCCTCGGCAAACGCGTCATGATCCGTTCAAACCTGTCCGCGCTGAATGACGGTACAAAGGAGCACCTTGTCGAGCTTCTTAAAGCAGAAAAAGTGGTTGTCGTCGGGTCCTTACCTTCTTTGAATGCCCTCCAGGCGGATTCTCAAAGGGGTGACGGCATATTTCAAACCAGCATCGATATGCTTATAAAACTGAACGCCATCGGATACGGTCAGGAAGGTTCCGGATTTGAACTGAACCTGGTATCCAATCCTACCGGCGCGTTTCTTCCGCCTCCCCAGGCCGAAACGGAAAAGAGATTCCGTCAGGTGTTAAAAAGAAAATGGGGGATTGTGTTCAACCATCTGTACAGCTTTGCCAATGTGCCACTGGGCCGGTTTCGTCAGTGGCTGATCGAAACCGGTAATCTGGATGGGTATATGAAAAGGCTGTATTCCAGCTTCAATTCATGTGCGGTGGACGGGCTGATGTGCCGGTCGCTGGTTTCCGTCTCCTGGGACGGTTATCTTTACGATTGTGATTTTAATCTTGCCAGGGGACTTTTTATGGATCGGCGCAAAATTCATGTATCCGACATGCCGGGTCCTCCGGAATCCGGAAGCCATATTGCAACGGCCGATCATTGTTACACCTGCACAGCAGGTTCGGGATTTACGTGAGGAGGGGCGATTGAGTCCTGAGGTTCAGGAGAAAGTTCGATTCGGTTATCGGCTTAACCGCTTCAGGTATAATTAAATTATTTGCTGGAAGAACTCATGGATAAGGGCTCGTTTTGAAAAACAGCTTAAAAAAAGTATTGGAGAAAGATTAAACGATGGATCCAAAAGAATTTATCACACAGATAGATGTTGACGGCGAGGTTTACGAGGTTTCGGATATCACTCGCTTGGAGAAAAAAGGGATCGCCGACATCCAGAGACTTCCGTTTTCCGTTAAAATACTGGTTGAAAACCTGTTGAGAAAACTGGATGGGCGAACGGTAAAAGAAAAAGATGTGATAAATATCGCTCGCTGGCAAAAGAAGTATGAGCAACCTGTTGAGATACCGTTTCATCCGGCCCGGGTGCTGATGCAGGATTTTACCGGCGTACCGGCTGTGGTGGATCTTGCCGCCATGCGGGATGCGGTAAAAGACCTTGGCGAGGATCCCATGAAGATCAATCCGTTGGTTCCGGTGGATTTGATTGTCGATCACTCCGTGCAGGTGGATTATTACGGGACTAAAGATTGCCTGGAAAAAAATGTCGCAAAGGAATACGAAAGAAACAGGGAAAGATATGCCCTCTTGAAATGGGCCCAAAAAAGCTTCGACAATTTCAGGGTTGTCCCGCCGAACTCCGGTATATGCCACCAGGTGAACCTTGAATATATCGGAAGGGTTGTGATGACCCGTAATTCAAACGGCGTCCAATCGGCTTACCCGGATACTTTGGTCGGCACGGACTCGCATACCACCATGATCGACGGTATCGGCGTGCTGGGATGGGGGGTCGGAGGCATCGAAGCGGAGGCCGTAATGCTGGGGCAGCCGTATTACATGTCGATTCCCCAGGTGGTGGGTGTCCGCCTGACGGGTGAGCTGAAAAAAGGTGTTACAGCCACCGATTTGGTGCTGGTGATCACCGAACTTCTCAGACAGCATCATGTGGTAGAAAAGTTTGTGGAATACTTCGGCCCAGGAGTCAAGAATTTGACGGTTCCCGACAGGGCCACCGTATCCAACATGACGCCGGAATACGGCGCCACCATCGGATTTTTCCCGGTGGATGAAAAGACCATTGAATACATGAAGCTGACTCATCGGGGGAGTCGAGCCAATCTTGTGGAAACCTTCACCCGGACACTGGGGCTTTTTTATACCGGGTATGAGGCCCCGGAATATACACAAGTTCTAGAGCTGGACCTTTCTTCGATCACCCCTTGTGTTGCAGGTCCTGCAAGACCGCAGGATAGAATCGAGCTCCCGGGTTTAAGAGAAAAATTTGCAGGTTTGAGATCCGCTGACACGAAAGCGTGTTCGGTGAATCTTGACGGGGAAGCGACTTCTATCGCACACGGGAGTATCGTCGTTGCCGCCATCACTTCGTGCACGAACACCTCAAACCCATTTGTTTTGATCGGCGCAGGACTGCTGGCGAAAAATGCCGTCGATAAAGGGTTGAAAGTGCCTGCTTTTGTGAAAACGTCCCTTGCGCCAGGATCAAAAGTGGTGATTCGATATCTTAATGATGCCGGGTTGATGCCCTATCTCGAAGAACTTGGATTTCATCTGGCGGCCTTCGGATGCACGACCTGCATCGGGAACAGCGGTCCGCTGCATCCTGAAATCGAGAAAGCCATCGCCGAAAACGATCTCACCGTCGCGTCTATTTTGTCGGGAAATCGAAATTTCGAGGCCAGGATCCACCAGAGCATTAAGGCCAATTTTTTAGGGTCTCCCATGCTGGTAGTGGCTTTTGCCATTGCGGGACGGATAGACATCGATTTGACCGCAGAGCCCCTTGGGCATGATCCAAATGGTGCCCCGGTGTTTTTAACGGATATCTGGCCCGGAGAAGATGAGATTAAGAACCTTGTGGACTTGCATGTCAAAAGTGATTTTTTCAGTGAAGAATACGGCAAAATTTTTGACGGGGATCAATTCTGGAATTCGTTGAATGTCCCGGAAAGCAAGACCTTCCATTGGGACCCAAAATCGACTTATATTAAAAAACCGCCTTTTTTTGAAAACTTCGGCCCCGAACCTCTCAAAACATCGGATGTGACCGATGCCTGCGCGCTTCTTATGCTCGGCGATTCGGTGACGACGGACCATATATCTCCGGCCGGCGCGATACCCGCCGACTATCCGGCCGGAAAGTATCTTATAGCAGAAAATATTTTGCCGGATGCATTTAATTCGTATGGTTCGCGAAGAGGAAACCATGAAGTCATGATGCGAGGAACATTCGGAAACATCCGGATTAAAAATAAACTGGTATCGCCCAAAGAAGGGAGTTTTACGATAAAATTTCCGGACAAATCGGAGATGTATGTTTACGATGCAGCCATGAAATACCTTTTCGAATCCAGACCTCTCGTTGTTTTGGGCGGCAAAGAATACGGGACGGGCTCTTCAAGAGACTGGGCCGCCAAGGGGACGGCGCTTCTGGGCGTAAAAGCAGTGATTGCATCGTCCTTTGAAAGAATACACCGGAGCAATTTGGTCGGGATGGGCGTGTTGCCCCTTGTGTTTAAGAACGACAAAACCGTTGACATGCTTGGCCTGACCGGTTCAGAAAATTTTTCCATCAGCGGGATCGAAGATATGCATCCCAGGAAGACCTTATCCGTCAAAGCCGTCAAAGAAAATAACCAGGAGGTTTATTTTGACGTCATTGCCCGTCTCGATACGGAAGTGGAAGTCGATTACTTCCTAAACGGTGGTATTTTACAGTATGTGCTCCGAAGGATCCTGTCCGAGAAATAAAGCATCATTTTAAACCCCGAATAGAGCATAGCTCAAATTTTAAGGGGATGCCGAAGATCTGATCAAACCGTTTTCAGTTTAGGAGCTGTCTTTGCCCGACCGGGTTGTTATGGCGCCCACGGACACTTAGGGCTCACGCAAAAATAATTTCACAGAATTGACGCCCGGATTTGGGTCAGATTTGTTCGATCCGAAATTGCCAACCCAAAGGAATAGCAGGCCTATTTCGAGGATTTGGCGGTTGAGGGTCGGGCAAAGATGGCCTGAAGACGGGATGCGAAAATGGGAAGTTATTTTTGTGCGAGCCCTTAATGCCCGGCTCTAACTTGACAATGGGTTTTTCGGTGTTACTCATAAAATATGCGCTTTTGTTTGGAATGTACCGAAAAAGAAAAAGTTAGATCCGAGACGGTCTCAAACAAAATGCCGGTCCATTGGACATATAAACGATGTTTGATGGTATTTGCATTTAAAGAAAAGGAGGGATAATATTATGGCTTATACCTGTAAAAATTGTGGTGCAGTGGCGGATGCGCCCGGTCATTTGTGCAATCCCTGCGGCGATACGGAAAATTGCAGCTTTTGCGGCGCTCCCAAGGTTGATCCCAAACACATGTGTAAAGACAAATTGGCTGCCATGCAGTATGTATGCCAAGGATGCGGCCGGGTAGCCATGGAAGAAAAACACCTCTGCAAGCCTTCTCCCATCGGATAGTTGAACAAACAGAAACGAAACAGCGGCAGAATTAGCATGGAAAATTCTGCCGCTGATCGGGGTTTTATATTGATTATTGACAGCTTCGTAAAGAGAAAGGAGAAGCAGCATTATGCGAACTGTTGAACAACTCTTACACGTTAAAGGAGGCGATATCTGGTCTATTGCCCCGATGGAAACAGCTTACCGTGCATTACAAATAATGGCTGAGACGAATGTCGGGGCGTTGCTCGTTATGGAAAATGAAAAAGTAGTCGGCATTTTTTCCGAACGCGATTACGCCCGAAAAGTTATCCTGAAAGATAAGTCTTCAAAAAACACATCCGTGAGCGAACTAATGACGCGAGAGGTCATTTACATCGACGCCGATGCGACCCTCGAGGAAAGTATGGCGCTGATGACAGCCAAACATATCCGTCATTTGCCCGTGTTGCAAAAGGACCGGCTGATCGGTCTCGTCACGCTCGGAGATGTCGTCAAACAGCTCATTTCCGATCAGCAATTTGCCATTCGGGAATTGGAGAAGTACATCACCGGCGGTTAGGAATCATAACATTGATCACGTAGAAAATTTATCCGACACGAGTTTTTCGATTATGGATTCGTCCGGAATAAAAGGAAGCGTGATGTGATTTTGCTCCGGAAAATTCAGATTGAACGCGATGCCGGTTTCGACGGCGTTTTTATTCCTGGCCCAGGCCCTTCGAGCGACACCCCCCATGACATCCCAAGAAACAGCATTTCGAATAATGTCATCCACATGATCGCTTCCGTCAAGGACTAAACCGAAACCACCGTTCACAGCCTTTCCGATACCTACGCCGCCGCCGTTGTGCAGCGACACCATGCTCATGCCTCTTGCGGCGTTTCCCGCAAAACAATGGACTGCCATCTCAGCCGTGATGTTGCTCCCGTCTTTGATGTTGGCCGTCTCCCTGAAAGGCGAATCCGTACCGCCAGTGTCGTGATGATCCCGGCCCAGCATGACAGGGCCGATTTCTCCTTTTCGGATCATCTCATTGAATTTTAGTGCAATCTTCACTCTGCCCGGTGCGTCTTGGTATAGAATCCTGGCCTGAGTCCCGACCACAAGCCTGTTTTGTTTGGCATTTTGAATCCAGACATAGTTGTCTCTATCCTGGAATCGCTTCGTCGGATCGATGCACGACATGGCCGCACGGTCGGTTTTATCGAGATCCTCCGGATTGTTGCTGAGGCAAATCCAGCGGAAAGGACCGTAACCATAGTCGAACATCATGGGCCCCATGATATCCTCCACGTAGGATGGAAAGATGAAACCGTCCATGGGGTCTTTGCCGTTTTTGCAAATTTCCGTGACACCTGCGTCAAAGACGGCTTTTAAAAAGCTGTTTCCATAGTCAAAAAAATAAGCGCCTCGGTTGACCAGTGTCTTGATGAGTGCGTAATGACGCTTCAGAGAAATATCCACTTTTTTTTTGAATCCGTCATGGTCGGTTTTTAGCATTTCAGTACGCTGCTCGAAGGTAAGCCCCTGAGGGCAGTATCCGCCGTCATATGCTGCATGACACGATGTCTGGTCCGAGAGCAGATCGATCGGGATATTGTTTTGGACCGCATATTCAAGCAGATCAATGATATTTCCGAAAAATGCAATGGCGACGCTGTTTCCTTTCTCCTGATGTGTTTTTGCCGATTGAAAGGCTTTGGCCGGTGAATCAACGATCTCACTGATCCAGCCCTGATCGTATCGGGTCCGAATACGGGAATGGTCAACCTCTGCGATGATTCCAACCCCTTTGGAAATTTCAATGGATTTCCCCTGAGCGCCGCTCATGCCGCCGAGACCCGAGGACACAAAGAGAAATCCGGAAAGATCGCGTTCTGAAGACATGCCGAATTTTTTTCGGGCCGCATTCAGGATAGTGCTGTAAGTGCCGTGGACGATACCTTGGGGGCCGATGTACATCCATCCGCCGGCGGTCATCTGTCCATAGTTGGATACCCCAAGTGCCGCCGCACGGTGCCAGTTCTCCTGGTCGTCGAACATTCCCACCATGAGGCCGTTGGTGATGACAACGCGAGGGGCGCCTGGGCCGGATGCGAACAGACCCAGCGGGTGTCCGGAGGCCATTACGAGGGTTTGCTCACGATTGAGCGTTTCCAAATATCGTTTGATCAATCGATACTGCATCCAGTTCTGGCAGACCTGGCCGGTTTCACCGTAGGTGACCAGTTCATAAGGATAAAGGGCGACATCGAAATCCAAATTGTTGTCTACCATTACTTGAAAGGCGCGACCTTCAATGCACCGGCCTTTGTATGAATCAATGGGAAGGCCTTTGATCCTACCTGCAGGTCTGAACCGATAGCCATACACCCTGCCGTGGGTCAGGAGTTCGTCAAGAAATTCCGGAGCCAGAATGTGATGCCATTTTTCAGGGATATATCTGAGGGCGTTTTTTATTGCCAGGATCGTGTCATTTTTTGAAAGTGAAAAATGCCGTTTGGGAGCCCTTCGGATACCGCTTTGAAATTCCGGCATTTCGGGAAGTTCGTCCAGTATATAATCGAGTTTTATGCTCATGGCATTCGATGCATCGATGTTATGGCGCATATTGACACCTCAGTAATATTTGAAATATCCGATTTAAGTATGATATATCACAATTAGTGCCCAAAATAAATATAGCCTGATAACTCGGAACGATATCGAAACTCACTCAGCTTAAGCATGGTTATGAAGATAAAAGACTACGGGTCCCTTTTGAAAAACCGGATGGCCCATCAGTTTATCATTGCGGATTTCCAAAGAGATTCCGGTTAACACATACGTTTACCCGGGGGCCTTCAGTCTGATTATTGACAGATGTGGTGATATTTGCGATAATCCTTTCAGTAGCATATAATAACATATAATCATAATAACAAATTAAGAAAAGAGAAGCATATGGAACTGGATCAAATATTGGAAACGTACGGTTTCGAAACCTCAACAAGCTGCAGTGGTTTCGAGTGGTATGTCAAAGGCATCGTGTATGAAGGAAGCGATGCATTTATTACAATCACCGCCGATGATGAACTTCACTTGCCCGAATCCATGGACGAGCCTGTCGTGGTGAGTATCACGGACCGGGATTCCGGCAATGAACTTCAGTCGCCCCAACGTTTTGAATCCCTGAAGTCGTATCTGGATACACTTAATTCCTGATCCCGGAATGAAAACAAATAAAAATCAAACAGGTTTTATCGGAAATTTGTAAATGAGAAATACATCGGAAAACGACTATCACGGGGGGACGCCTGTTCAGCTGCTCGTGAGCGAAGAAAGAGCGGCCACACTCAAAGATATCTCCCTGAACCTTCCGGACATCATTCTGAACGACCGTCAACTTTGCGATCTTGAACTTCTGGCAACAGGCGTCTTTTCGCCTTTAGACGGATTTATGCTCCGATCCGACTATGAATCCGTTTTAGACCGCATGCGCTTGCAAAGCAATGTGCTCTGGCCCATACCTGTATGTCTTGGCATTTCCGAAACCAAAGCCAGGACGCTGGAGGTCGGTCAATCCGTGACATTAAGGGATCACGAAGGATTTTTGCTGGCCATTATGCATATTGAAGATATGTGGCCGTCGGATCGGGAAAAGGAAGCATTGCTGGTATATGGCACGGCCGACCCGGCACATCAGGGAGTTAAGTATCTTTTGAAAACCGAGGGTGATTATTACATCGGGGGAAGACTTGAGGTCCTGAATATTTCCCTTCACTTTGACTTCAAACAGCTTCGAATGACACCCCATGAGATTCGGCGTGTTTATCAGAAACTGAATTGGAAGAGAATATTGGGATTTCAGACTCGAAATCCCATTCAACGTCTTCAGTTTGAAATGACGGTAAAAGCCATGCGGCAAGCCAAGGCCAACCTCCTCCTCCTTCCGGTAACCGGCATGACAAAACCCGGCGATTTCGACCATTACACGAGAGTTCGATGTTACCGGGCGGTGACCCACCATTATCCGCCGGATTCTTTTATACTGAACCTGCTCCCCCTTTCCATGCGGCTGGCAGGTCCCAGAGAGGCGCTTTTGCATGCCATCATTGCCAAAAATTACGGCTGTACCCATTTTATTGTCGGGCGAGACCACGCCAGCCCGGGGAGTGATTCGACGGGGAATCCTTTTTACGAAAGCCGAGCAGCCCAAAGAATGACAGAACAGCACAGCGCGGAAGTCGGAGTGACCATTGTTCCTTTTGAAGAACTCGTCTATCTGCCTTTTGAAGACGAGTATCGCTCCTCGGACCAAATACCGGAGGGAGAACAGTTCATTTCTTTTTCCAGCTCCCATATCCGCGAACGAATCAGAACCGGCCGGCGGGTCCCTGAGTGGGCGACATTTCCTGAAGTTAATGAAGAACTGAAAAAAGCATATCCTCCTCCGGAAAAACAAGGGTTTACCATATTTCTGACCGGGCTTTCAGGCGCCGGAAAATCAACTATTGCCAAGGTGCTCTATGCGCGGTTCCTGGAGATGGGCGATCGGCCGGTTACCCTGTTGGACGGAGATATCGTGCGGCGGAATTTATCCAGCCAGTTGAGTTTTTCCAAAGAAGATAGAGACACCAATGTACGGCGTATCGGATTTGTGGCCGGCGAGATCACCAAGAACCGCGGCATCGCAATCTGCGCACCCATCGCACCCTATAATGCGACGCGAACAGAAATAAGAAACAGCATCGAAAATTACGGCGGGTTTATCGAGGTGCATGTATCCACCCCCATAGAAGTATGTGAAAAAAGAGATCGAAAGGGGATGTATGCCAAGGCCAGAGCCGGTCTGATCAAGGGTTTTACCGGTGTTGACGATCCCTATGAGGTTCCTGAATCCCCCGAAGTGAGGATCAGTACCACCGACCTCACCCCTAATGAAGCGGCTCAGGAAATTCTGCTGCTTTTGGGTCAGAAAGGATATATATAGACGCTATCTCAAAGTAAAGATTTTGGTTCAAAATCAAGGCGGAGCCGAGTTTTAACCCACAGGCATACTCAAGCATGTCGAGGACTTAAAACGGGGCCCCAACGCCGAGGTTGGGCCAAAAGATTATTTTGAGATAGCTTCTAGAATAATTCAGGTTGCAGGGTTCACGGTTCACGGCTCCGGGTTGAATAACTTTTTCAAAATTACAGCCTCTGAACTTATAACCGTAGAATAC
>JAJDND010000205.1 GCA_022340885.1 Desulfobacterales bacterium | reverse complement strand
TCGCCATATGAAAAATAAAGGTGGGACAATAGTGGGACAAAAAGCAACTAAAAAGAAAAAGGAGTTAACCGCAATTGGCTAACTCCTTGATATTTTTGGTAGCGGGGGCAGGATTTGAACCTACGACCTTCGGGTTATGAGCCCGACGAGCTACCTGACTGCTCCACCCCGCATCATTGAATCAATCTTATCTTTTACCCAAAGTGAATAAATATGTCAAGGTGTTTTTGTACTGCCTGAGGGAGAGTTCCCGGTTTTGTTTATTGGTGGTTAGGGGTTTGGTGTTATATTGACGACAATAAAGAACGGATGCGTTTTCGCTCTTTGTTATCATTTTGACACCGCAACAACACCCGCTTGGTCCTGCTTGTGTGTCCGGATATAATTTCAATGGAGGATTTGGGAATGTTGGACCATTTCGATAAATACTGAATACACATTTTGTTGGCAGCGCCGTCCACCGGAGGTGCGGTGAGTTTGATTTTCAGGGCGTCGCCATGGCGTCCAGCAATCATGTTCCTTGACGACCGGGGCTGGATAAAGACGTTCAGTATAATTCCGTCATCATTTTCTTGTATATATTGAATGTTATCTGGAAGTGTCATTCTTGCCGAATGCTTTTGATAGTATCGATAATACGGGTGGATGAAATATTTTCGGTAACCGGTATCAATTCTATTTTCCCGCCGTATTTTTCAACGAGTTCACGCCCGAACACTTCTTGGTCAGTATAGTTGGACCCTTTGGTCAGAACATTCGGCTGTATGATTTCAATCAACTTTTTAAGCTCGGGGGAGGAAAATAAAACGACATAATCAACGGTATCCAAGGCGCTTATGATCCTGACCCGTTCTTTTGCACTGATTACAGGTCTTCCTGAGCCTTTAAGTGTTTTCACAGATTCATCATCATCGATGGCAACGAAAAGAATGTCTCCCATAAGTTTTGACGCAGAAAATAGCATGATATGGCCGGCATGCAACAGGTCGAAGCAACCGTTGGTCAATACCAGCCGTTTACCTTTTTTCTTAAGCGCTTTGATGAGTGCCGGAAGCTCTGTTAATTGTTTGTATTTGTCCGGTAGATCATGGATATTCGACTCCAGCGACGAAGCGAGTTTCTGCTCAGAAACCGCTCTGGTTCCAACTTTTCCCATAACAATTTTATAAGCCGAAGCGAGTTCCTGTTTTGAAACTGTTGCCGTTCCAGCCTTACCCACAACGATTCCGGCGGCAGCATTGGCAACGGCCAGGCTGTTTTTGACTGAAATGCCGGATGCAACGGCTAGACCCAATACCGCCAGGACCGTGTCGCCGGCGCCGGAGACATCGAAGACATGCCTTTCCTCGGCTTTGACCCGGAAGGGTTCTTTGTTTCTTTCAAACAGAACCATTCCATCCTTGCCACAAGTTATCAAAAGCTGATGGATGCCAATGTCTTGCAGAATTTTTTTTGCTGCCTTTTCAAGGCTTGATTCATCGATAATTTCTATCCTTGAAGCCAGGGCGGCTTCTTTTTTGTTCGGCGTGATAAGCGATACGCCTGAATACTTGGAGAAGTCAAGACCTTTTGGATCGACGATGGTCAATTTGTTGTGCTTTTTCGCAATTGCAATCACTTGTGAAAGCATTCGTCGGGTAATCAAACCCTTGCCGTAGTCGGAAATTAAAATCACATCGATATAAGGTATCTTTTCTTTTATAATCTGGACTATTTTTTTCAGAGTCGCATCGGATATGTCTTGTTTTTTCTCTCTGTCGATTCTGAGTACCTGTTGATTTGCGTGATTAACCGCGATGATCCTGGTTTTCCTTGTTGTGATGCGACCTCGCTCCTTGACAATTCCCTCGGTATCGACTCCGAGTTTAGTAAACATATCGAGAAGAAGCTTTCCGTTTCGACCGTTACCGATCACACCTATTGCGGAAGCTTTCCCTCCCAGAGCCGCAATATTGTTGACGACATTGCCGGCACCGCCCAGCTTAAAATCTTCGTTTTGAACGGAGACCACTTGAACCGGCGCTTCAGGAGAGATCCGATCAACATCTCCGCTGACGTATTCGTCGAGCATAACGTCTCCTATAACCAGCAGGCGGCACTGGTCAAATTTTGATATATCCATCAGCATATTACATTCAAATTTTGTAGAGAAAAAACACTATAATATCATTTTAAAGTGCGAAGTTACACATTGTCATCCTTGACTTTTGGGTGATGCAGAACCATCAGAGTGCGCTGAAATCACGTCCATCAAAAATTTAGGCGGCCTTACCACATGACCGCTGCTGTCCATGCACGCATGTTTGGTATACCCGCTGGCCAGGAGTTTATCACCGTTTTGGCTGAATATTTGATAATCGAATTTCATGCCCGCCCGGTATCGTTTATCGATAGATGTCTCTATCAACAAGATATCGTCATACTGTGAAGGGCTGTTAAACTTGCAATACATCTCGGACACGGGGAGATAAAATCCTTTTGATTCGACGGACTTGTAAGAAATACCCATGGCTCTTAGCATTTCGGATCGGCCGACCTCAAACCACCTGAAGTAGTTTGCATTGTAAACAAATCCCATTTTATCCGTGTCACTGTATCTCACCCGGCATGTGGTTTTGTGTTTCAGCATGTATTCAAGTTTCAGTCTTGGGCTTTCGACGGCATTGAGTGGTTTGACAGTATCTTTTGAATCATCTGCTTCAGCGTTTCATAACTGAAGGTCACTGGAAGTTCAGGGAACTCGTTTTTTACATTGTCCGGCGGGTTGAAAAGGATGCCGTTGTCTGCTTCCTTGAGCATGGAGATGTCATTATAAGAATCTCCCATCGCGATAACCTTGTAGTTCAATTTCTTTAAAGAAACTACTGATTTTCGCTTTCCATCTTTTTGTCGCAGTATGTAGTCTGAAATAAACCCGTCGGGTGTAATGGATAGAGTGTGACAAAAAAGTGTCGGCCATCCCAGTTTTTCCATCAACGGACGGGCAAACTGATCGAAAGTATCTGAAACAACGATGATCTGCGTCCGGGACCGGAGCCAGCTCAGAAAATCAATCGCTCCTTCAAGGGGTTTCATGGTGGCGATGACGGATTGAATGTCATCGATCTTAAGATGGTTTTCATCGAGAATTTTAAGGCGCCTTTTCATTAATACATCATAATCGGCGATGTCACGCGTCGTCAGCCGGAGTTCTTCAATTCCTGTTTTTTCAGCCACGTTGATCCATATCTCCGGGACAAATACACCTTCCAGGTCGGAACAAACAATGTGCATGTCAATCCTCTTCGTTTTCGTTCTCAATTCGTATGAGTACTGGCCGGGCGCTGACCACATCGAGGTTGGAAATATCAGTCAACGCATTTTGTACATCCGCTTCTCTTGCGAGATGGGTGAGCATGACAATGGGAACCGCTCCGTACATTTTTCTGCCCTTTTGATGTACCGATTTGATACTGATGCCGTAATCTCCCAGAATGCCTGATATTTTCGATAGCACACCGGGTTGGTCCAGGACGGAAAACCGGAAATAATAGTGTTCTCGTATGTTCTCCATGGAAAGCACCGGAATTTTTCTGATATTTTCCATCTGGTAAGCCAGCAGCGGCACCCTGCCTGTTGAGCCTGATAAAAGATTTCGGGCAAGATCGATAACATCACCCACTACAGCGCCCGCAGTCGGCATCATCCCTGCGCCATATCCGTAGAGCATCATGTCGCCGACGGCATCTCCTGTGATGGTAACGGCATTGAGAACGCCGCTGACGCCGGAGAGTGGGTTTGAAAACGGGATCATGGTAGGATGAACCCTGGCTTCGACGGCATCGCCCGCATTTTTGGTAATGGCAAGAAGCTTGATCCGGTATCCGAACTGTCCGGCAAACTCAATGTCCAAGGGTGTAATATTCGAAATCCCTTCGATGTAGATATCGTTGAAGTTGATCTCCATGCCATAAGCCAGGGAGGTTAAAATGGCGAGTTTGTGGGCAGTATCGATGCCTTCGATATCCAGTGTCGGATCTGCTTCCGCATAGCCGTTCTCTTGTGCTTCTTTTAACACGTCTTTGAAGCTGCTTCCGTCGTCCGTGCTTCTGGAC
>JAJDND010000058.1 GCA_022340885.1 Desulfobacterales bacterium | reverse complement strand
TGTTCGGGCGTTTTGTCGGTGAGGGGAGCAAGTCTCCTCTCACCTTTCCTACATAATACCTTGATAGGAAACCAAATATCACTGAACTTTGATATGAGATTGCCTTAAAGCAATCGGAGTTGTCAAAGACAGAGTTTATGTCCCAAAATACAACTCAAATTTGCTTTTGTTATTCGCATTCATATCATGACTCCTTTTCAGTTTGAATTTATTAGCAACCTACTATTTGGCTGCGGATCGACTCCTGATGACAGCCGGCATTTTTCAAATGTTAAATTATGTTAAGACTTGCTAAATGGAATCAAATCATGGAACGAATATGGGTCTTAAAATTTCCCATTTTTTAGGTTTAAATGAAACGAAATATACTCAATTAACAAATTAGGATCGATTTGAATTCCCCGCTGCTTGCTGCGGGGATAGGATTTTAGCCTTTCGCCAACTTAGCGGTATAGCCGCGTTTCATAAAATCGTTACACGATTTTATTCGCCAACCAGCCTCCCTCAATAAGGTTTCTATAGGCCGATATCCGTAACGGCCATATTGGGTCGCCAATCTGATGATATCAGCCCGGAGCGCTTCTTCATCGTTTTTGACAATTGCCGTATATCTTTGTGTTGATCTCGGTTGCCCGATCACTCGACGGGCCCTTCGTTCCGATACCCCAAGCTTCTCCTGAATGTATTCAATGCATCGACGGCATCGGGCGAGGCTTGGTAGTTTCCCTCCATGGCTCCTTTGTTTGATCTCTGTTTTAGCGTAATTCTAACTTAAAAACTGGATCAATTTTTGGGGACCACCGCCCAGGTCAAATATATGTTATTATTATTTCTCTTTATTACAATTAATTATGAAATTTTTCACTAAAGGTTTTCACCTAATTATCGATAATCAAATAAGAAGATCAGTAAGAAAATATATTTTTTATCCAGGAGGAACAAAATGAATTTGAAAAGGGTTACCGATGTTTTCTTAATACTTTTATTCGTAACAATATTCACAACTCCAAGTATCTCATCAGCATTCACAACTCCAAGTACATCATCAGCATTTAAAACTCCAAGCAACTTATCCGCCAACAGTTTTAGTGAACTTCTTGAAAAATCAAAAAAAGCTGAAAAAGCAGGCCATATGGAGGAAGCCCTGAAACTCCTAAAAGAGGCAAACAAACTTAAACCTGAAGACATTGTTGTTATTTGGAATATCGCGAAATTATATCATGCTAATAATAATAATCAAAAATGCATTGATTGGTGTAACAAGGGGCTTCAAATCGATGAGCGATCCACCAGTTTACTGCTTGGTAGAGCAATTGCCCAAAAAGAAGAAGGCAACTTGGATAAGGCTGAAGCAGATTTAAAAAAAGCTATTAATATAGATCCTACATGGGAAGTGCCATATATAGTCTTAGGTGAAGTATACGAAAAGTATCCAAATAAGGAGTTTGACGATGAGGGATTGTTAAAGCTTGCAATAAAAAACTATGAAAAAGGTTTGATTCTGGCAAAAACCAACAACAATCAAGAATTGGCGAAGTACGTTAAATCCGAATTAATTACTGCGTTAATAAATGCATTCCCTGACGATGATTCTAAAGCGTTAAAATATAGAAAGCGGGCTGTGGAGTTGGGACCCAATCTTTGGATTACGAATTATAAATTGGCTGAGCAATATAATAGAGACGGCAAGTTAAAAGAAGCATCCAAATGGGCCCAGAAAGCCATGGGCATTAACGGTATCCCAGATAGTGAAAAAACTAAATGCGAATCAATAATTTATGAGGCTTATCTATCTTCATTAAAAAGTGGAAGACGGAAGGTTCAATCAATTAAAGACGCAGTTGCTAAATAAGATGCGTCTATAAGATGCGTCTAATAGTACGGACTTCATTTATTCACCACCGGTAAATGCACCAAACGGCAAGAAAGAATATTTTTTTGGGCAGGGTAAACTTGATTCTGTAAAGGACAATTTTTTTGGGTCTGATATCTATTTCGTATTTGAAAATGGTGAATATAATGTTGAAATCAAAACCCATTGTGCCCATGAAGATGGGGTTTGGCAATCCAATAGTGCTTTACCCCATCTTCATGTCTGTATGTGGGCATATGACCGGTTTCCTTAGTGAACCGGCTTTAATTCAACTCGCCTGTTTTTAGCCCGGCCTTCCTTGGTATCATTGTTGGCTACCGGATCCGCATCACCAAAACCCTTTATGGTGAGTCGTTCGGGATCTATCCCTTTGGAGACAAAAAAATCTTTTACGGCTTTTGCTCGCCTTTCAGAAAGCCCTATGTTGTATGCTTCGTTTCCAGTACTGTCCGCATATCCGTCGATCCGACTGTTGAGATCCGGATTCTGTTTCATTATGTTTGCCGCCTCATTTAGCGTGGGATAAGCTTCGGAACGAATATCTGCACTGTTAAATGAAAAGAGAACCACGGAAGAAGGCAAGGCCGGTTTTGGAGCCTCTGCCATGGGGGTAGGTTTTGGAGCTTCTGCCATGGGGGTAGGTTTGGGTGCAGCTTTGGCCAAAAATATGCCTTCCACAAATCCTGCCATACTCGATGATGTGGAAAGTCTGTCCGCGGTTGTTGCATATCCGCAACCGCCTGCTTTGGCAATCTGTTCCAGGCTGTCCTTTCCGGCAGGATCATTTCCGATCTGTACCGTATCGATGCACAGTCTGTCACCGAATTGGCTCTTAAGCGCCTCGGCAGCCTTTACCGGTGCCTGGTCCATTTCCAAACCATCGCTGACAATAACGACTGCGATGGGACCTTGGACTGACTTAAAATCTTCTCCGGCGGTAGCGATGGCTTTAGCCAGAGGAAGTGACGTGTCTCCGCCGGGTTTTTGCACACCTTCTAAGGCTGATCCAAAACCTGAAGCCGAATATGGTGTCACGCCATATACCCGCATGGTCGACCTGTCCGGCAAATAGGCGTCGTGGCCAAATGTCCGGAGTTCGCCGTTATAGTTCAGTTCAGGAAGCGTTTGGTTCATTGCAGTTAAGAAGTTTTTGGCAACGGTGGTTTTTGCTTGTCCCTTGTATTTATCCGCCATCGAAGAAGATGTATCCAGGATCACAGCAAAATTATTCACCTTAGGCTCATATTGACTTGTGTCAAATTTATAGGGTTCGAAAGACTGTGAGGTCTTCATAACTTTCTTGCCGCCACAACTGATTAGCAGGATGCTGAGCATTAAAATAAACAACGGGATAAAATAATGCTTTTTCATGTTATACCTCCTTGCTTTTTGGGTAATCTTTTAAATCCTTTTTCAAATATCTTCTTTTCAAACGTCGAATACTCAGAGCCCTCAAAGATTTGGATAGTTGCTTTTGGGGCGTGGGCCATATCAAGCGTTTTCTCTTTGCTATGGGCCCGAATACGGCTGAGATATAGTTTTATTTCTTTGGTTTGAAAGTGAATTTCTGGCCGCCGATTGACGCCTCGTACATCAGCCCGCCTTTGGTGTGAACGAACACGACCATTCCTTTGTGGTAGCTTGTTTTAGCCTGTTCACCGGTGGCGGGACCGGCACTGGCTCCGGCCGTGGCCCCTTCGGTGCCGGCCTTTGCCTGGGCG
>JAJDND010000056.1 GCA_022340885.1 Desulfobacterales bacterium | reverse complement strand
AGCAAATTTCGTACCAATTTTTTAAGATGAATTTTCAGCGAATTCGCGAACCGGTTTTAAGCCGTATTTTTTCATCCGGTTCCATACGGTGATCCGTGAGACCCCCAAAAGACGCGCTGCCTGGGTTTGATTGCCGCCGGTTTGTTTAAGGGCGTTGATGAGCCGGCTTTTTTGAATCTCATCGCGGTCGAAAGCGATATGTTGCTGTTGAGATGGCCGAATATTATTTTGAAAAACATCCGGAGGCAGGTGCTGCGGTTCGATCACGGCGCCGTTGCAGGTGACGAATGCATATTCCAGCGCGCTTTTTAATTCTCTGACATTTCCCGGCCATGCATAATTCATGAGCGTTTCCATGGCAGGGTTGCTGATGGCTTGGATATTTTTGTCGTTTTTAAGCCGAATCCTTCGAAAAAACGATTCCGCCAAAAGCGGAATATCGCTTCGTCTGTCTCTCAGGGGAGGAATGATGATGGGAATGACATTGATTCGGTAAAACAAATCTTCCCTGAACAATCCCGAGTCCACAAGGTTTTTCAAATTTTTGTTGGTCCCGGATATGATGCGAACATCGATGTGAACCGGTCGATTGTCCCCCACCCGCTCGATGACTTTTTCTTCCAGCACCCGCAACAATTTGATCTGGGTTGACAGCGGCAAGTCGCCGATTTCATCTAAAAATATATCCCCGCCCTGGGCCGCCTCGAACCGGCCTTTCCGGTTTTGAAAAGCACCTGTAAACGCACCTTTGACATGGCCGAACAGCTCGCTTTCCAACAGGGATGCATTGAGTGCCGCACAATTGACTTTAAGATACGGTCTCTTGCGCCTGGAACCGGAATTGTGAATCGCAGCGGCCACGAGTTCTTTACCTGTTCCGCTTTCACCAAAAACAATCACCGGCGCATCCGAACGTGCTGCATTGGAAATCAAATCGAATACTTGGTGCATTGGCCCGGAATCACCGAGAATGCCGTGAAACCCGTCTCTGGAACTTAATTCTCTGCGAAAGGCTTCGATTTGAGTTTCCTTTTTTAAAAGTTCGGAAATATCGGTCAGGGTTTCAACCGCGCCGATCACCTTGCCCCGGTTATCGTAAAGCAGCGAGGCATTTTTTAAGACGGTGATATAACTGCCATCCGCCCGCTGGACGGCACATCTGTTTAGTTTAACAGCGCCGGTTCTGAACAAAACACACCAGTGATCCCCTCTTGTTTTTCTTGCGGCTTCACAGGTATGACAGTTCAAACTAGTGCAAGGCTCTCCGATGATTTGGGTCTGAGTATAGCCGGTTATTTTTTCAAAAGCCTTGTTGGCAGAGACAATGGTTCCGGCTTTATCGACGATCATGATGCCGTCCTGGATGGTATCTACCACGGTCTTCCAGTATTCGTTCAACTCGTGTTCAGACATGTTAATTTCTCCTGTTAAGCCTTAACATATGTTAAGAATACCTCTTAACAATTTAACATTGTCATTGCAAGTGAAAATTTTAGGCGGTTGTAAAACCAAAACGTTTTTTTAAGCGGCCCAAATCGCATACTATCCCACAATTTGAAGCTCAAAAAGAACCGGTCATATGATATGGCATGACAAATCATTTCAGATTTCGTTTTCAAAAGCAGTCCTGGGGATATAAAGTTAACTGTCTATAATAATTGGATTATATGATTTTGCCAAATTGACTTTAAATACTGGCATCAACTTTGCAAACATTTATGCAGACAGAAAAGAAAATAATTAGGGTGAAAAATTGGAAACAGAAATAAAACATAAATTTGATCTTAGAGAAGCCATTGCCCCCTTTGCTTTTTTAAAAGTCACTCAGGCATTCAGGGATATGAAACCCGGAGATATCTTGCAGCTTACAGGAGACGACCCCAAAACCCGATCAGAGATTTTTAAGGTCTTACATACCGTTCATTACACCGTGGTCGACACCCAAGAAGAGGGAAATTATTATTGTATCAGTATTAAAAAAGAAAATTAAAAGTCGCTTTGCGCGGCTAAAATAAAACACGGTAAAAAGGAGGAAATGATGTCGGATTTAGATTTAAGCTCCATTTCAGCGGCAGGTACGGCGGATGCCCGGGGAAGCGCCTGTCCCGGACCCCTTCTGGAAGCCAAGAAAGGCATCGGCAAGGTAAAAGTGGGGGAAATTCTGGAAATATTTTCCAATGATTCGGGCACCCGGATCGATGTCCCTGCCTGGGCCAAAAAAGTAGGGCATGAATATCTTGGTTATTTGGAAGTCGACGGATACGACAAACATTATGTCCGTAGAAAAAAATAGGTAAAATATGACATCCATGGGGATTTCCAAAGGTAAGATTTTAATTCTGGCCACGGAGACCTGCGCGTATCCCGGCGCAAATTCGGTCGGTCAGGCACACTCCAGTTATCCAACCAACACTTTCATTTTAAGGGTTCGTGCGCCGGTGCTCTTTCCGGAATATTTCTATTTGGACTGTTTCAAAAAAGGGATCAGCGGAATCATCATTATGTCGTGCGGTGAAGAATGTCCTTATGAAGGCGCCTATCATGCTTTGGCAAAACGAATCGATCGGGTTTATAAAATGATGAGGGAAAAAAATCTGGATATTCGGCGGCTGCGCCTGACATCCATCTGTACGGTATGCAACCGGGCATTTCTCAAGGAAGTCAATGATATGAGCGTGCTCATCGAAGAAATAGGGCCGCCTGAAGTCAATGCGCCAACTTCCGGGTAAACACGTGCTTAAAATTTGGAAGAGATGCCGAAGTCGGCGGACCAAAACCAGAAGCTAAGAAGGTGAGGAGATTAGCCTCCGGCCCGTATGGCCGACGGCCCGGAGGGAAGTTCGGAAATTCTCAAAATGGCCAACCTTCTCACCTTTAAGGACCAATGATGATCGACAATTGGGAGTAATGAATGGAATCGAACCCAGTATTGAATGTTGACGCCCTCGTCGTGGGCGGCGGTATCGCCGGATTGCAGGCCGCCATCGACCTGGCGGACCAAAACTTCAAAGTGGCCGTGGTGGAAAAGGATGCCTCCATCGGAGGTAAAATGATCCGCCTTTCCAAGGTCTTCCCGACCCTCGATTGTTCAAGCTGTATCACGACGCCGAAAATGGCGGCTGCCGCACATCATGAAAACATTACGATATTGACCTATTGCAATTTAAATTCCTTAAAACGCGACGGGAATCATTTAATGGCATCCATCATCCAAAAACCGAGATATGTGGATCCGGAAAAATGCATCGGCTGCCGTCGCTGCGAATATGATTGTCCCGTATATGTGAGCGATGAAGAACAGGGGGGATTTTCCGCACGCAAAGCCGTCTACATTCCATTTTCAAATGCCATTCCTCAAATCGCCATTGTAGATACCGAGCATTGCATGTTGTGTGGAAAATGCGAAAAAGCTTGTCCCACGTCGGCCATCGATTATTTTCAGAAGCCCATCTATTTTACGATAAAGGCAAAAACCGCCGTTCTGGCAACCGGCTTTGAATTGACGACGCTTGAGGACAAACCCCAATATGGCTTGGGAAAAATACCCAACGTCATCGACGCTCTGCAAATGGAACGACTTCTGGCGCCGCACGGTCCTTATAACCGTGTCCTGAGACCGTTGGACGGCATGGAACCGGATTCCGTTGCTTACGTACAATGTGCCGGATCCCGTGACAAAAGCATGGGGGTTTCATACTGTTCGCGAGTCTGCTGCATGTACGCTATCAAACAGGCCATGCTCCTGTCCGGATCGCTGCCGCTGGCGGATATTACCATCTATTATATGGACATTCGCGCCTTTGGCAAAGGCTATGAACAATTTTATCAAAATGCCAAAGCCATGGGGATCGAATTTGTTAAAGCAAAAGTGGCTGCTTTAGATGCCGGTGAAAATGGCAGTGTCACGGTGCGTTACGAAGCTCAGGATGGCGTGGGTGTGACCATGGCGAATCATGATCTGGTTGTTCTTTCCCTCGGAATGATACCGGGTTGGAACCCGAAAGGTGTTTGTCCGGTTTCGTCCGCTTCCGATAAATTTATTAAAACCATCCAGCCTAAAATTTCACCTACCTTGACGGACATGGACGGTGTTTTTACTGCCGGTGCGGCCGCCGGCCCCAAAGATATTGTGGATACGATTACCGAAGCCGGTGCGGCGGCCATGGAAGCGTCGAAATATCTGATAGAATTGCAGAAGGGTCACGCGGCGTAAGGAAACCGCAGATGAACACGAATAAACACAAATCTTTTGAAAGAAAGAAAGTAAGAAAGTGAAGCGCAGAAAGTGAGAAGGTGGGAAGGTAAGATTCAACCGTCGTAACCCTAACCTAATATGGCGAAGTCGGCAGGTTCGCATGTCCAATAGCCTCCGACCTTCCGATAGAATCAGGAGATAAGTGCATGTCGTCTGAAACGAAACCGGAAGAAAAAGAAGAAAAAGTCGGTGTATATATCTGTTACTGCGGGGGCAACATATCCGACCATGTGGATGTTGAGGCCGTTCGTGATCGGGTGGAAAAAATACCCGGGGTTGCCGTGGCCAGGACCAACATGTTTATGTGTTCGGATCCCGGGCAGGAACTGATCATGGAGGATTTGAGAGACGGCATCGTCGACCGGGTGGTCGTGGCTTCCTGTGCACCCAGCCTGCATGAAATGACCTTTCGAAGCGCTATATCCAGAGCCGGTGAAAACCCGTATATATACGAACATGCGAACATCAGGGAGCAGGTCAGTTGGGTGCACCACGGTGAACAAGCCACGGATAAAGCAACATTACTGGTTTCAGCGGCAACAGCAAAAGCAGTCCGTCTCAAACCGCTTGAACCGATCCGCGTTAATGCCATGTCTCATGCAACCATCATCGGCGGAGGCATTGCCGGAATGCGGGCGGCAGTAGATCTGGCGGATCGCGGGATTGAAGTTGCCCTTATCGAAAAATCACCCTTTCTCGGCGGGCAACTGGCCCTTTTGGATAAACTTGCCCCTACAAGGGAAAAGGCGTCGGAACTTGTTTCACATCTTGCGAGCCGAGTGATAAATCATGCGTCCATTAAGGTTCATTCCTGTACGACGGTAGAACACTTTGAGGGATATGTGGGTAATTTCAAGGTGGGGATCAAGAAACATCCTCTGGAATCGAACGCATATAAAGAAAAAATGAAAATGCTCAATCCCGTCCATAAAAGCGCTGAAGCATTTATTCCATTTGCAGGGGTTTATTCGGGACCCGTCCCATCGGCAGCAGAGGAATTGGTTATCGACACCGGTGTCATTATTCTGGCAACAGGAATTAAATCCTATACGCCGTATCAGGGAGAGTATGGTTATGGTGAATTCCCTGAAGTCATTACTCTTTCCGATTTGATCCGAAATTTGGCTGAAAATAACAACGGTGGAAGTTTGCTCGAGATCAACGGCCGAAAAATAAAAAGCATGGCCATGATTCACTGTGTGGGCAGCCGCCAGATCCCGGGTATTCATCCAGAGGATGCGTCAGGTCATCTGAACGAATATTGTTCGCGGACCTGTTGCAGTGCCCTTCTCAACGCATCAAACGTTATTCGTGAAACCTATCCGAAAACCCGTGTTTATGAATTTTATCGGGATATCCGCACATACGGTCGGGGGCAGGAAGAACTCTACGAACAGGCGTCTAAAAACAGGGTCGTTTTTATCCGATTCGAATCCCAGGAGGCGCCGGAGGTGTCGAAAAACGGCTATTCTGATGAGTTTCCCCTTCTGATCAAGGCAAAAGACATTTTGACATTCGGCGAAGAAGTTGAAGTGCCTGTGGATTTGGTGGTTCTCGCCACGGGAGTGGAACCAAACGAAATATCTAAGATTGTGGATATGATGAAACTTCCGGTGGGCCCGGACCGGTTTTTGCTGGAAGTTCATCCAAAATTGCGGCCGGTGGAATTGCCTGTTTCGGGGATTTTTCTGGCAGGGACCTGCCAGGCACCCATGGATGCGGGCGAAGCTTGCAGCGGCGCATCCGGCGCTGCGGTCAAAGCCGCCGCGCTGCTGAGCCGTGGCTATGTGGAACTCGATCCTTTTGTGGCCGATGTCGATATTCAAAAATGCAACGGCACGGGCGCGTGTGTCGAAGCTTGTTTGAGTGACGGCGCACTAGAATTAGTTGAAATGGAAATTGACGGGCAAAAAGTTCAGCGCGCCAAGGTGACGCCTGCCTTTTGCTTGGGATGCGGTGCCTGTGTTGCGGTTTGCCCTGAAAATGCCATTGATGTGAATGGATGGACGCTGAAGCAATATGAAGCCATGGTGAATGCCATTGTCGCAGAATAATTTCAAACCAATTCTAATAAAACGCTTTATGAGGCGCAACATACAAGAGGTTTTCGATGAACCGTGAAGATGAAATAATGAATAAGAAAAAAGAGGCCATGAAACAGCTGCGCGGTGATCGAAAGGAATGGATCACCATGGCGTCCACTATGGTGAAAGAGCAGAGAAAAGAACGAAAGGCCATAAAAAAATATCTCGAAAACCAGCCGGCTACCGTGCCGGAAATAGCCGACGCTACCGGGATACCCTCGGACAAGGTGTTATGGTATCTGGCGACATTGAAAAAATACGGAGACATTGTAGAAGGAGAAAAAGACGGTAGTTTTTTTCGGTATGTGCTGACAGAAAGCGCGCCTGAATAGGCTGATGAATAATCAGAAATGCGACCGATTTGATTGAATCGTTACTAATAAAGAAACCTCTCAAAAATTTTTATGAAATATTCAGGTTAGAACCCTCTTAGAAAGGTATCAATATGACATTAATTCACCACGATTTTGCGGACCAGATGGATCGCTTTGGGGGAAATACAGCCCTGGAATGTTTCAATTGTGGGACCTGCGCGGCTATTTGTCCGTTGATTTACGAGCACTTTCCCCGAAAGATGATCCGTTACCTCCAACTGGGAGCGAAAGACCGGATTCTCGAAAATGCCAAGGAGCTCTGGCGCTGCCTTCATTGCGGACTTTGCAGCCGTACATGTCCCCGGGAGGCGGATCCGGGGGAAGTTATTTTGGGGCTGAAGCGATATGTCGTGGCCAATTGGAGGAAATCCTGAAATGTACAACCCGAAAGATATCATAGACTTGATCGCTGATAATGTCAAAAAAACCAGGAGCCCTTTCGGAATTCCGAAATTCATGGCCAATACCTGGTGGAAAAATGCATCCGTGGCAAGAGACGGTGAAGCGCTACTCTTTACCGGACTGATGTATCAGTTTGTCCCGTATATCGACACGACAACGCACTATTTGGAACGATATGAAGACACCGGATGGGCGAATTATTTGCATTACACCAAATATCTGCCCAAATTAATTTCGGGAACCGGACTGGCCTTGATGACATCGGGAAAAGAGAAGAAAAGATCCGGCCGGATTCTACAGGACATTGTTAAAATATTAACAAAATCGAACGTCGACTTTGGTTATAAACCGGAGTTGGATGATTACAGCGGCATTCTTCTTTATGACCTGGGCGATCAGGACGGTTTTGTCCGGCATGCCGAAAATGTTGCCGCTAACCTAAAAAGCGCCGGCATCCAAAAGGTTATCACGGTGGACCCGCATACCACCTATGCGCTGAAAGTGCTTTACCCGAGATATACCGGCAAAAGTTTCGAAGTGAAAACCTATTTCGAGCTCATCGATTTCAGCTCACATAACGGTTCCCGGCGGGTTACGCTTCATGATCCCTGTTTTTACGGCAGGTATCTGGAATTGTCGGATGTACCTCAAAAAATCTTGGGAAAACTGGATATCGAATGTGTCAACGTGAGAAATTCAGGAGAATTTACGAATTGCTGCGGGGGACCCGCAGAATCCATATCTCCCAAACTGTCTAAAGAAGTGCTGGGCCGGCGGGTTGAAGAATTGCAATCCACCGGATATCCCATTATTGCCATGTGTCCCATTTGTTTGGCGAATTTAAGAAAAGCCGGCGCACAGGTCGAAGATTTATCATCACTGATCGGAAGATATATATAGAGCGATTAAACCGGAAACAAAATGAAAAAGGAGGTAAGACGAATCATGACCGAAAAACAGGAAAAAATCTTGTATTTTTGCACGCATGCCAGCGGAAATCCCGAAAAAGCAGCCATGCCCTTTGTAATGGCCAATGCCGCACTGGCCATGGACGTTAAGGCGATGGTCGTATTACAGGGCGAAGGCGTATATCTGGCTAAAAAAGGATATGCGGAAAACATGCTGCCGCCCGGGGGCTTCCCACCATTGAGCAAACTCGTTAAAGACTTCATGGAGCTTGGAGGGGAGTTGAAGGTATGTGTGCCCTGCATCAAGGAGCGGAACATTAACGAATCGACCGACCTGATTGAAGGCGCCGAGACAACGGCCGCGGGCGCTTTGACGGTTGAGGCCATCGAGGCTGATGCGGTTTTTGTTTACTAATTAAAAATTGCGAGTGCCCTAGTGATGCCTATAAATACGGAACGGACACGAGAACGGCACTCGCAAACTTAAACATATTGAACGAGGTGGGACGTGCAACCATTGGCAATGAACAATCCCCCGAAACGAGTCACCGACCTTATCGAACTCAAACAAAGAGGGGAAAAGATAACATGTCGTACCGACTTTGAAATACTTCCAGTCGATTTTTCACATGGTGCCAATCCGTTTCAGGCCTATATTTTTCTGTGTTGTTATACCGGTACCATTGACGGAAAAGAATTTACTTTCAGGAAATGCTATTCTCGAGGCTGTCCACATAATTTGTGTCCTCATGTATCTCAGGCGGTAATGATTGCCAATCGATATTTACAAAGAGATTATCGGCGGCTGGAGGAATGTGGTATTGACATTGAAAGAAGAATGTTCACACTCGAAGATATGATCGTTAAATTTAACGGTTATCATGAGGCGCATGGACCGACCCTTACGATTCATGATTATATTAATATTGCCAAAGAAGGAAATGATGTTTCTGTCGATATTACTATAGAATATGTACCGGCAGTGGAGCATTTTGCACATTTTGAAAACAAACAGACCTTTCTGATGGTTGATTTTACCGTCACAACTTTAGGGAGGAGCGGCCGTTATGAGCGGTGCCTGGCCTGTTATCCCACTGGGGAAGAAAAAGAGGAGAGGCGGATAGCGATAGGCGTGGCCAATGAACGGTTAAGACTTCTTTATCAGGAATTTGATGACGCTTCGATAATTTATAAGAAATGTTTTTTTGAGTAAAAACCGGAAGAACAAAATAAGAACATATATTCCGCGCCGATTTAATTTAAAGAATATAGAAGCTATATCAAAATTAGGATTTTCGGTCGAGATCAAGGCGAGGCTGAGGATCAACCCGCAGGCATACTCAAGTATGTCGAGGATTTGAGACGAGGGCTCAACGCCGATATCGGGCGAAAAGACTTTTTTGAGATGGCTTCTAGCCTTTCTTTTCGAATACTGTATAACGATAATTTCAATTGAGCATTTTTTTTACTGCATTGAGATTGCAGCAGTCTCTGAAAAGCTTACCTGAACAACCCCATTCATAAAGGAGGTGTGCCTATGAAAGAACTTAAAATAGGATGCGGGAAACCCACCGGTGCGACAGTGGGTGAAAAAACTGAAAAAGTGAAGCTCCCCGATCAAGCACAAGGGAGAAAGGAGATGGATATGTCTGTTGTCAGAGTCGGTCAAAAAGCCCCGGATTTTGAAGCACCCGCCTACCAGGACGGGAAGTTCGGTCAAGTCAAGCTGTCTGACTATTTGGGTAAATGGGTTATCCTTTGTTTCTACCCGGGAGATTTTACCTTTGTCTGAGCCACGGAGTTGGCCGCAGTTGCGTCTAAATACAAAGACATCAAAGAATTGGGAGCTGAAATTTTATCCGTGAGTGTCGACAGTCATTTCGTTCACAAGATGTGGCAGGACAATGAGCTTTCAAAAATGGTAAAAGGCGGTGTTCCATTTCCCATGCTTTCCGACGGGCCGGGAAACATCGGCAAAGTGTATGGCGTCTATGACGAAAATGCGGGCGTGGAAATGCGGGGCCGGTTCATTATCGATCCGGACGGTGTGGTTCAAGCCATTGAAATAATGACACCGCCGGTAGGCCGCAATGTTGTTGAAATGGTTCGGCAGCTTCAGGCGTTTCAACATGTCCGAAATACCAATGGCGCCGAAGCAACGCCCAGCGGATGGCGACCGGGAAAAGGAACTCTTAATCCAGGTCCCGATCTTGTCGGGAAAGTTTGGGAAGTTTGGAATGTTGAAAATGCTTTTGATTGATTTTATCATTTGGTTTGGAAGAAAAACTCTCCGAGGGCTCAATTATCTTCAAAGACAAAAGACAATACAGGTTTTTAAAACGTCTGGATATAAAGAGCCCTCCTTATCTGATGATCGGAGCTATTTTTTTGCCTTTATTTGTGATATGGAACCTATTTTTTAATGCGTTTAGATTTAAAAAGGGAGCGTTTTTCTAAATGAGGGGTAAACATGTTCTGATCGTCGGCGGGGGCGTTGCCGGTCTTTCCGCAGCCATTGAACTCGCCGATTTGGACATCCGGGTTGAATTGAATGAAAAATCGAATTTTCTGGGCGGACATGCCATCGGCTATGCCTGCAAGGCCATTGATAATACCTGCGTAAAATGCGGCGCATGCATGGTTGAAGAAAAATTACAGCGCGCGGTGTCCCACCCGAACATCAACATATCGGTTGGCAGTCAGACACAGGGCATATCGAAAAACGGTCGATTTTCAGCAAGTGTCCGACGGCAGGCGTTGTGTATCGATCCCGAAAAATGTACCAACTGCGGGCTGTGTTCGAACCGATGCCCTGTCAACGGAGCCATTATAAAGAGTTTTTCAAAGAACAACCATCCCTTTTATGCGATAAACATAGCAAAATGCCTTTATTTCAAAGATCGATCCTGCTCCATATGCTGCGATGAATGCCCTGAAGCGGCTATTGATCTCGACAATAGCCCTTCGGAATATACCATTGAAGCTGACGCCGTATTGATTGCCGCCGGTTTTCTGCCCTTCAATCCCAGGAACAAACCATACGGGTACGGTCGTTTTAAAAATGTTGTTACCGCTCTGGAATTGGAAAACATGTTGAAACGGACCGGCAGGGTCAAGAAGCCGAGTGATGATTTACTTCCCCAAAACGTGGCCTTTATCCAGTGCGTGGGCTCCAGGGATGCAAAGCTGAATCACCTGTGGTGTTCAAAGGTATGCTGCGGTTCGGCACTGCGCATGGCACGACTGATCAAAGACAGACAGCCGGAGACCGAAGTCACTTTTTTCTACATCGATGTTCAGACCTTCGGAAAGGATTTCGAACAATTCTATCGGGAAGCTCGAGAGGACATCCGAATGATTCGGGCTATTCCCGCTGATATTTATGAGACCGAAAATAAGGCGCTGAAGGTGAATTTCGTGAATCACCCGCTCCATCAAACCAGGGAAGAAATTTTTGATCTCGTGGTGTTGTCTGTCGGCATTACCCCCGGCGAGGATATTGGAAACCTGTCTCGGATATTTAAGTTAGATACCGATCAATTCGGATTTTTGAAAAGCGCCGGCGAGGACGCGACGGTTTCCAGTAATGGCGTATTTACGGCCGGAGCCGTCCGGGGGCCCATGAGCATTGCAGAGTCTATCGCCTCTGCCGGAAGTGCGGCGTGGAAAATCGTCAAATATATGGGTGGACGCGATTTAAAATTTGACTAACACGGTTAAAAAAACAATCATGAAAGCACGAAATAATAAATATTCTTTTTCGTGTTTTTAAAATTTCGTGATTTCATGATAAAATTTTTAGGTGACAGCTTGAACCATCAAACACTCATTTTAGGAAATGGGCCGTGTGCCGTTGCGGCTGCTGAAAGTCTTCTGGCAGCGGGAGAGAATATCATCATTGCAACCAAAGATGATACCTGCAATTTGAACGGATCCGTCGATTCCGCTTCATTGCAGATTCTGAGGCAAATGCGGTGCCTTTCATGCAAGGGTTCTGTGGGAAATTTTAAAATTCATGGGATACAGAAGAATAAGCCGGTTGCCATTGATGCCGGCTGCATCATTATTGCCGAGGAAGATCAAAGAACGCCCAATTTTTCCCTGTACGGATTGAATGCATCTTCCAACGTTAAGACATTGTCTGAAATGAAAACCCTCCTGAGCAGTCCGTCGAATGAAAAAAACATCCTTTCGGAAATAAAAAAGGTGATTTTTCTCACGGGCCTCGTAAAGGAAAGCACACCGATTATCGCCAAAGAAGTGATGTTATCTTCTCTTTTGCTTCAAAAAGACTTTGGGCTTCAGACATATATTCTGACCAAGAACTTAAAGGTTGCCGGAGACGGTCTCGAGTCCCTATACAGAGACACCAAAAATGCCGGCACAATTTATACTAAATTTACGGATGACGTCCCAGATATCCATCAGGGAGAAGAAGATAATATCCGAATCGATTTTTACGATGAAATCACATCCAAAAATTTCAGACTGACACCGGACATGACAGTGGTTGACGAGACCGTTGTTCCGTCTCGATATGCAGCCGATCTTGTAAAAATATTTAATATCGAAAAAGATGTCGGCGGGTTTGTCCAGGCGGACAATGTTCATAGATATCCTGTTTTGACCAACAGAAAAGGGATCTTGGTTGCGGGGCCGTCAAAAAGCGTGATGGATGTTGACACCCAAAGAATCGATGCGGGAAATGCTGCACTCGCGGTTAAGGGGCTTTCAGCAGAAAAAACAAACGCAAAAGCCGAAAAGGCGTACGTTCATGAAGAACGGTGCATACGATGTCTGACCTGCTATCGTCTTTGTCCCTATGATGCGATAACATTGAATACACGGGTGGCGGTGGTACCGGATGCCTGCGAGAGATGCGGCATATGCGCGGCACACTGTCCGATGTATGCGGTTCGCATGGCAGATCTTGAGCCCGAAGTCATATCAGAGCTGATGGGAACCGGTGGGGGTATTGACAGACAACAAAGCTTCGTGCCGTTTATCGTGGCGTTTTGCTGCCGCCGTTCGGCGGCTCAAGCCCGGGATTTGGCGGTATGCATGGGATACCATCTGCCCCAGGGATTGAAGATGGTGGAAGTGCCGTGTTCGGGCGGCCTGTCCTACGACCATATTTTTAAAGCGCTGGAGAACAACGCCGACGGCGTGATGGTGTTGACCTGCCATAAAGGAAACTGCCATTCGGAGCAGGGAAATATTTATGCAGACCAAACGGTGGCGCAAATACGGGATATGTTTTCCCGGATCGGTTTTGAAAAAGAGCGCCTTTTAATACAGACCCTTGCATCCAACATGGGAACGGAATTTGCCCGGATAGCAGGCGGTTTTGAAGAGACCATTGCAACGCTAGGCCCCAGCAAACTCAGGAAGAATTGCAAAAAACCAATCACGAAAGCACGAAAGGACGAAAGCGCGAAATAATAAATATTCTTTTTCGTGTTTTTAAAATTTCGTGATTTCGTGATAAAAATTTTTTGTGTTTCCCAAATAAATCAATGAGGCGTCTTATGACATCACCGTCTGAAATCATCGATATGGATCGGCTCGATCATACCCGATGCAGAACCTGGCCGTTTTTGCAGGATTTTTGTGTGACGTGCGGCCTGTGTTCAAGTTCCTGTCCGGCCTCGGGCGTCGATGATAGTGATCCGCGCATGCTGGTTCGAATGGCTTCTTTGGGACTGGTGGAGGATTTGGTCGATGCCCGGTGGCCGTGGATCTGCACGATGTGCGGCAAATGCGAAAATGTTTGTCCCATGCAGATCGAAATCCCGGATCTGGTTCGAAGCATTCGATCCAAAAGGGACCGTGAAAAAGTTCCGGGGATTTTACACAAGGGCCTTGTCGCGGCACTGGAGACCGGCAATAATCTTCGCCTGCCAAAGGAAGATTTCATGTTCATCATCGAGGATGTGGCCGAAGAAGTCGCAGAAGAGCCCGATTTTGAAGGGTTTCAAGCGCCCATCGACAAAGAGGGGGCAAACATACTCACCACCATACACAACAAGCTGGTCAATACCCATACCGAGGATTTAAAACACTGGTGGAAGATTTTTCATGCAGCCGGGGAAGACTGGACCGTCATTTCGGAAAACTGGGAGGGAACCAGTTGGGGATATTTTACCGGCGACGATGACGCCATGAAAGTGATGACCGGCCGTATCGTGGAGCAAATGGAGCGGCTGGAAGTCAAAACTCTTCTCTGGCCCGAATGAGGGCATGCCTATCTCGCGACCCGGTCGGGTCTTGAAACATATTATCCCGAGGCTTTAAATAAATTTCGATTTGTGACGGTTTTTGATTTGCTGATAAAGTATATCAAAGAAGGCCGCATCCGGCTGGACAAATCGAGATTTACGGAACGTGCCACCTATCATGATCCTTGCAACTACGGAAGAAGGGCTCAAAAACGCTTCGGCCACGGCTATTTCGAAGAACCCCGCTGGATTCTGGATCAATGCATCGAAAACTGGGTCGATCTTTATCCCGATAAATTGGATCAAATCTGCTGCGGCGGGGGCGGCGGCGCCCTGACCACCGGATACAATGACGAGCGTATTTTCTATGCCCGGAAAAAGTTCGAACAGATCAAGGCCACCGGTGCAACGATGATCGTGGTACCATGCCATAGCTGTCACGGGCAGCTTAATAATGTCAAAGGCGAACACGATATGGAAGATCTGGAAGTAAAATACCTTTGGGAACTGGTGGCCGATTGTTTAATCTTACATTGATATTTGGAATTTCAATCCGTCAAAGAACTTTCACCCAATTGATCGGCAAAGCCGCGTTTTATAAAATCGTCACACGATTTTATCGAACAATGGCAAATCCGAGACGCAACGCATCGGTTCGGTCTCTGTAATAGAGCAAACTTTCCGCCAAAGCATTGACATACTGGATCTGAAAATACAGGTTGAGGTTTTTAAATATGAATTGACTCAGCGGATAGGTGAGATCCAGTTCCATTCCCCCCCCTTCTTTTGCATACCGAAAATGCGAATCCAGAACAAAGCCGTCTGCTTGTCCCGCTTTTATCTCCAGGTCGAAATACCCCCGGTAGTCGTTTAAGTCGAGATTGTTTACGTCGTCATTGATGAGATAAGTCCAGATTTTTGGTGAAACGAGAAGTCCCAGTTTGTGTTTCGGCCAATAGCGAATATAGATCGGCTTGATATACAGGAAATTGGTGCTGCGTGAAAATTCTCCCCCCCGGCCGTTGGATTCGTGTTGAAAGCCGGTTTGAATAAACAGGCCGGTGGCCCAGGGAACCTTGAGATTGGGTGATAGAAAAAAAAATTCCGGTTTGTAGCTGGTGTCTTCAAAGGGTTGGGAGGCGGATCTCAGATCCCAATAAGATGTCTGGGTATAGGCCAAATGAAACCCTTCGGCCCAAGGGTGGTTCCGTACCAATTTGCTGTTGGTATCAAAAAGCCGGTATTTGAAGCTGATTTGAAATTTGCTTTGTTTGGGATCGGTTCCCACGAGAAAATACATGGGATTATACGCCGAGAGATTCTTGATGTACGGCTGATACAGTTCAAACAGTGAATCCAGGGTGGGGAATTTTTCAGATTCGCTTTTTGCCTCCGTCGATTTTTTTAAGGGGCTGCCGCTCCGCACTGCAAACATGACTTGAGCCGTTTTAAAATGCGGTATCTCCATGGAGACCGTGCCTTCAATAAGAAAGGGAATCACCAGCGAGTATTGAATTTTTTTAAAACATCCGGGGCATACGATCATGGTTTTTTTAGAAGTTTCGCGGATCCTATACGCCGGCACCTCAACGGTTTTATCTCCGGCGCTCAAACGACATGTCATGCTTTTCGGGAGTTCTATCGTCAAAGGGGTGTCTTCAGGATTAGAAAAATACACGGAAAACACCATAGACTGCCCGGCCAGGGGTGATTCGGCCGGCGGCACAATCAGCGCCTCAATACCGCCGGCATATGCGACGGCGCCGAAGAGCAGCACGAATAAGACGATTGGCGCTTTCATGGGTAGATCCTTTATCCCAGAAACAGGAAATAGGAAAGAGAAAAAAGAAAAGAGGATAAAGAAAACCGCGGATGAACACGAATAAACATGAATATAATCGTGCTCAGGTTAAGCGGTTCAGGGTTCACGGTTCAAAAATGAGCTGTAACTGAATGTCTTGACAGCCTTGAACCCCGCCATCGGCGGGGGTGAACCCGGAACCAATGAGTTTTCCTAATATTTATGTCCATCCGCGTTCATCTGCGGTTAGTTATTCAATTTTTGCGTCTTTTGAATCGCCGCGCCAGGAAGGACTGAAACTCGTCCATGTAAACATAGAAAACCGGGGTTACCACAAGGGTCAGGAATTGGGAGAAGAGCAGTCCGCCGACAACCGCCAGACCCAGGGGACGGCGGGATTCGGCGCCCGCGCCGAATCCCAGTGCAATGGGCAGCGTCCCCATGAGGGCCGCCATGGTGGTCATCATGATGGGTCGAAATCGGACGATGCAAGCCTCGTGGATGGCATCCACCGGCCCTTTGCCCTCTTTTCGTTCCGTGTCCAATGCAAAGTCGATCATAATGATGCCGTTTTTCTTGACGAGTCCCACCAGCATAATAATGCCGACGAAGGCATAGATGCTGAGATCGACCCGGAACAAAAGGAGTGTGACCAGTGCGCCGAAGCCTGCAAACGGCAGGGCCGAAAGTATGGTAATGGGATGAATGAAGCTCTCGTAAAGTATTCCGAGCACCATATAGATCACCAGTATGGCCATCAGCAGAAGCAGTCCGAGACCGGTGATGGAAGACCGGAATGCTTCCGCGGTCCCCTGAAAGCTCGTGCTGATGTCGGCCGGAAGTGTCTCGCGAGCCAGATTTTGCACCTGTTTGATCGCCTTGCTCAGCGGGAAGTCGGGATTGAGATTGAAAGACAGGGTCACCGAAGGGGCCTGTCCGGTGTGGTTGATGGAAAGGGGACCCAAATCCTGGGTAATGTTCGCCACAGCCTTCAGCGGGACCAGCTGCCCGTCCCGCGAATGAACGTAAAGCAGAGACAGGGCCGAGGGATCTTGCTGAAAGTGCGTCCCCACTTCCATGATGACCTGATAGGTATTGTTTCGCGTGTAAATGGTCGAGACCTGCCGGGACCCGTAGGCGTAGTACAGTGTGTTTTCGATGGCCTCCGCGGTCACACCCATAGTAGCGGCCTTGTTTCGATCGATGTCCACGGTGACTTGGGGGTTTTTTATTTCAAGATCGCTGACGATATCGTGCAGGCCTTGAAGGGTATGCATTTTCTCTTCCATAATTTGGGCGTATTTGTAAAGCTTTTCAGTGTCCGCGCCTTGGAGGGTGACCTGGTACTGGGCTTTGGTCAGGTGACCGCCGATTTGGATGGGTGGAAGATTTTGCAGAAAGCACATAATCCCCGGGATCTTGGCCAGCTTGGGCCGGAGCCGCTCGATGATCTGATCGGCTGAATATTTTCGCTGGGAGCGGGGTTTAAGATGCATGAAGATGATACCGGTATTGCTGGATCTGGAACCCCTGGCGCCTGCGGTGGAGAAGAAACTTTTGACACCGGGGTCTTTCCGGACCACCGCCGCCACAGCCTGTTGATGCCTCATCATGGCATCGACGGAAATACCCTCCGCAGCCTGGGTAAAGGCGAAGATGGCCGACCGGTCTTCACTGGGAATGAAACCTTTGGGAATGACAATAAAAAGGTAGATGGTTGCCAGCAGGTTGATTGCCGATAAGATTATGACCAAACGGCGATGGTTGAGGCTCCACCTCAATGCTTTGTCGTAAATGCCGAGCATTTTATTGAAGATCCGCTCGGATGCGTCATAAATCGCACTGTGGCGCTCTTGAGAAGGGGGATTCAAGAAGCGGCTGCACAGCATGGGGGTCAGCGTCAGCGAGACAAAGCCTGATATGAGGATGGCCGCTGCGATGGTTACGGCAAATTCGTGGAAAAGCCGGCCGATGATCCCGCCCATGAACAATACCGGGATGAAAACAGCCGCCAAAGAGAGGGTCATGGAAAGGATGGTAAAGCCGATCTCTCGGGATCCTTTAAGAGCGGCGCTGAAGGTTCCCTCTCCCTTTTCCATATGACGGACAATGTTTTCCAGCATGACAATAGCATCGTCCACCACAAATCCAACCGAGAGCGTGAGTGCCATGAGGGAGAGATTGTCGAGGCTGTAACCCAGATAGTACATCACGATAAAGGTGCCGATGATGGACATGGGGAGCGCCAGGCTGGGGATGACAGTGGCCGACAGATTTCTCAAAAAGATAAAGATAACCAGGATCACCAGGACCAGGGCCAGCATCAAGGTTAGTTTGACGTCATTCACTGAGTCCCGGATAGGCCCTGAGCGGTCATACAGCACATGGAGCGAAACAGAGGCTGGAATCTGCTTCTGGAGCGTGGCAACGAGATTGCGCACGTCATCGGCGACTTTGACCGTATTGGTGCCGGGCTGTCTTTGAATCGCCAGCACCACGGAGCGGTCATTATGGGCGGCATCCACGTACCAGGCAGCGGTTTTGTCGTTTTCCACACTGTCCAGCACCACTCCCAAATCCTGAAGGCGAACAGGACTCCCGTTTCGATAGGCGACAATCAGGGGTTTGTAAGCGGTGGCATTTTTAAGCTGTCCTGTGGCCTGGACGGTGTAGGCCACGTGCTGCCCATCCAGTATTCCCGTGGGCAGGTTCACGTTCCCCTGTTCTACCGCCGATGCCACATCGTCCAGTCCGATGCCTTTGTTGGCCAGCTTGTTGGGATCGAGCCGGATGCGGACCGCATACTTCTGGGAGCCGTAAACCACCACCTGGGCCACCCCGCTCACCATGGAGATGCGTTGCGCCAGAAGTGTCTCCCCGTATTCGTCAAGGTCGGAGAGGGGCAGGGTCGGCGACGTGAGCGCGAAATAAATGATGGGTTTATCCGCCGGATTGACTTTTCGGTAGGAGGGCGGATTCGGCATGTCATTGGGCAGATTGCCTTGGGCCACGGAGATGGCGGATTGGACATCCTGGGCTGCGGCGTCGATGCTCCGGCTCAGGTTAAACTGGAGAACGATCTGGGTGGTGCCGAGTTGGCTCGCGGAAGTCATGGAATCCAGGCCCGAAATGGTCGAGAATTGTTTTTCCAGAGGTGTTGCTACGGCCGACGCCATGGTCTCCGGACTGGCCCCCGGTAATTCAGCCGTCACCTGAATCGTGGGAAAGTCCACGTTGGGCAGATCGCTCACCGGCAGCAAACGGTAGCCGGTGATACCGAAAAGAAGCACTCCGAACATGACCAGCGTCGTCATGACCGGGCGATGAATGAATATGTCGGATATTCCTTTCATGGATTGTTCGCCCCTTTTGATGCCGGCTGATTCATCAACGCCACCTTGGCGCCGGGGAAGAGACGAAGCTGGCCGTCCGTCACCACTTGCTCGCCGGCCTCGATTCCCTTCCGTATCACTGTTTCTCCGTCAAGCCTCTGTCCTAATTTTACCGTGCGCGAGTCCACACTCATGTCGCCTTTGACCACGTAAACGTAATCCCCTTGCTGACCTCGCTGAACCGCCTGGGATGGCACAACAACAGCGCTCCGACTGGTGGCCAGTCTCAGAATGACGTTCACAAACTGTCCCGGCCAAAGCGTCTTGTCAGGGTTGGGAAACGTGGCTTTCAAGAGAATCGTTCCCGTGGACCCGTCAACCGTATTGTTGATAAACGAGAGTTCTCCTCTAAAGTTCGGCACCTTTTGATCGGGAAAGGCAGCCTCGACGTCAAGCGTTCCGTCTGCGGCATAACGCCGGATATCCGCCAGATATTCTTCGGGTACCGAGAAACTCACATTGATGGGCGTGATCTGATTAATTGTGACCACCGGTTGATCTTCGGCTTTGATTACATTTCCTAGCTTGACCAAAAGGTTTCCGGTGCGACCGGTAATGGGCGCCCGAACGGTACAGTAATCGAGGTTGACCCGGGCACTTTGAACGGCCGCCTGGTCGGCTGCAACGGTGGCTTTGAGCGCATCGGCGTTTGCTATGGTTTGATCGTACGCCTGTGATGTCACATAATCTTTTTTGACCAATTCGGCATAACGCCGGACATCTTCTTTGGCGCTCTTCAACCTAGCGTTGTCACGATCGAGTTCGGCCAAAGCGCCTTCCAGGGCCGCCTGGTAGGGCCGGGGGTCGATGGTAAAAAGCAAATCTCCCTGGGAAACATCCTGTCCTTCCTTAAAGGCAATCCGTGTAATTTCACCGGCTACCCGGGCCCGAACGGCCACCGTATTATGTGGCTCCACGGTTCCGATGGCTTTAAGTACCACTGGAACGTCTTTTTTGAGGGCGATATGGGCGGTTACGGGCGCCGGTTTCGGGCCCTGGTTATTTTCGGCATTTCCTGAACACCCTGCCAACATAAAAACAGTAATTCCCACAGTCAGAAGATTGGACAGGCCGATACGGAACATTCCAGAAAGCTTTGTACCGAAGAACGGTAAACGGCGAATGGTTGTCATGGTTTCTTTACCTTTTCCATCGTAATGGGAATCTTTTCCAAATTTTCTGTGCTGGATGCACTTAACGTTCCGGTGTCGCGCGCCAAGGCAGCCAGCGACACGTACCAGTCGGCAGCGGCTTGTACCCGCTGGGCCCTTGCGCTTTCGAGAGCGCTTTGCGCCGACAGAAGGTCCAGTATGCTGCCGACACCGGCTTTGTAGCGCCCCAGCGCCACCTGGTAGGATTCGGTGGCGCTCTTGAGTAAATCTTCACTGGTTCTAACCCGCTGTTCCGCGGTCTTGAGGTTGTAATAGCTCGTCCACACTTCCAGCACCACCTGTTGTTCGAGACTGTTCAGGCGGGCCTGTGCGGTTTCCTCGTCAGCTCGCGCCTGTTCTTCATTATGACGTTGGGAAAAGCCTGTAAAAATCGGAACACTGAAAAGCAACGCACCGCTGTAATTATCCTTATATAATGAAGTGGTGCCGTAATAAGTGTTTCCATAATCGGCGGTTCCATTGATAGAAGGATAAGCCTGAGCCTTCACTTTACGCAAGGTCGCCCCGGCTTGTCTGACCTGGGCACGCGCCGCCGCGAGATCCGGCCGCTTTTTTTCAGCCTGAGCAAGATAGTCTTCCACTTTCTCCAGCGTTTCCTTGAGAGGGATCTCTTTTTTCGGAACGACAATGTCATATGGCGTATTGGCCGGCAGTCCCATGGCAGTCGCCAGCGCGCCTCTCGTGGTTTGTATTTGTCCCTGAAGGCTGTCTAGGGCCAGTTTGGCCTGTGCCAGAGCGGTTTTCGCCTGGAGCACATCGGCGATGGTGGCGACACCGGCATGGTGACGGTCTTTTGAGGCCTCCAAATTGGTTTCAGCCTCCTTGTAAGTGGCCTGTTGGGCTTGGAGAAGGGCTTTGGCCGTCACGTAATTATAGTACGCATTTTCCACGGCAAAGATAATATTCTGGATGACGGTATTATGAGACCAATCGGCGGCGATAAGCGCTTCCCGGGCTTCGTCAACGAATGCATGCCGCCCCCCGAAATCGTAGATCAGCCAGTTGAGTCCCAAGCTCGCCAAAGTGTTTCGCTGGCTGTAAGGAGTAGCGCCGTTGTCGTTATGGCCACTGATGTAACTTGTTCCGGCTGTTGCGTCGAGCTGCGGGTAATACGAACCCTTGCTGCTTTCGTATGCGGCGGCGGCGGATCGGGCCTGGGCCCAGGCGGCGGCCGTTTCAGGATTGTTTCGAAGGGCGATGTCCACGATGTCCAGAAGGCTTAAGGATTGTCCGGATTTGAGGATATTTTCCGGGAGTGTTACCGGGGCTGATTTTGAGGCGACCCCGGGTATTGTCCCGGGTGCCGGCGTCCATGATACTGCGGAAGATGGGGCCGTCCCCGGCGATTTCCAGACACGGTGGAAATCCGAGGCGCATCCGGCCAGCATCAGGGCGGCTGCAAACCACACGGCGGCAAAAAAGCACAGATGATACGGTGTCCAACGTTTTCCTCGATATTCCATGTTTCCTCTATCCCTGAGGGATCATAAAAGGTCGCTCAATTAGGATCTATTCGTGAACCGGCGTCAGAGCGATGCCCTGAAAAATCACTCGGATTAGAAGCCGCGCATCTTCATCCAGTGAGTCCGGCTTTTCCTCCAGCAGACGCCGGGCGGTCATGGCAATCATCGCTTCAATAAATATGGATGCTACTTTTTTAACATCCATGGGGCAGAAAAGTCCGGTGGCGACACCGTCGTCGAGCACCTTGGCGATCCGTTCCACAAAATTACGATAACGGCTGTTTTTCTGACGAATGGCCGGAGACTGTGCGATCTCTCGCTCTTCCAAAAGAAACCGAAAGAGGCCCCGGTTTTCATCAAAGTAGCCGAGCATCCGGTGTACAATGTTTTCAATTTTTTGTTTCGGCGTCAGCGATCCGTCCAGAATTTCCTGGAGCTGGTCGGCGAGGGGCTTAAAAATCGCTGTTTTCACGGATTCAAGCAATTCCTTTTTGTTGCGAAAATGGATGTAGAGACATCCCTTGGACATCCCGGCTTCGGCAGCGACTTGATCCATAGTGACTTTGCGAGTTCCCGTGCTTGTCACCAGGTTCACCACAGCTTCTTGAATCGATTCCCGGGTGATCTGGTTAAAAAGCTGTTTTCGCTTTGTTTTTGGCTGAGGCATGGGGTGCTCCCTCTTGAATATGACCGATAAGTCATAAATTTGACCGAAAGGTCAGAGTATATTCAATCATTTTTATTGTCAATCAAAATGTGACACGTGGGTTAAGCATCACAACCCCAATAAAAATCTGTAAAAAGCGCTCCGCCGCCTGATCTCGGCGCCTGCTCCGGGGAATGCGGAACCTATTCATCCAGATTCAGATTAATATTTTCAACGATGAATGTTTCGGTTGGAAAGCGTACCGGGGTAGATTCAGATCGGCATGAATGAGGATTGGAATATGTTTTTCGGAATTCGGTCGATCAACGCCGGAAAATCACCGGCATTCAGGCCCAATAAATCCAGTCTGTCCGGCAATTTTTCCGTTTCAATCTGCTCCAGTTCGTAGCAGGGCTGAAATTTTGACATCAACAAATCGGCAAGATACACGATCGTGACGAGTTCTAAGTTTTCGGCTGAAGCTTCAGGCCGGTGATGGTTGGCAATGACATGGATCAGATTGTCCGGCAGCTTCCAAAGTTTTCCCAACCGCATCCCGGCTTCAGTGTGATCGATACCGAACTTTAATCTTTCTATCTCGCACAATTCATTGCCTTTTTCCTGGGTAGATCGATAGAAAAACGGGGCGTTTGCCGCCACCTCCTGGTCCAGAGGAATCTTTCCGATATCATGCAGAAGACCGGCGGTATAGGCGACATCGGGCGCTGCCTTCTTGGTGATCTCGGCGAGTTTTTGGGCCGCCGTGGCAGTTCCGACGGCATGATAGAAAATTCCCCCTTTACACAGGGAATAGCCTTGGAGGGATTGCGGAAAAAGCGATTGGGCGGAGGCTGTAACGACAAGTTTTAACAACCGCTTTTCTCCTACCAATACCAGTGCCCGATCAATGGAGTCCACCACTGTTTTCAGTCCCATGAATGTAGAGTTGCAGAGCGTTAAGATCTTGCCGCTGATGACCTGGTCCCGCCGGATTTCACTCCCGACTTCTTTTATTGAATAATCTTCATTGTGTATCAATCGGATGACTCTAAGCGCTACCTGGGGTATGGGTTTCGCGCGATGAATCGCTTCATCGATATCGAAAACAATATCGGTTTGAACCGGCTTTCCGGATGGATTGTTGAATTGCCACGTCGGTTCGATGGAGGATTTTAAGAGAGAGAGATCGAGGTTCATTTTACGTCCGGAATAGCCGCCGGTTTCGGTTGCAATGATGGGAATTTTATGTTCAGTGAGAAAAAATTGAACGTTTTCAGTAATTCGTCCCCCGAGATCAAGTGACAGATCCACGTCTGATACCGGGCCGATAAGAGCGCCTCCAGCCATGCAGGCCTCCAGGTTTTCTTTTGAAGCACCTGCATCAATCAATTTATTTAAAAAATGCGGCATTCCGCTGGTGGCATAATTTTCAGGATTAAAATGTCGATCGGATCCCGGGGCCTCGGCCAAAAGAAGATGAAGCAATCCACCCACTTCAGCCCGGCGATCAACCAGGGTTACCCCTACGCAGCTTCCCAGATAGGCTTCAAGGATTTTTTCCTCTTTACCGCCGACAATGGATGTGCCTGACGGCACAATTTGTTTGTTCATATTTAAAAAACCTCCGGACCCGCCAATTATCCGATTCCACTTAATCTTAAGGCAGCGGATCTGAGATATTGAAAGACATCCGGACCTTCCATGGCAGCGGTCTCCTTTCCCTCTGCGACATTTTGAATAAATTGTATATTTCCCTTGTCGTAGCTTCCGACCTGCTGCTCCACCAGTTTTAAAGTATTATGTATCAGGCTGTAAAGGACCATGGGACCGAAGAGATCTTCTCCCGTTTCTTTCCGGACAAGTCTTCCAATGATCTTGTGATGACGGATGCCCAAGGCTGCCGGTGCGGAACGATAATTTAGGATTTCCGCAAAAAGATCCATACATTCGATGACGCCGTCGGCGTAAGCGTTATCCAGAGAAACCCGGCCGTCGTCGACGATGTCATCGATATCCGTTGCGGTGAAGGAAAGGTCCAGACTGGCAATACATTCTTGTTCAATGGCTTTGACGGAATCTTCCTTTTTACTCATTACCACATCGGTGTCTTTTAATATTTTGACAACATTGAAAGGATTCATCATCTCTTTGACAGTAGGGCTTTTGCGCATGGCCACGTCATATACGGACGTGTTGTAAATCGTCAGATCATTGTCAAGAACCACGATTCGGGTCTTTTCAGCTTCGACATCTTTGATATAAAGTTCGAGATCCCGCTTTTTTTGAAAATGATAACCCGCTGTTTCAAGGAGCTCGCGCATGATTCTTTTATCTATCTTACGGCCGCTGTCTATGGGACCGATGGACGCAGCAACTTGTTTGGCTGCTTGATGTATTTTAATTTTTTTTAAAAGATTTTCTTTGAATGACATGCATGTAAATTTACCACAGCCCACGCGTTCATGCAATTGATAGTTTTTAGAAGCCGTCTCAAAATTGAGATGACTTCTAAATATCTTTTAACGGCATTCACTGGCTTCTTGACGTTGGCGCATTCTTTGTGTATAAAAAAGCTTTTGCCATTCCCATATAGATGACCGAAGCGGGAGTACCGATGCTTTAATTAAGGCTTCAAAATGGCCCGAAATCATCCGGAACTGGGATGCATCTTTCTGATATGATAATAATATAATATCTATAAAAGGAGCTCTATGACAGTGTTAATATTACCGACTATTCAACAGGACAGCGATAATTCGGATTTCACTCAAAGGCGGGACATGATGGAAAAAGCGACACTAATCATTGACGGGAAAACATACGAACTCCCCGTTGTCGTCGGCAGTGAAGGGGAAAAGGCCATCGACATTTCAAATTTGCGACGAATGACCGGTTTGATTACACTGGATCCGGGATATGCCAACACCGGAAGCTGCACCAGCTCCATCACATTCATGGACGGGGAAAAGGGGATTCTACGGTATCGCGGCATTCCGGTTGAACAGTTGGCGGAACATTCGAGCTTTATTGAAACCGCATATTTATTGATTAACGGGGTATTGCCGACACGGGAGCAACTCAACGAGGTTTCGGTGCTCTTCAACGACCACTCTCTGGTTCATGAAGATATGCAAATTTTTTATCAGAACTTTCCCAGGGGCTCTCATCCCATGGGCATCCTGTCGGCAATGGTCAATGCTTTGAGAAGCTTTTATCCGGAACTCCCGGCCTTTGGAGAGGAGATTAACATTACCGTTATTCGCCTGTTATCCAAAGTTCGAACCATGGCCGCGATGTCCTATAAAATATCCAGAGGCCATAAAGTGGTCTATCCGAGACCCGACCTGTCCTATTGCGCCAATTTTTTAAACATGATGTTCGACACCCCGGTAAAGCCCTATCCCATGGATAAAGATCTGGTTCAGGCATTGAATGTGTTTTGGATTCTTCATGCCGATCATGAACAGAACTGCTCGACGTCGGCGGTTCGGCTGGTGGGGAGCGGGAGAGTCAATTTATATGCCGCTATTTCAGCCGGCATCGCAGCCCTCTGGGGCCCTTTGCACGGCGGCGCCAATCAGGCGGTCATCGAAATGCTTTCCGATATTCAGAAAGACGGCGGGAACTTTCGCCGGGCCATTGAAAGGGCCAAAGACAAAAAAGACGCGTTTCGCCTCATGGGGTTTGGACACCGCGTATACAAGGCCTATGATCCCCGGGCCAAAATAATGAAAAAAATGTGCGACAAGGTGCTGGCCAAGCTCAACATCAAGGATCCCTTGCTCGACTTCGCAAAGGAACTCGAAGCAGCGGCGTTAAAAGATGATTACTTTATCGAACACAACCTGTATCCGAACATCGATTTTTACAGCGGCATTGTGCTAAGGGCTATGGGCATACCCACCAACATGTTTACGGTGATGTTCGCCATCGGCCGCCTTCCGGGATGGATCGCTCAATGGAAAGAGAGCATTGACGATCCGAAATGGAAACTGGGCCGGCCCCGGCAGATTTATACCGGTCCCAAGGAGATGCAATACATTCCCATCGATGAACGGTGAGGGTTTCGCGAAAAAATGGAATTCGTCAATGTCATCCACAATATTTAGAAGTGGTTTCAAAATCTTCAATCGGGTTTAAGGTCAAAGCGGACTGAGGCGGCCAACCGAAGGAATATCGTGGATATTTCGAGGATTGATCGCCTCAGTCCAACGAAGAGATTGAGCCCGGGAGGAGGTTTTGAAACCACTTCTACGGGTTAACTTGATACCCCGTCATGAACACCCCACTCACGCAGCTATCCCGAAGTTACTTTAATTATCTGGCCCGCCGTTTTCCGGTGATGTGCGCCAGTGATGAATTCCACTTTATTCCCAGGGCACAAGATGCCGCGGGATATTATCATCGATTGGAGGATCTCGACGCTTCTGCCATAGATGAATGTGTCGACCAGTTAGACGTATTTTGCCGGGAATTCAGCCGTCTTCGCGCAGGTGAAACAGATCTCGAAAAGACCATCGACCTTGAGCTGTTAAACGCCAATGCAAAAGGGATCGCCATTGAACTGAAGCAGAATCGGGTCTGGCGCCACAATCCTTTGCTTTATTTGAAGATCATCTTCATCGGCATCGATCACGCGTTCAATAAGCCGTTCGACGATCCAGGGGAACGGCAGGAACGAATTTTTGAACGGATGTCATCGATTCCCAGGCTCCTGAATCAGGCGGCCTGTAATTTGGACCGGGTGCCGGAAAGTTATTACCATTCGGCCAAAGCCATGTTTAACGACGGTCGGCAGTATCTGCGGCATGCGGTGCCAGCGCTTTCGGCACAGGGCGACAAACCTTTTTTGCCGTACCTTCAAGATACGTTTGATGCGCTGAGGGGTTTCGAGAAATTTTTCGATTCGATCCATCCGGTGCCGGACGAACACTTTTCCACAATATCTCTTCATTCCAGTTTAAAGGACCATTTCTCATCGGATAGGGATTTAGAGGAAGTGTTTCAAATTGCCGTGGATGAGTGGCAGGATACGCTCGAAAAACTGAAAGAAATTCAATCGAAGATAAACCCCGACACGTCATGGCAGAGATTGTATCACGGCTTTTATCCGGACGTGAATGAAAAGGACACATTTTCTTTATACCGGCTTGAAACCGAACGACTTCGAAAATTTTTCGGTCGGCGCGGTTTCAAAAAAGACGAACTGGATTCACCCCTTGAAATTGTGACGACGCCGGAGTATCTGAAATCGGTTCGAAGTTCGGCCTCTTTTGCAGCGGCTTTCAGTTCCGATCCAAGGGAGACGAGTTTCTTTTACATCACGGACCAGTTCGACGAAAAAGATCTTAAGGAAAACACACGTCTTAAAAAAAGACTTCTTCGTGAATATAAATTCTTAACCGCCCATGAGACCATTCCGGGACACCATCTTTTGGATTCGAAGCGAAGAAGGTTGACAAATACTGTTCGGCGTCAGATCGAATCACCCTTGTTCTATGAAGGGTGGGCGTATTACGTTGAAACGCTTTTGGCGCGGGAAAACTATATCAAGGATCCCATGGAGTATCTGGTTGACCATAAGCGCAGGTTGTGGAGATCTGCTCGATGTCAGATTGATGTCGGTCTGCCGGCGGGCTTTATCACCAAAAAGGATGCTGTGGAATTGCTGACAACTTCAGGATTCAGCACCCGGGAAGCTGTCAGACAGATCCATCGTTTCCAATTGAATCCCGGGTATCAGTTGTGTTACAGTCTAGGGCGTTATGAAATTATGAGGTTGAAGAAAGCTTACGGCACCCGGATGGGTGACGAGGCGTTTCATACATTCTTGCTGGAAGGCGGAGAGCTTCCCTTCCATTGGATCGAAAAAAGACTGCAAGCTATTTTACAACCTTCCGGAAAATGATTTTTTTAGGATTTTCCATAAAAGAGGAACAGCAAATGAAAGAATTTCTGGGATACCACTCCGAATGGAATCTTGGAAGTCCCGGTGGATGGGATTATCAGCGGGTGACGCAGATCATCGGAAAGGCTGTATGGTCGAAGTTAAACAATATTCATCCCATCGATGTAAAATTGGACTTTGACCACCCGTGTTTGTTTCCCGTCAATGGATTCGTCGAGATGCTCGTTAATGCGCATCGATCCCGGGAAGGCCGAAATGCCGGTCTCATCGCCGTCGTGGCCGAAGAAGAGACCCTTGAAGACGTTACTGAAAACAAAAACCTGGCCAAAAGGCTCGATGCCATTGACGGTTTATCCGGAGCGTTGATGGCGCCTCAGGATCTGGATCTCAAGAACGGCCGTGTTTGCTGGAAGGGGCAACCGGTTTCGACCATCTTTATGGATTTTAATACGGATGTTCTTCTGGCCCTTCACCGAAAGCACGATTTGAGTCCGGTATTGCAGGCGGTCAAGGAGCGGCGAGTCATTAATCCCCGGGGCACTGAACCCATCAACGTCAAGAGTATGTTCGAGGTTATTACAGGTCCCTCAAGCAACAGATTCCACAACGGTATCGTGCAAAGAACGCCGTGGACCCGTCAATTCTATTCCAGAAAGACCCAGGGGCCGAACAACGAAACGATCCATGATCTTATCGAGTGGACCCGTTTGAATTGGAAGGGTCTCGTATTGAAGCCTGAAAGAGGATATTCAGGAAAAGGTGTTCGGGTAGGTGCGGTCGATCCTGATCCGGATGAGGCCATCGCTCTTGCCTTGACGGAGAAGAATTATATTGTTCAAAAGAAAGTTCCACTTGATTTATGGGCGGAAGTAATACCTGTCCTCAAAGACGGCGAAATAGCTCTGGAAAAATGCCAGACAGACTTTCGCTGTCTGATGGGAGATAAAGGTCTTTTCGGATTTTTAGGACGCTATGGCGGTGTTCCTACAAATGTCGGGAGTGGCGGCGGTGTTCAACCGCTGGCTGTTTTGGAATCGGACATGGCGGTTCGGGAAGCCGTTGAACGGATCAATGACGCCGTTTTGAGCATGGATTATGATCTTGTTTCAGAGGTCGAACAAATCCAGCGGGAAATGGCACTGGAACATGAGTTTACCTATTTGCTGGGCCCCATCAAGATCGCGTTGAGGCCGCGGGTCGTCACCGCTTCTCAGCTTGAAGCTTTGGAAGACTATTGCATTCAATTATGGTCGGACTGCCTGACATTGGAAAAGATGTGGCTCTCCGGCGAGCTCGATGACATTATAAAAATCGAGGAAGAAGAGCTTGAAATCGCCCGGATGGATCCTTGGGCCGGAGCGCCGGCGATTATTGCATCCGACGGCCTTTTCAGCTTCGGCGCACATCCAAATACTTCATAAGGAGATCGCAGTGGATATCAAGGTCGATCCTGACTGGTGGAAAACGCTGTTTGACGATATCTATCTCCTCACCGATGCGCGAACGGTTTGCGATGAAGACATTACACGACTCGAAGTGAATGTGATTTGTGAGCTTCTTCCCATACAGAACGACAGCAGAATATTGGATCTTTGCGGCGGGCACGGACGGCACAGCCTTGAACTGCTCGCCCGGGGATTTTCATCATGCACGGTTCTCGATTATTCTCAACGCCTCATACATCTGGCCAAAGCAAAAGCAACCGAATACAATGTCGCCCTAAATCTTGTCCTGGGAGATGCCAGAGATGCAGGATTTCAAGATGAAAGTTTCGATCATATCTTTATCATGGGAAATTCATTGGGATATATTCAAAAGCCCGATGCCGACCAGCGGATTATGGGAGAAGCTTTTCGACTGCTTCGGAAAGGCGGATGGTTTCTGGCTGACGTGGCGGACGGAGATGCCATCAAACGTACCTTCAGCGCCAGTGCCTGGCATGAAATCGGCGATGATACGGTGGTATGTCGCCGGCGAAAACTCAAAAAACATGCGATTCACGCCAGAGAAATGATCCTCAGTAAAGAAAAAGGACTCATCCGAGATCAAAACTATGCCATTCGGCTTTACAGACCGCAAGCCCTTTCAGCGCTAATGCAAGCGGCCGGATTCGAGAAGGTCGGCGTTCGTACCGGTTTCTCGCCGCATAAATGCTCGGGTGATTATGGCTTCATGAATCATCGCATGCTGGTTACCGGTCAAAAAGCCATTTAAAGGAGAAGAAAGACCATGAGCAAATACATGCAATTAACCGTCCATGTCCGTTCCTATCATAAAAAGGGTCTGGAAGCGGATTATCCGAAGTTTGCCAAAGCCTTGAGTTTTCTTGATGAGAAATGGACCGGGCAAGACTTCTCGCTCTTTGACATCGCGGGAAGAGTGGACAGGCTTCTTTACGACGCGGAAGGAAACCCCTCTTTTAGAGAAATTCTGCTCAATTACAAAGACAACCTCCGCAATCTTCACAAGGCGACTGAAGCGCATATTGCTGATTGGAACCTGGCCGGAGCCGACCAAACCCTGTATCAGATCGAGGATGTCTTCGATCAAATCGAATGGGAATTAGGATGAGGGGTCGGAGTGTTTCCCGAACGAGCGCTCCATTAGGATAAGCCAAGGGCATCATGATCCGCATCCATCCATACCGGAAAATCTTCTCGGCATCTTTTTAGAAGATCATATGATAATTGAGCCGTGTACGTACACGGATGGCTGCTTTTTTGAAAAACGACTGTTCCCCATGGATCGATGATGGAAGAATCTCCGCAGTAAGCCAGGCCGTTTCCGTCCGTCCCGACGCGGTTGACGCCGACAACATAACACTGATTTTCGATGGCTCTGGCCTGCAACAGGGTTTTCCAGTGCCCTGCGCGTCTTTCGGGCCAGTTGGCGATAAATATGGCCGCATCATATTGGTTTTTCATATTTCGCGTCCAGGCCGGAAACCGAAGATCGTAACAGATAAACGGCCTGATCCTCCAGCCGTTTAATTCGACGGTAATATTTTTGCTTCCGGCGCTGTAAATTTTTTCTTCACCCGCCATTCGAAAGAGATGCTTTTTGTCGTAAGTCAGCAGATCCCCGCCCGGTTTTGCCCAGACCAGGCGATTATAAAATTTTCCGTTATCATCGATGATGATACTTCCGACGATATCCGAGTTGAAATCCTTTGATTTTTTTTGAATCCATCGAACGGCGGACCCGTCCATGTCCTGTGCCAGGACGGCGGCATTCATGCTGAAGCCGGTGGAAAACATTTCCGGCAGTATGACAAGGTGGGTGTCTTCTTTGACGGCGCTTATCCGGGCATCGAATTCTTTCAGGTTGGCATCAATATCTTCCCAAACCAGTTCACTTTGAATCAATGTGACTTTCAAATCCTGCATAATCTCTCCGCAGCTTTTTCAAGGGTCTTGTCTTTTTTAGCAAAACAAAATCTAAGCACTTTATGATCGACGCAGCGGTGATAAAAAACCGAAGGCGGAATCGACGCCACGCCGTTTTCTATAGTCATCCTTTTTGAAAATTCAACATCGGATTCATCGGAAATCGCCGAATAATCCAGCATTTGAAAGTAAGTGCCGCAACAGGGAACGGCTTTAAACCGGGAATCTCGGATGAGTGATAAAAATTTATCTCGTTTTTGCTGGTAAAATGCCGGCAGGCTCAAATAAATCTCCTTGTTTTTCATGAACTCGGCATAGGCATATTGAATCGGCGTGTTGGATGCAAAGGTTAAAAATTGATGCACTCTTTGAAATTCTTTGGACAGCGGCGCCGGTGCCAGGCAATATCCGATCTTCCAACCGGTGGTGTGGTAAGTTTTCCCAAAGGAACTGACCACAAAGCTCCTTTGGCGGAGTTCCGGATACCGGCAGACGCTTTCATGCCGGATACCGTCAAAGATGATATGCTCGTAGACCTCGTCGCTTAAAATCAACACTTCCGTGTCGCGTAAAATGTTTTTGAGTTCGGCGATGTCCGATTCCGTAAATACGGCACCGGTGGGATTATGGGGTGAATTCAAAATAATGAGCCGGGTTTTGGCAGACAGGGCATTTCGGACATCGTCCCAGTCGATCCGGCAGTCCGGGAACGTGTATTGAACATACACCGGAATGCCGCCGTTGAGCTGTATCACCGGCACGTATGAATCAAAGGCCGGCTCGAGAACGATGACTTCGTCCCCCGGGTGAACCGCAGCGCTGATGGCCGCAAACAATGCCTCTGTGGCGCCGGATGTCACGGTAATTTCAGAATCCGGATCATAATCGGCAAGATACAGTTCCGATACTTTTTCCGAAATCCGTTCCCGCAAGTCTCTTACACCCTGCATCGGCGCATACTGGTTGTGGCCGGCGCGCATAGATTCGTAAACCAGGGTCAAGAGACCCGGGTGGGTGCCGAAATCCGGAAAACCCTGGGAAAGATTGATGGCATGATGATCGTTTGCCAGTTTGGACATGATCGTAAAGATGGTGACACCCACATCGGGCAGTTTTGATTTTATTTGCATGGCGTATCTTTTTGATTCTGTTATTTAATCGTTTCTTTTTACCCCAAAATATATTTGGTTGTTTATAAAACGTTTTAGCCCGAATATCAAGACGGAAGGTATTATGCGCATCAGATTAGAAGTGGTTTCAAAACCTCCCCTCGGACTCAATCTCTGTGTTGGACTGAGACGGCCAATCCTCGAAATATTCCCCATATTCCTGCGGTTGGCCGCCTCAGTCCGCTTTGACCTTAAACCCGATTGAAGGTTTTGAAACCATTTCTAGATTTTTTCATTGCTTATACTATACCGTGCTTTCAAGTGTCGGCGGCGGCTCGATACATCCCGGGACGGGCTTCCATTCGCACTGGGCGTTCAATTCCAGGCCTTCTTTGATGACCGAAATCGGGCGGTCAACGGAAACGACCACAATAATAAGATTTGCATGTATGGCTGTAAACCTCAATGCCGAGTTGAATCGCGCACCCCGGGCCCGATCCTCGCCCGGAACGGCGAGACCGTCCAGAAGGCAGGCGAACCCGTGAAGTTTCAGGTCCGCCCCGATATGAAGTGCCCCGTCCAGCTTTGCCAGGGATTCCGAGAGCTTTAGAAATCGCTCTTCTTTAAGATCGAGTGCCTGTTCTGATTTCTGTCCTGCAATTTCTATGGGGGTGTCATTAAAATCGATAACCAGCGTGCAACCGTATTTTTCTCTTTCAGCAGTGTGCACAATTCGGGAGATAATCTGAAAAAGTTCTTGTCCGGCAGCAAAAGCCAGATTCGATTCGAGCAAGGCTTCTTCCACTTCCACCAACTTGGCTTGACGTGTCGTAGAATGAAAACTGCCATCTGCAAAACTGCACACCCGATTATCATTTATGCTCAAAAAACCGTATTCACCTCTGAAATCAGCGGTGATTCTAAAGGTCTTTTCGGTGTCGGCAGAGATTCCAACGATGGTTTTACCGTCAGAGATCAGTTTCCTCTCAGAATTCTCAACACTTTGAAGCAGCTTGCGAACATGTTTGAATTTATTAAGGTTCGGCTGTTCCAACAGGGGAAAGCGGGCTAAAAATTCCATTTCTAAAGTGTCTTTAGGTTCAACAAACGTCAATTCACCCAAAGGCCAGGCCTTTTCCTCACGGGTTTTGGAAATACCGAGGATGGCGTCCAATATAGGATATATTCGTACCTGAGTATCCCAGCCCAGAATAATGTTCATTTGGTCGATAATGTAATCCCGAACCGCATGAGTAGCATATTCCCGAAGGACATTGCCGGAGGTCCTTGTGTATAAGTAATCTCCGGTAGCAAAATCATGAGAAAGCAGCCAGACGGCATGCTCCAGCCAGCATTCAGTCGGGCCGATGGAACACATGTCAGGATGATGCTCCGTAAACCACATCTGATAAAAAACCGAACGCGAACGGCCGCCGAAGGAAATCAGTCCCGCAAGTTGGAGGTTCTTTTGGGCGTGGATATATCCTGAAAGCGTCTTTTCAAGGACTTTTTCTTCAACATCCTCGCGCCATTGATTCGATTTTAAATAAATTTCTTTCAATATGGGTTCGTGTCCCTGTAATAAATGCTGTGGATCGTAGACGCGAATTGGGTCGGCAGGTTCGATGGCATAAATGAGCGCTGCCCGACTCGGCCCGGAAAAGTGGGTAAGACCGTCACTAAGCCCATCAAGCGTATGAAAAAGACACAGGTTTTTGAAAGAATCCATGGTTATTATAATTCCTATGATGGATACGCTGCTTGCGAAAAGGATAGATCCCGAATTGAGTCCACCTTAACTATAAGCCATCTCAAAAAAGTCTTTTCATCCGATATCGGCGTTGAGCCCTCGTCTCAAGCCTTCGACATACTCGAGTATATCTGCGGGTTGATTCTCGGCTTCGCCTTGATCTCGACCGAAAATCTGAATTTTGAGATGGCTTCTATAAAAAAAGCAAAAACTGTACCAAACGAGCATCACTGCTATCTCTTATCGATCTTTGCAGTTATGGTCAATATTCATCTTAAAACCTTTGTAAACTGTGGCAACTGCACACCTGTTTATTTTGGAAAGTACTAAGATTTTAAGATTATTAAAAATACGATAAAAAAAGACAACGGATTTTTCCTTTACAATTCGTAAAAAAATCTGACATCATATGTATTTGTAAATTCAATGTAATTTGATCTTCTTCCTTTTAATAATTCAATTTTATCCGGGAGTTGTATACATTGTCGTGTTTTCAAAATCTGGCATGAATATCGCAGTCGATATGGGTAATTAAGAACCCAATTGAAATGAAGATGAATCATCAAGCTCAAATATTTGAAGCAATGGGTCGGCCGGAGTTCTATCCTCACCCCGTGGGCGATATAGAACAGCGAGAAACGCATATTTCTCATGTTTTTCTGACCGGCGACTATGTTTATAAAATAAAAAAGGCCGTCAATCTTGATTTTCTCGATTTCACGACTTTAAAAAGTCGCTCTTATTTCTGCCGCCAGGAAGTGATCCTGAATAAACGTCTGTCTCACCATGTCTATCTTGATGTGGTGTCCATCAATCTTAAAGACGGCAAATACCATTTGAACGGACCAGGCATTCCCGTTGAGTATGCCGTGAAAATGCGACAACTTCCTTCGGAGCGTTCCATGCTTAACATGCTGAGAAGAAAAAAGATTAAAAAAGACCTTATCAGAGAGCTTGCCGTTATTCTTGCGCGGTTTTATGACCAAAGTCCATCCGTCGAGCAGATTCACGCATCCGGAGCTTGGGGGACCGTTCTTGCAAATTGCCAGGAAAACTTTCGGCAGACGATCATGTTTGCCGGAGAAATCCTTGATGAAGAGATATTTCAGATTGTCAGATCCACCACATTATCCTTTTTGCATAGAAAAAAAGAACTTTTTGACAATAGGGTCAAAAGCAAAAAGATTCGGGACTGCCATGGCGATTTGAGAACCGGACATATCTATTTTACCGATGAAGGGATTCAGATCATTGACTGTATTGAGTTCAATGAACGTTTCAGATTTCAGGACATTGCATCGGATCTGGCGTTTTTGGCAATGGATCTTGATTATGAAGGTTTTCCCCGGATTGCCGATGATCTGCTCGATACCTATGCAAAACAAGCGCAAGATCCGGATGTATTCGTCCTTATTGTTTTTTATAAATGCTACCGGGCTTTTGTAAGGTGCAAGGTGAATTGTATCCGTCTTCACGAAGGTGATTTGGAAAAAGAGCATCGAAAAAAACTCGTCACGGAAACTCGCAAATACTTGGATCTCGCCTATAAATACGCCCGGCGATTCACACGACCTACGCTCTGGGTGGTCTGCGGAATGCCGGGTTCGGGCAAGAGCACAATCGCAGGGGAACTTTCCAGGATTTTGAGTATCCGGGCATTTCAATCCGATGTGATCCGAAAAGAACTGTATGGTCTGAAACCCGAAGATCAATCAGATATGCCTTTTGAAACAGGCATTTATTCAAAAGGCGCCAGCGCGCTCACATATGGGAGGCTTCTTCTGTCGGCCCAGGAAGAAATTGAACAGGGTAGATCTGTTATTTTGGACGCGACATATGGCCGTCAACAATATCGCGCTGAGGCCGTTCGAATGGCAAATGACATTGACGCAAACATTATCTTTGTCGAATGCGCATTGAAAGAAAATATTATTAAAGAGCGTCTTTTAAAGCGTGAGTCCGGATATCCGGTTTCAGATGCCCGGTACCACCATTATGAAGATTTCAGGAAGCGGTTTGAACCTTTAAACGAATTAAGGGATGTGATGCATGTTCGTGTGGACACCGGAAAGCCATTGAAAGAGTGCATGGAGCAAATTCTGGCGAAAACGTCTCCCTCTCATGGCGCGCCACTGGAAACAGGAAAGCGGAAAGAGTAGATAGGCTAGCGGAAATAGAAAATAGAAAAGAGGGAGAAAAAAACCGCTTGCGAGGGGATTCGTTTACAGCAGGGGGAAAATGCGTTCGATGTGATGTTTGATTAGGTCGAATACCTGTTGGTATTTTTCGTATGAACCGCCCATGGGGTCCTGGATGGCACTTTTTCGGGTGGCCTTGTCCGGCCAGGCCCCAAGCAGGAATATTTTTTTGCGGGACCAGGGGAAAAACGTCTCAACGAATTTGATATGAACGGGCTCCATGCATAAAATAAGATCCGCTTTTTCCAGCTCATCACCCATCAGATACCGCGCTTTATGGAATGATATGTCGACGCCGTCTTCTGTGCACACCTTTTGGGCGTACTCGGTGGCCAGGGAATTATACAGGCCATGGGTGCCCATGGATGATACGATGAGGTCACGGCGGCCTGATTTTTGGGCTTTCTCCCGCATCAAGCCTTCTGCCATGGGACTCCGGCATATGTTACCGGTACAAATAAAAACAATGTGCCGTATCATTTTTCATCTATCTCACAATCTTTAGTACATTTGTTTTTTGCAGCTTCTCCCATAATGCCCTGACGATAATCAGAGAAGCGCCGTCTTCATCCAGATGCTCATCGACGGCCGTTAAACGGCATGAATCCAACAATGACTCGTTGGTCAGCCACAAACCGATTTCGTTTTGCAGATTGGCTTTGAGGGAGGGATAAAGATCCGCCAATTTGTCTTTGGGGATATTTGCGATCATGGTTTTGTCTCTTAAAGATAATTTTAACATGAGCTTACCCGCAGCTTCTTCAACGGTACCGGGCATGACTTCTCTTTTCAATTGCGCGCGGCGCTTGGGTGTGCCGGTTAAAGATGCGTGCATGGTATCATCGACAAGATCAAGATAAAGAACGGTTTCAATGATATCAACCGTCGCCTGGTATATCGCAGGATCTTTACTTGCCCTGGGGCCTGCCACGTTCAAAACTTCGATTTCATTTTCAGCGAGCCATGATTTGATTTTTTCGGCAGCTTGAAATGCACTACTTTTATTCAGATCGATGTGAAGCCAAGGGCGATGATGTAGATTGGCCATCTCCCGGGTATAATCGGATCCACCGGAGAGCCTGCCATGGGATATAATCAATGTACCGTCCGAATCGATGACATTTTGTTCGGTCCGTTTATTATAGTCGAAGGTTTCCATCTCTTTGAGTTTATACTTATCATCCAAAATGCCGGTTTCGGTTATTCGTCCTCTGGGAATCCAGCCGCCGTGTGGTATTCCGAGTTTAATGGCAACATCAAGGGCTGCTTGATCCGCACCGGTTTGACCGCCGGATATTATTTTTTTAAGCATTAGGGTGTACTATCCTTTTCCAAATCATTTTGAATGGTTAGATCAGAACCTTTTGCAGAAAGACTGGTGACTTGCGCATTCAAAATTGCACCGGTTTCCACTACCAGATCCTTGCAGACAACTTTACCCGAACATTTTCCGGTGGCCAGTATCACCAATTCCTTTAACGCTCTGAGTTCTCCTTCAAAAGTGCCGCCGATAGTCATACTGGCAACCTTGACATCCGCATAAACGGATCCTTCTTCGGCAATGACAATACTATCTCCGGTGACCGTTCCTTTCACGACACCTTTCACGATGAGCCTCCCACGGGTATGGATCGTGCCGTCTACGGTTAATTCTTTGTCGATAACGGAAAAATCTTTTGCGATGGTATTCACAGCATATCTCCAGATATGGGTTCCGGATGCCAATCCCGTTAAAGGGTTTTTCAACGGGCGCTTAATTTTAACATTACGTCGCCGCCTTTTGATACCTTTAACCGGCGACGGGCATCTCCACAATTGACTGCAATTTCGAGAAATCCGAAGCTTCCGATAACGGCAACAGGATTTCCGGGCGTCACGTTTAAATAACTTTGAGACAAACCTTTAATTACTGTTTTATCAACTTTGATTTCAAGCGTTTTTTCAGGGCTGTTTTGAATAAATTCTTTGAGGCGGCTCTCATCAATATTCGAAATACAGTTTCCAAAGCGGTCGATGGAAATGATTGTTCCAATGAGTTCCCCTTTTTCTGTTAGATACGGTTTTGAGATATTCAGCCGAGCCAGATTTTTCGGACTTAAGGGCCGGCCGAGTTGATCGATAGGAACGCCTTTGGAAATGTGAGAAGCGACCGGCGCAAAAATATCCCGGCCATGGAAGGTGTGGCTGACCTCGTTTAAAAAAAAATGGGGGTTTTCGACTCGAACGATGCCATCGATATCGTTTTCATCCATAAGAAGGGTTAAAACCCCGTTATCGGGTGCGATAAAAACGTGTTCCGCCAGCCCGGCGGCAACGATTGCGCGATCTCCGCCAACCCCCGGATCCACAACGATAATATGTATCGTTCCTTTAGGGAAATACCTGTAAACAGCGTTTATGAGATAGGCGGCTCCAACCAGGTCTTGGGGATCGACGGCATGACAGACATCGACCACTACGGCAGATGAGTTGACAGAAAGGATGACGCCTTTCATGACGCCGACATAAGCATCTTCGGTCCCAAAGTCTGTCAGGAGTGTAATGATCGACATAATCGAGTTTTAATTATTTGAGCCCTCGGGGAGTTTTTCTTCTAAATCCCTAATAAGAGCGGAAAGGATAATCTTTTTTTTAAATCGGATGCTGTTTGAGCGGCTTAGGTACTGTTGGAAAGAACAGGCGCATTCCGAAATGGAGTTTCTAAAAAAAATTAAAATGATGAATTTAACCGATTGATATCTTAAAGATAATATCCTGTTCTCCCCTTACGATCCCTCGCCGCGAGTTCATGCGGTTTAAAAAAAAGATTATCCATGGAGCGTCTGTTCGGAAACCACAACGACCCCAATTATTTGCGGAATCGCCAATCACTAAAACATGCTTTTTTGAAAATCGAATCCGAGATGCTTGTATGCCGCTTCTGAAGCCTTCCTCCCTGAAGATGTCCTCGTAGCAAATCCGATTTTTAAAAGATAGGGTTCAACAACATCCACCAGCGTATCTGTTTCTTCCTGAAGGGTCGCTGCAATGGCTTCGATGCCGACCGGACCGCCCTTATAAAATTCGATGATGGTTTTTAAATATCTGCGGTCAAGATCGGTCAATCCTTTTTCATCAACGCCCTCCAAAGCCAGCGCCGCTTCGACGATATTTTTAGTAATCATGCCGTCTGCGCGCACCTGGGCATAATCCCTGACACGCTTTAAGAGCCGGTTTACGATCCGGGGCGTCCCTCTGGATCGACTCGAGAGTTCATTTGCTCCCTCATCGTCAATAGCGACCTTAAGCAAAGAAGCCGAACGCCGGATGATTTTGGACAGATCCGTTTCGTTGTAAAAATCGAGACTCCTGAAAATACCGAACCGGTCGCGCAAAGGTGCGGATAAAAGCCCCACCCGGGTGGTTGCGCCGACCAGGGTAAAACGACTCAAACGGTAGCGATGACTGCGGGCATGGACCCCTTTGTCAAAAACAAAATCGACGGCAAAATCTTCCATGGCCGGGTACAAAAATTCTTCGACGATTTTCGGCGTTCTGTGAATCTCATCGATGAACAGAATATCTCTGTCTTCCAAATGGGTTAAAATACCGATAAGATCCCCGCCTTTTTCAAGGGAGGGGCCGGACGTCGCCGTGAGATTGCCCCCCATTTCATTGGCGATGATGTGGGCCAGCGTGGTTTTTCCCAGGCCGGGAGGTCCGTGGAAGAGGATGTGGTCCACCGGTTCTTCGCGTTGTAATGCCGCTTCAATGGCGATCTTGAGGGCTTCAACCACCTCGGATTGGCCGACGTAATCCTCGAACCGATCCGGCCGCAAGGATAGGATTTCCGGTTCTTGATCCATCGGAAGGCAAGACCCTGTAAGAATACCCTGCTTGTCGGAAGTATATGACGACATGTTATCCATAACCTTATCACACGTGCCTAATGGCAATAGCCGCCGGGTCAGCTTCCGGCGTTTTCTCCGCGATATACTTCTTCAAAAAGTTCTTCCGGAGTTGATATAGCCTTGTTACGCTTCATCGCATCGATCACCATCTGCTTTGCTGCCGTTGTTTTGTATCCCAATTGTTGCACAAGGACATCAAAAACCTGCTGGGACAAATCTTCCGTCCCGGGAGTTTCGACTTTTTGAGACGGCTGAATCAGCGCAAATTTATCCATCTTGCCTTCAAGTGTCGCGATAATCTTACGCGCCGTCCTGTCCCCGATGCTCTTTAAGCGCTTGAGCTTGCTTACATCCTTTGCTTCTATGGCCCGCGCGATTTCGCGAACGGGTATGGTCAGGGCTCTTATCGCTTTCAAGACGCCGACTGCCTCAACAGAAATAAAGTACTGAAAAAATTCTTTTTCGACCTCAAGGTTAAAACCGATCAAGACCGGTTTCGGCTGACGCTCGGTCTGATGATAATAAATATAAAGGGATACGTGATCCCCGACGGATTTTGCCCTGAACGTATCCATGACATAGGCCGGGAGTAAAATTTCATAACCGATCTGATTGGCCAGAACAAGTATCCGGTCGTCTCCTTTTTTTAAAAGTTTTCCTTCAAGATACCCGATCATTATATTCCGTTCTCTTTTTCTTGTAAGGCATTTTTTCTAAGTCGTTGCGATTGTGACGGAATAATCCGACAAGCGCCAGTCCCATGGCATCGGATGCATGATACGGCCGAATGGGCGCGGCCAGATTTAATAAACTGCGTACGGCCATTTCAAGCTGTGCCTTTGTTGCATTGCCGTTTCCGGTCAATACCTGCTTGGATTCACGAACCGGAATTTCGACAACGGGTATCTCCAATCGGCATCCTGCCAGAAGAACTACCCCCGTGACCTTGCCCAGTGTTATGCCTGCATTCGGAAATTTTTCAATGGAGAACACATCTTCCACGACCATAAGGTCCGGCTTTTCATCTTTTAATATCCGAACGAGATTTGAAAAAATTTGATCGAGGCGATTCGCTAGTGGAAGATTTTTTGAGGTTTGAATACTGCCGAAGGAGAATCCGTCAACCTTAATGCCGGCTCCCCTGACAATCCCAACACCTGTTGCGGATAAACCGGGGTCTATACCGATAACTGTTATCATGCCACGCGATTCCCTCTCAGGTCTAAGCTGATAGCCGAGACCAGTTTGGATGCGTGGTGTCGAAAAACATAAATGGGGTGCCGTCCGAAAGCGTTATATCATGCATTCGACAGCCGGCATCCAATATCGATTCCGAACCTGTCAAGGCGTCATTCCTTTCAATTTTCGCTCTGCGATTTTCGCTTCATTTGATTTCGGATATTTTTTGATCAGTTCCGATAAAATGAGACGCGAATTTACTTTGTCCCCCAGGTTCAGAAAGGCAAATCCTTGTTTTAAAAGTGATGCTGTTACCTTATTTCCTTTTGGATATTTTTCGATCACCTTCTGGTATTCCAGGATCGCTTTCTCATACCATTTTTCCCGATAGTAGGTTTCACCGATCCAAAATTGGGCGTTGTCGACATTGTTTGACTTGGGGAATTCCTTTATGAATTTTTGAAATTCCTCCCGGGCGGCGTTAAAATTACCTTTGTCATAAGCCTGTTTTGCGGACTGATAGGCTTGCTCTTCAGTAAGTTTATGTCTGCTCTGTTTCCCGGATATTGATTTTTTTTTCTGGTCAGATGTTGTTGAATCGAAATTCAGATACTGCTCGAGTCGCACGATACGGTCCTTATTTGAATTCGTGGCCTTATCGAGGCTCTCCAGCTTCTGATCTCTTCTTTCAGCTAATTCTTCGAACCCGGTGATTTTCTGCTTCAATAAATAGTCTGTTTCTTCAAGTTTTCCTCTTAATGTTCGGATTTCATCCTGGAGCTGATCGATATCCGCATTCTGACCGGCGGTTCTGCTTCTGAGTTCTTTTTCATACTGTTCGTTGGTTTTGCGGACCTCATCCAGCTGCGTTTCAAGCTTTTTGTTCTTGAGTTCCGACTCGGAATAACGCTTTTCCGCTTGAGCCAGACGATCGTCAAGTGTGACGACATCGCGCTGAAGCGCGCATCCGGCCAAAAGAATGATTACCGAAAAGAGAATGCAAATACGTTTGTCCATGGCAGCAACGAGTTTTAAGGATATCGGGATAATCGCACTGTCCGGCAAATGTCCCGATATCTCTTATGGGTTTATAAATATGAAACGTCCAACTAATCTATGACAAAGTGACATCGCCTGTTTTTGGCCCAAGCTGCTTCATTATGACCGGGATCTACCGGACGTTCTTCGCCGTAACTGATCGTGGTCAGACGCGAGGCGGGGACGCCCAGATCGACCAGAAACGCTTTGGCGCTCGCCGCTCGCCTTTCTCCCAGCGCAAGGTTATACTCAGTGGTGCCGCGTTCGTCACAGTAACCTCCTATGGTTGCAGATTTGTCCGGATTGTTGAGGAGCCACTGGGCTTTTTTCTTTAAAATATCCTGTGCCTCGGGGGTTAAGGTGGAACTATCAAAATCAAAATGGATATCCTCGTTTACAAAGGCATCCATGGCCTCTTGTTTCATCATGGCTTCTTTCTTGAGGTTTTCTTCTTCCATTGCTTGCTGTTTCGCCATTTCTTCTTGTTTCGCTTTTTCAGCCGCCTCCTTTGCTTTCATCGCCGCTTCATTTTCAGCCTGTTGAGAAGCCATACTTTCTTCTTTTACCGCTTTTTTTGCACATGAAGCAGTGAACAGAAATCCTGGAATAACGATTGTCAGAGCTAAAACAATCCAAAACTTTTTTCGCATTTTTGCCTCCTTTTAACAGCTTGATGGTGAATTTCGTGTATTTATCGACAATAACCGAACCAAATATTTCCCCCATCGCAATCGATTGGACGCGGGCTGTATGGTCTTTGCCGCGACTATCATTTTATCGATCGGTCATTCTTGGCGACCATTCCGGTTCGGATTGCTGCCCTTTCATATCGAGCAGCTTTCTTTGGTCGGTTCCATAACTTGTCATAACATAAATCTTGGAAGGCCCTTCCCGGGTTGAGCTGAAAACGATAAGATTTCCATCCGGTGACCATGACGGTGCCTCATTGTCGCCTTCGTTGTTCGTTAATTGAATCGGCCCCTTGCCGTCGATTCCGATGAGGAAAATGTTATTAAGACCATTTTCCATGCCGGAATATGCCAGTTTGTCCCCCCTGGGCGACCAACTGGGCTGGGTATTATAGTTTCCCTGAAACGTTAATCTGTTGACCTGACCGGTACCCAAATCTTTAATGTAAATTTGCGGCGTACCGGACCGTCTTGAAACAAAGGCGATCTTTTTTCCGTCCGGCGACCATGCAGGTGATACATCGATACCTTTATTATAGGTTAATCTTTTAATAATTTTCCCGGCTCCGGTCAATAAATAAATTTCCGGGTCACCTGAAAACGAAAGTGTCGCCGCCAGGGCAAATTCATTGGGTTGCCATGCCGGCGTTATGTTGAGACCCGTTTTAGAAATGACGGTACCCCGTTTTTCTTTTAACAATTTTATATAGAGATCGGGCTTTCCTCTGGCATAAGAGGTGTAGGCAATCCATTTGCCATCCGATGACCATGCAGGCATAAGGGTAATACTGTTGGTATGTGTAATTCTACGGGGATTGTAGCCGTCAAAGTCACAGATATATAATTGCTTAACTCCGGAACTTGTTGAAATAAAAGCAATTTCAGTATCAAAAATACCCCGTCTCCCAGTCAGGGCGTAGATGGCTTCGTCACAGAATCGACGGATGATTTTTCGTTGATCATCGATATATCCCTTGTACCTTTTGCCCACCAACAGCTTTTCCTTGAACGTATCATAAAGTCGAAGCTCCATTTCAATCATGTTGTTTTCGATCAGTACGGCTCCGGTAACGAGAAGCTCAGCACCAATACTGGTCCAATTGTGGAAATTGACATTGGCAACGGCGGCATCCGATCCGGGGCCGATAAGAAAAGCTTTTCGATTGAGGATTTCAAAATATCCGGTAAATGCCAATGTTTCAGCAAGAAGGTCCGATGCTTTTTTCGATAATTGATCGGTGGCGGTGTCGGTGGAGATGGGTTTAAAAAAGGGGACGGCAATGGGAATTTTTTTTAAAAAAGGATTGGTGATATCAATGTAATCATACCCAGCGGAATACACGCGCGGCGCAGCCAAAATAGACAGGGTCAATGTCAGACCAAAAAGTTTAATCCAATAATTTTTCATTTTTCCAATGTCTTAACAATTACATGTTGCGTTATGATATAAATAGACCGTTAAAATTAAATTTCTTTTCCGCCATGAGGGGATAGAAATTTTGAGATTTCAAATTACTTACCGAGACCTTTAGGGGTGAAATGAAAACCGGCCTCAACATATGGACGCATATACCCGCTTGGGAGCGGCGGGAGCGGGTTTGACTTCCTGATTGCATTTTTGGCCGCTTCATCGAAATAATCGTTTCCGGAACGTTTGTCGAACCAAATGTCTTTTATTTCGCCGGTTCTTGCGATTTTAATGGCGACCCATGCCTCGAGTCCGGTTTGCCCGCCCGCCAGCTGTTCGGAAAATGCCCAATTTTTTTGAATTCGATACGCAATTTCAACCCGATATATATCAATAAGTTCAAGAACTTTTTTGCTATTGGCACCGCCCCCCGGGCCTTCTGAAGCCTGCTGCTTGTCCAGCTCGGTCGGCCCGGCTTTTTCCATCTCATTTTTAATGCGGGCGATAGCTTTCTTGATTTCATCGGACCTGGAATCTTCGACGTCTTTTTTAATCCGGTTGATGGCGCTTTTAACCACTTTATCCGGTTTAAATGTCTTTTTTTTAAGGGACTGCTTAATCTTTTTGGGTTTCAGGGAAGTCGGTACCGATGTCTCGCGAACCGGTTCGGGCGTTTCTTTTACGGGAATTTTTGGCGTTTCGGATTTATTTTCCGCCGAGGACTGTTTTTTGGTTTTTGCGGGCGGCAAAGTTGTTTTGGGAGAAGACATCGTGACAAGGTCGACATTTATATAGGCAAGAGAAGGTGTCCTGCTGGTTGCAAAGCCGGGTGCAAACATCAAAATTACGAATAGCGCCACATGGCAGAAAAGTGAAATTGCGAAATTCGAAAAAAATTTCCTGCGGTCGTCTTCGCCTTCCGGATAATTTTCAAGGTAACTCTTTTGGTTCATGATTTATTGCTTGGCGTTCTTTTTTTTATGAATCGGCTCAGTTACCATTCCCAATTTATCAACTCCTGCGGCTTTTATTTCAGCCATTACGCGGACGACGAACCCGTAAGATATGTCCTGGTCGGCCCTGAGATAGACCTCGCGGTTTTCCCGGCCTTCCAATATATTTTTCAGTTTCTCTTGAAGATTATCCAAGCCGATTTGGTAATCGTTAATAAATATTTGATTCTTTGTGTTGATGGTAATGATAAGGTTCTCTTTTTTGGCGATCAGCGGTTCAGAGGTTGTCTGGGGCAGCGTAACGTCTACGCCTTGCATCATCATGGGGGCGGTGACCATAAAAATGATCAGAAGAACGAGCATTACATCTACAAACGGTGTGACATTAATATCAGACATCAAGCGATCGCTGTTGGTTTCCAGTGCCATGATATTTCTCCCTATTTATGGATTGACACTATATCAATTTCTCAACCCATTATATCACGTTCGATGATATTTAGAAAATCTGCGGAAAAATTTTGCAGTTCAGACTCGAGGATTCGGATTTTCTGCATAAAATGATTGAAGGCAATGACCGCAGGAATGGCGGCAGCCAGGCCGGCGGCCGTTGCGACGAGCGCTTCCGAAATCCCTGGAGCAACCGTAGCTAGACTGGCTGAACCTTTCAGGCCGATGCCGTGAAACGAACTCATGATCCCCCATACGGTTCCGAACAACCCGATAAACGGCGCTGTGTTGCCGGTTGTTGCAAGAAAGGGAACCATTCTGACCATGCGGGTCGTTTCGCTGTTAATGGCCCTGCGCAGGGCGCGTTTGACATTCCCGGTTCCGGTAAATCGCGCACTTAACGATGCCTGCTCCGTTCCCGCCGAAGGGTTCGATTCTTTTTTTATCGAAGTGCCGGAACGACTTAAATTTTTAAGCTCCGCATACCCCACGCGAAAAATTCTGGCAACCGGGCTGCCGCGAAGCTGTTTGGCTTTGGCAAAAGCACTGGAAAGATTCCGGCTCTTCCAGAAAAAATCAATAAATTCATGAGATTCTGCGGTTGCCTTTTTAATATAGCGAAATTTCATGATCATGATAGCCCATGATGTAACAGAAAAAAACAAGAGAAGCAGCAGCACGGATTTTACCATTATACCGGCATGCATTACCATTGCGAATATGTCTATGTCTATCGAATTCATTTAAATACTCCGTGGGTTATAAAAGGGTATAATTTCTTGAAAAGTAAATCTTTTTATCATGAAATGCGGATGATGCCCTCCATAAATAGTGCGTTGCTCCTGAACTATATGAACCCGGTTTTGGTGTCAAGAAATTAAAGCAATCATTCATTTTGGGGTTGCATTTGAAACAACCGGCAAATACAAATGAAACCTGAACAGTCGTTATTGCATTTACAGCTAAGGAATTTTCCATGAAGAATATCGCAAATCTCCTCTTTAAAGCAAACATTTTAAAAAAAATCCCTAGATCGGGCTTTCATTTTCTGGGTGCAGGCAAAGAATCGGTGGCCGAACATTCTTTCTGTACGGCCTTTATTGCCTTTGTAATGGCGCAAATGGAACCGGAGACGGACGCTTGCCGCTTGATTGCCATGTGCCTGGTGCATGATCTGCCGGAAGCCAAAACCGGCGATCTCAATTATGTCCAGAAAAAATATGTGACAGCCAACGAAAATAAGGCCATACAGCAAATTGTCAACAGTTTGCCGTTCGGCGCCGATCTTGCCGAATTAATGGCGGAATTTAATGAACGTCGGACCATGGAGTCCAGACTGGCCCACGATGCGGATCAACTTGCACTGATCCTGGATTTGAAAACCCTCTCCGACATCGGATATAAACCACCCCAAAAATGGCTTCCATTCGCCTTAAATCGTCTAGAGACCAAAACCGGTCGGGAAATGGCGCAAAGTATCCTGGAGACGGAATGGGATGAATGGTGGCTTGAGAATTATGTTGACAGCTCAAATAAAAAGGAATAATTTCTTAACCTTGTTTGTCATATGATCATGAAGTTTTTAAGAATCGGAGGATAAGATGAATTGGCTGACGGGAACGCTATGGACGTCGGTGGGAAAGAAGCTGCTGATGGCGGTAACGGGGCTTTGTTTTTGCATATTTTTAACGCTGCATCTGGCCGGGAACCTGACTCTGTACGCCGGCAAGGACGCGTTCGATTCTTATGCGGCGCATCTTCATGCCCTGGGCCCGCTGGTGACGGTGTTCGAGTGGGGGCTTTTGACGTTCGCCCTGATCCATGTGGGGACGGGTTTGCTGCTGTTTTATCAGAATTTCAGGGCGCGCCCATCGCGGTATGCGGTGAACACGGCCGGCGGCGGCCGGACCCTGGGGTCGAGAACCATGCCGTACACCGGGGTGATTTTAGTGCTGTTTGTGATCATGCATCTGTTGAACTTTCATTTCGTGGATAAGACCCACACCAGCATCTATCAGATCGTATCGAGCGCATTTTCCAAGCCGGGTTATGTGGCGGTGTACATGTTGGCGATGGTGGTTGCGGCGGTGCATGTGAGCCACGGTTTTTGGAGCGCGTTTCAGACCCTTGGGGCCAATCATCCGAAATACACACCGTTTTTGAGGGGGTTGAGCCTGGTCTTCAGCGTGGTGGTGGGGATCGGGTTTGGTTTTATACCGATATACGTGTCGCTGTTAACTTAGAGAGTGTCCATGCATAAATGGTTATTTTGCTCAATATCTGTGTTATGCTCAAAAAATAATACTCGGAATATTACACATATGCCTGCGGTTATTTTTTTCGCATGCCTTGATCTTGAACAAAAATCCTCATTTATGCATGGACACCGGGCAGGAGATGAATAACTATGGAGCTGGATGCCAGGATACCGTCGGGAGCGCTATCAGAGAAATGGGACAAGCACCGGTTTGCGCTGAAACTGGTAAACCCGGCCAACAAGCGAAAATACGAGGTCATCGTGGTGGGCACGGGCCTGGCCGGAGGCTCTGCGGCGGCGTCGTTGGCGGAGCTGGGGTATTATGTCAAGAATTTTTGCATCCAGGACAGCCCGCGCCGGGCCCACAGCATTGCGGCCCAGGGGGGCATCAACGCGGCCAAGAACTACCAGAACGACGGGGACAGCATCTGGCGTCTGTTTTACGACACCATCAAGGGGGGCGATTTTCGGTCCCGGGAAGCCAATGTGTACCGGCTGGCCCAGGTGAGCAACCACATCATCGACCAGTGCGTGGCCCAGGGGGTGCCCTTTGCCAGAGAGTACGGCGGGCTTCTGGCCAACCGGAGCTTCGGCGGTGCCCAGGTGTCGCGGACGTTTTACGCCCGTGGTCAGACCGGCCAGCAGCTGCTGTTGGGGGCCTACGGCTCGCTGATGCGCCAGGTGGGCACGGGCCGTGTGACGATGTTTGCCCGCCGGGAGATGCTGGATCTGGTGGTGGTGAGCGGCCAGGCCCGGGGGATCGTGGTCAGAAACCTTGTGAGCGGCGAGATCGAACGGCACGCAGCCGATGCGGTGGTGCTGTGCACGGGCGGGTACGGGAACGTGTTTTACCTGTCGACCAATGCCATGGCCTCCAACGTGAGCGCGACATACCGGGCCTATAAGAAAGGGGCGTATTTTGCCAATCCGTGCTACACGCAGATTCATCCCACCTGCATTCCGGTTCACGGCACGTACCAGTCCAAGCTGACGCTGATGAGCGAGAGCCTGCGAAACGACGGCCGGGTGTGGGTGCCCAGGCAGCCCGGCGACCGGCGGCCGGCGAACCAGATACCCGAATCGGAACGGGACTATTACCTGGAGCGCAAATACCCGAGCTTCGGGAACCTGGTGCCCCGGGACGTGGCCTCGCGCAATGCCAAGGCCCAGTGCGACGCGGGCAAAGGGGTCGGGGAGACCGGCTATGCGGTGTATCTGGATTTTGCCGACGCCATCAGGCGCGACGGCAAGGAAGTGATCGCCCAGAAGTACGGGAACCTGTTTCAGATGTATGAAAAGATCACGGCCTCGAACCCCTATGAGCAGCCCATGATGATCTACCCGGCGAGCCATTATGTGATGGGGGGGCTGTGGGTGGACTACAACCTGATGAGCACGCTGCCGGGACTGTTCGTGCTGGGTGAGGCGAACTTTTCGGACCACGGGGCCAACCGTCTGGGGGCCAGCGCGCTGATGCAGGGGCTGGCGGACGGGTATTTCATCATCCCGTACACCATCGGCGGGTATCTGGCGGCCATGGACCGGCCGGAAGTGGCCCCGGATCATCCGGCGTTCAAGGAAGCGGTGCACTACGTCACCGAACGGACGGAAAAGCTGCTGTCCATCGACGGCAAGCGGACGGTGGATGATTTTCACCGGGAGCTGGGACACATTTTGTGGGAATACTGCGGGATGTCGAGAAACGACGACGGCCTGTTAAAGGCCAAAGAGATGATCCGGCAGCTTCGGGGCGAGTTCTGGGAAAACGCGGTGGTGCCGGGTTCTGATAAGGATTTCAACCAGAGCCTGGAGCGAGCGGGGCGTGTGGCGGATTTTCTGGAGTTTGCCGAGCTGCTGGTGACCGATGCCTACACCCGCCGGGAGTCGTGCGGGGGTCATTTCAACGAAGCCTTTCAGACCGAGGAAAACGAAGCCCTTCGCGACGACGAGAATTTTTGTCACGTGGCGGCCTGGGAGTACAAGGGAGACGACAAGGAGCCCGAACGGCACGCAGAGCCGCTGGTATTTGAGAATGTGCAGCTGACGCAAAGGAGCTACAAGTGAACCAGGGAATCGACATCACGCTAAAGGTCTGGCGCCAGAAGGGACCCGGGGACAAGGGGGGGTTTGAGGCCTATCATGCGGGCAATATTTCAACGGACATGTCTTTTTTGGAAATGATCGACGTGGTCAACGAGCAGCTGACCCGGGACGGCAAGGACCCCATCGCCTTTGATCATGACTGCCGGGAAGGGATCTGCGGGATGTGCGGTGCGGTGGTCAACGGCCGGCCCCACGGCCCGGAAAAGGGAACCACGCTGTGCCAGCTTCACATGCGTCATTTTTCCAGCGGGGACACCCTGGTGATCGAGCCCTGGCGAGCGAGGGCGTTTCCGGTGATCAAGGATCTGGTGGTGGACCGCAGCGGCTTTGACCAAATCATCATCGCGGGCGGCTATATTTCGGTAAACACCGGGGGTGCGCCGGACGCCAATGCCATCCCGGTTGCTCAGGAGGTCGCGGAAAGGGCCATGGACGCGGCGGCCTGTATCGGCTGCGGCGCGTGCGTGGCGGCCTGTCCCAATGCCTCGGCCATGCTGTTTGTGGGCGCAAAGATCTCCCAGCTGGCCCTTTTGCCCCACGGCCGTCCGGAAGCGGCCCGGCGGGCCCTGGCCATGGTCCGCAAGATGGACGCGCTGTGCTTCGGCAACTGCTCCAATGAAAGAGAATGCGAGGCCGAATGCCCCAAGGAAATCTCCATTGCCAATATCGCACGCATGAACCGGGAGTTTTTCAAGGCCGGACTTTTTTCCGCCACCAGGTAATATCCATATATCGTTAATGTTATCATCAAACACTTTTATGATCATGATAGCATTAATATTATCATGAAACGATTTCATGATAATATTTTAAGAATATATCAAACTGCCTGATGCACACATTATAGCTGCATTGCACGAAGGGAACTTTGCGCGTTACCGACTCCGTCCAAGTGAATTCATGGACTGGCAGAAACGAAAGATATAGTGGCCAACTCTGTCAGACATAATATGAAAAAGAGTAATAATAGAAGTGTTTTTCAGATATGAAAAATGGGAGGTGTCAACTGAACCTCCCATTTGCTATTTGGAACAATCGAATTTTAAAAGAGCTGAATCGTTATTAACCGTTAAAAGTTAGTCGATTATCTAAGCGGGCGGGCTGCCCTCTTTCATGCCTTTTAGTATTTCATTTCTGAATTCTTTAGTGTCGGCATAACCATGGACGGTAATGCCATGCTGAACTACGGCTTCCAAAAGCTCCTTGTCGGAATCCGCCGATATGGCAACCGAACACCGCTTGTCGGTTTGAGGGTAATCCCTGCAGTCTATATATTTTCTTGCCATGACAAGTTCCTCCTTTTAATTTGATTAGTAAATTTGGGACCGGCTGACGCAATACGCGCGCTACCGTACACGGAATAAACCGAGCATTCTATCAAACGATGGAATGCCGTTCTGGGTTCAAGATACTTATTTTAGGTTTCTTCATACAACATGATACACGATTAAGTGTATAACACTACTTATGGCTGGTGATAAGATGAGACCTTTGAAAAACGCCCCTTTTTGCCCAATTTCTGCGTCAGACTCAAATTTCGATCCTCAAAATACTCAATGTATTCCTTCGGTTAAAATCTTCGTCTTCCTTGAACTTGAACAAAAATGAACATTTTTCAAAGGTCTCAAGATGAATCAGAAGTAGCTACAAATATTCATAAGAGTTGAACTGAATAAGATTTAAAACCTATTTCTGTAAAAATAAATATCAAATCATCAAAGTCAATGAAAAAAATACCACGATGTAGCAGC